>NZ_JBEXGN010000037.1:0-44410 GCF_040607345.1 Streptomyces sp. NPDC005302
TACATTCCGAACCCGGAAGCTAAGCCTCACAGCGCCGATGGTACTGCAGGGGGGACCCTGTGGGAGAGTAGGACGCCGCCGAACTAATATTAGAGAAAACCCCCGTACCGGGGATACCGGTACGGGGGTTTTCTGCGTTCCGGATCGTTTTCGCGTGGTCGTCCGGTGGCCTGGTCGTCCGGGAATTGAAGAAGAAAGGGGGCGGTCTCCTTACGGAGACCGCCCCCTTTCTCGTTTTCCGGCTGCTTCCGGTTACTTCAGGCGGGACGACGCCACGATCGAGACGATGTGGGCCGGCACCAGGAGCCAGACGATCGCCGTGACGGCGATCGTGGTGATGCGGGTGGCGGTCAGGTCGCCGAGAGCGAGGTCGATGACCGCGGTGACGAGCAGCAGAATGGTGCACTCGATGCCGTTGACCAGGCGGTGGAGGCCGACGGCCGAGGCGAGCCGGCGCACGCTGGCGAGGCCGCTGGAACGCGGGACGACGGACTGGTCGGTCGCCTTCTGCATGCCGCTGTCGGAGCGGGCCACGTGCACGAGGTCCGAGGACGACTTCAGCAGCAGGACACCGACGGCCGCCGCGAGCCCCGCCACCAGGTAGGGGTCGAGACCGAGCTGAGCGGCGCGGATGCCCATGCCGACCATGACGGCCGCGTCGGCCAGGTAGGCGCCGAGCCGGTCCAGGTAGACGCCGAGCGGGCTGAACTGGCGCCGCCAGCGGGCCACTTCACCGTCCACGCAGTCGAGCAGCAGATACAGCTGCATGAACAGGACGGACAGGACCGCCCCGCCGAGTCCCGGCAGGATCAGGGCGACTCCGGAGAGGACCCCCGCGGCCACCATGATCACCGTGATCTGGTTGGGCGAGATACGAGCGTCGACGAGCCGGAGGGTGACGCGGAGGGACAGCGACCTCATGTAGAGGCGGCCGGCCCAGTGTTCGGCCCTGCTGTCCAGCTTGCCCTCGGGATGAATGACGGTGCGGAGTTCCTCGAGTTGGACCTTGGCCATGCGGTGCTTCTCCCTGACGAGCCGGTGCTGTAGCGGTTGTTGGCTGGAACTGTCGTACAAGGGAAGAGCATGACGGGGGGCGGGCCGGCGGCGTTCGGCAGGGTGGATATCCGGGTGAGCGAGGGTGCGGGCCCGTACTACCGTGACCCTCATGAACCACGTGATCCGTTCGATATGGCCCGACGAGTGGCGTCAGGTGAAGGAGCTCAGGCTCGACGCACTCCGGGACCCCGTCGCTCATCTCGCGTTCCTGGAGACCTATGAGGACGCCTCCGCCAAGGCCGACGGTTTCTGGAAGGAGCGGGCGGCCGGGGCTGCCGTGGGGGTCGAGGGGCGACAGCAGTTCGTGGCGGTCGGCGAGGACGGCGCGTGGGACGGTTCCGTGACCGTGCTGGTCGAGGAGGCCGGTTCGGTGGACCCCTTCGGGACGGTCACCGAGCATAACCAGGCCCATCTGGTGGGGGTCTTCGTGCGGCCCGAGCACCGGGGGAGCGCGGCCGGGGTGACCCAGGCGCTCTTCGACGCCGCTCTCGTGTGGTCGTGGGGGATCGGACTGGAGCGCGTACGGCTCTTCGTCCACGAGAAGAACAGCCGCGCCGAGGCGTTCTACCGCAAGGCCGGTTTCCGTCCCACCGGGAACTCCGTGCCGATGCCCGGGGACAACGGGGAACTGGAGCTGGAGTTCGTGATCACCCGGAGCGCGTGACGGAACGATCTCCGGCGCCCGGCGCCGCGGCCTAGGATCCCTGGGAGGATCGCAGCCGTCCCGGGGGAGCACACGTGGAACTCGCCGCTGTCGCAACGAGGCTGGCCTCGGCCGCCGTGGGCCCCCTCGTGAAGAAGCTGTTCGTCTCCGAGGGACCCGGCGCCGGTCTCGTCGACCGGCCGATCCGCATCTCCGGATACGTCTCCTTCACAGGAGAGAAGCGCTCCCTCACCGAGGGGGACGTCCGTGAACTCGCCGCGAAGCTGGTCCGACAGGGGCTGCGGAGCGGCGAACGGCCCATCGCCGCCGACGAGGAACAGGCCGTCGCCGACGCACTGGGCGCCACGCTCCACGCGCTCGGCGACCTCACCCTCACCGACCTCGACGCAGTGCGGCTGGGGCACCAGGAGTTCGCGCGGGAGCTGCGACGGGCCGGTGACCGTCCCGAGCGCCATCTGAGCTCCCGGGCCACGTACTTCTACGAGCGTCTGGTCGACACCGCCTGCCTGCACATCCTGCAGTTCTTCACCCAGCGATCGACCTTCGTCGCGCACGCGCTGGTGGAGCAGGCCCGGGGTCTCGACGAACTCATCGCCAAGGTGGACGAGTTGGTGCGTCGCAGTCCCCTGCCGGGCGGCGAGGACGCCGCCTTCGAGCAGCGGTATCTGGAGCACCTGCGCAAGAAGCACGGCAAGCTCACCATCCACGGGATCGATCTGAGCAGCTCGCCCACGCGGTGGCCGCTGGACGTGGCGTACCTGAACCTGGAGACGACCCGTCGGGTGCCGGGCCCGCCGCCCGGTGGCGGACCCGGTGTTCGGGGCGGTGACCCGGCCTCCGGAGGTGATCCTGACCGCGCGGCCGACCTGGAGCGCGTACGGGCGTATCAGTGGGCGCTCGCCGACGGGACCGAACCCGCCGACCAGGCACTCGCCGCCGACCGGCGGGTACTGCTGCGTGGTGAGGCCGGTTCCGGGAAGAGCACGCTCGTGCAGTGGCTGGCCGTCACCGCCGCCCGGGGGGAGTTGCCCGGCCGTCTGGAGTATCTCGACGACCGGGTGCCGTTCGTCCTCCCGCTCCGTACCCTCACGCGCCACGGCGAGCGGCTGCCCGGCCCCCGTGACCTGCTCGCCGCGTCGGGCTGCCCGCTGGCCGGCGGGCAGCCCGACGGCTGGGAGGACCGGGTGCTCCTGGCCGGACGCGGGCTGATCCTCGTCGACGGGATCGACGAGGTGCCCGAGCCCGAGCGGGAACGGACCCGCGGATGGCTGCGGGACCTGATGGAGACGTACGACGGGGAGAACCGCTGGCTGGTCACCTCCCGGCCTTCGGCGGTGGGGCATGACTGGCTGGTCGAGGACGGGTTCTGCGAGCTGGCGCTCTCCGCCATGGGGCCGTCCGACGTCGCGGCCTTCATCGACCGGTGGCACGCGGCCGCCGGGGCGGGTACGGACGACGGCGGCGAGCGGGCCCGGTACGCGGCGCAGCTGCGCACGGCCGTGCGGACGCAGCCGGACCTCGGGCGGCTGGCGACCAACCCCCTGATGTGCGGGCTGATCTGCGCCCTGCACCACGACCGGCGCGGCCGGCTGCCCCAGGGGCGCAAGGAGCTGTACGAGGCCGCACTGTCGATGCTGCTCAGCCGCCGTGACCGGGAGCGGGACATGGCGGTCCCCGCACTCCGAGAGGAGCCGCAGCTGGAGGTGCTCCAGCTCCTCGCCTACTGGCTGATCAGGAACGGCCGTACGGAGATGGACCGTTCACGGGCGGAGGCGATCGTCGCCCGGGTGCTTCCGGCGGTGCCGGAGGTCGGCGGGCTGGGCGGCGCGCCGGCCGTCCTCGACCACTTCGTCCAGCGCAGCGGCCTGGTGCGCGAACCCGCGCCCGGCACCGTGGACTTCGTCCACCGCACCTTCCAGGACTTCCTGGGCGCCCGGGCCGCCGTGGCGGAGGGCGACCTCGGGTTGCTGGTCGAGCACGCGGACGACGACCAGTGGGAGGACGTGATCCGCATGGCCGTGGCGCTCACCCGCCCCCGGGAGCGCGAGACGATCTTCCGGGAGCTGCTGGCGCGGGGGGAGCGTGCGCCGGACCAGCGGGTGCGGACGCGGATCCACCTCCTCGCGGCGGCCTGCCTGGAGCACGCCACGGCGCTCGGCCCGTCCGTGCGGGAGGCCGTGGAGCGGTCGGCGGCCGCCCTCGTCCCTCCGGGGAGCGAGGAGGAGGCGCGGGCGCTGGCCGACGTCGGGCCGCTGATCCTGCACCTGCTGCCCGGACCCGGGGAACTCGACGACGACATGGCCGCCTACCGCACGGTCATCGCGGCCTCGCACATCGCCTCGGACGCCTCCGTCGCCTTCCTCGCCCGCTTCACCGGCCACCCCTTCGTGCGGGTCCGCGCCCAGCTCATGTGGGCCTGGTCGCGCTTCGACAGTGCGCGGTACGCCGACGAGGTCATCGCGCGGCTGGATCCGGAGGGCCTCATCCACACCGTCCGCACCGACGAACAGCTCGGCCACCTCCTGCGCCTCGGCCGGGTGCCGCAGAGCATGGACGTCAGGGCAGGAGTGTCCGCCGCTGCCCTGACCGCCTACCTCTCGCAGCACCGCGTCCGTGAACTGACCGTCCCCGAGGGCATGGTGGCCGGTGTACGGGCCGCGCTGCGGGACGGCTCGGTCGACGTGGGCGTCGATCCGGTGCACGGTGTCGACGGCCGGGTCCGGGCGGTGCGCCTGACGCTCACGTGACGTCCGCGGGCCGGCCGCCGGTCAGTCCGGAAGCTCGTATCCGGGCCACCGCGACCGGAGTTGCTCACGGGAGCGGAGGAGCGCCAGGGTCGGGAGGCCACGGGCCGGGCCCGTGGTGAGGAGGTCCGGGAGCTGGGGGAGCGGGGCGACGGCCGCCACGTCGTCGAGGACGAGGGTGAGTGGTGGGTCGAGCCGACCGGAGGATGACCGTTCGGCCATGCGCCGGCCACGCTCGACCACGCTTGAGGCGAGGGCCGTCAGGAGCGGCATCGCGCCGGGGTTCGCCTTGGGATCCTCGATGGGTTCGCCGACCACATAGAGCGTGCCCCCTTCGTCGACGAAAGAATCCAGGGTGAGGCTGTCAGTTCGGTTCGGGGTGCAGGATTCGCGGATGTTGACCGTGCCGAGCGATGACAGCGCCCGGGCCGTCAACTCCTGTGCGATGTCGCGGCGTTCGGGGTGCGAGGTGAGCGCGGCCTCAAGTTCGCCGGCGGCGCCGGACGCGGCCTTGGGGTTCGTCCGCAGGGCCCGTACGGCGTCCTGGACCTGTGCGCCTTGGGCCCAGCGGTGCACGTGGCGGAAGGCCTTGCCCTCGACGGCGGCGGCGTGCAGGTAGCTGCGCAGGAGCGTTTCGGCGACGTCGGCCATCGCCTGGTCGACCTTGGCGGTGGGGCGTACGGCGGCGAGGAGGGCGTTCGCGCGGGCCGCGGCTGTCTCCCTGTCCTGGCAGCCGGCCGCGGGGGACCAGTGGAGGCGGGCCGGGGTGTCGCACAGGTGGGTGGGGTCGTAGAGGAGGACGGGGCCCAGCTTGGCGCGGGCGTCCTTGGTCTCCGACCAGATGCGCGGGTCGGAGGTGACGACGAGGGCGGGACCCTCGGCGTCGCGCACGGCCTGGGCGGCGGTGGGCCGGCGGGCCTCGGCCGCGGCGAGGACGACCGCGTGGGTGTTCTCCCAGGCCTGCTTCGGCTGGGCCGGAGTGGTGGTGAGGGGGGCCGTGCCGTCGGTGGGAGCCGCTTCCCGGCCGCCCGCCCACATCGTGGCGGCCACCGCCCCCGCGTCCGCACCCGGGGCGGCCCGGCCGGCGGTCCGCCCGGCCGGCTGTGCGCCTGTCTGGGCGGCGCCCGTCCGCTCTCCGGACCGGTCCGCCGTCCGGACGTCCTCGGTGGCGGGGGAAGGCGTGTGGGCCGTCGCGGGCGGCGCCGCGGCCGTCGGCTGCGCCGGGCCGGGATACCGCGCGGCGGCCGGGGGCTGCTGTTCCGCCCACGCCTGCTGTTCGGTCCTGGCCGAAGGGACCACCGGGCCGATCGCGCCCGCGGACGCCACGGCTTCCGCGCGTCGTCGGGCCCGGCCCGCGCGCCACCGGGCCACCGTGCCCATCACGAACACGGTGAGGACCAGCAGGATCATCAACTGGCCGATGAACAGCCCCCAGAAGAGCCCGTAGCCGGACAGCTGGGCGGCGGGGGTGTCGGGCCAGGCGCCCGGCAGATCGTGCGGGGCGCCGATCAGGTACCGCATGGCCAGCGGCGTACGCGCGAAGGTGACGGCGTCCGGCCAGGCACCGCGGGAGAACAGACCCGCGAGGCCCGTGGCCGTCCACACCATCAGGGTCATGCCGAGGAGGAAGCCGAGCACCCCGATCAGCAGGCCGTCGGGGATGCCGCCCTCGCGCTCGCGGCGGAGGTCGTGCCGGTCGTCCGCTCTCATCTCAGCCGGCCCCTCACGCCACCGTGGACTCGGAGGAGCCGTCGAGATCACTCAGATGCTGCTCCATGAAGGCCGCCGCTCTCTCCTCGGCCTCCAGTTCGGCGGCGCGCATGGCGTTGTCGGAGAGGAAGTCCGCGGAGGACTCGGTCATCGCCCGGTCGGTGAAGACGAGGGGGCGCTCGGTCTCGGTGATCAGGTGCTTCACCACCTGGACGTTGCCGTTGACGTCCCAGACCGCGATGCCCGGGGTGAGCGTCGGGATGATCTCGACCGCCCATCGGGGCAGCCCGAGCACCCGGCCCGTCGCCCGTGCCTCGTCCGCCTTCTGCGCGTAGATGGTTCTGGTCGACGCCATCTTCAGGATCGCGGCGGCCTCCTTCGCCGCCGCGCCGTCCACGACGTCCGACAGGTGGTGGACCACCGCCACGAAGGACAGGCCGAGACGCCGCCCGAACTTCAGCAGCCGCTGGAAGAGCTGCGCCACGAAGGGGCTGTTGATGATGTGCCACGCCTCCTCCACCAGGAAGATGCGCTTCTTGCGGTCGGGCCGGATCCAGGTGTGCTCCAGCCACACGCCGACGATCGCCATCAGGATCGGCATGGCGATGGAGTTCCGGTCGATGTGCGACAGGTCGAAGACGATGAGGGGGGCGTCCAGGTCGATGCCCACCGTCGTCGGACCGTCGAACATGCCCCGGAGGTCACCGTCGACGAGCCGGTCCAGGACCAGTGCGACGTCCAGGCCCCAGGCCCGTACGTCGTCTATGGCGACGTTCATCGCTTCGGCCGACTCCGGTTCGGGGTGCCGCAGTTGCTCCACGATGTCGGTGAGGACGGGCTGGCGCTCGACGATCGTCTCGTTGACGTAGGCGTGCGCGACCTTCAGCGCGAAGCCCGACCGCTCGTCGAGGCCGTGCCCCAGCGCGACCTCGATGATCGTCCGGAGCAGCGCGAGCTGGCCGGTCGTGGTGATCGCCGGGTCGAGCGGGTTGAGGCGGATGCCGAGGTCGAGGGCCGCGGTGGGGTCGAGCCGGATGGGGGTTATCCCCAGCTCCTCCGCGATGAGGTTCCATTCGCCGACGCCGTCCTCGCCCTGGGCGTCGAGGACGACGACCTGGCGGTCGCGGAAGCGCAGCTGGCGCAGGACGTACGTCTTCTCCAGGGCCGACTTGCCGTTGCCGGACTCGCCGAGGACCAGCCAGTGCGGGGCGGGCAACTGCTGCCCGTACAGCTGGAAGGGGTCGTAGATGTAGCCCTTCCCGGAGTACACCTCGCGGCCGATGATGACGCCCGAGTCACCGAGGCCGGGCGCGGCGGTCGGGAGGTAGACGGCCTGGGCCTGCCCGGTGGAGGTGCGGACCGGGAGCCGGGTCGTCTCGACCTTGCCGAAGAGGAAGGACGTGAAGGCATCGGTAGCGATGGACAGCGGATCCCGCATCAGTGCATCAGCCCCTACCTGCGGATTCCGGTGGCGAACGGCAGTGTGTTGACGAAGGCCCGGTGGTGCTCGCGGTCGCACCACTCCAGCTTCAGGTACGACTTGCCCGCCGAGGCACGGATGGTGCGCTTGTCGCGCGCGAGCGCCTCGGGGTTGCGCGAGGACACGGTGATGTAGCCGACGAGGTTGACGCCGGCGGCACCGCTCGCGAGGTCCTCGCCGCGCTGGTCGAGGCGGTTGTGCGAGGCGATGTCGCGGGGGTCGACGGTGCGGTTCATCTTGGCGGCGCGGCTGGCCTCGGCGTCGTCGTTCGTCTTCTCGGTCAGCATGCGTTCGATGGCGATCTCGGTGGGTTCGAGGTCCATCGTCACGGAGACCGTGCGGATGACGTCCGGGGTGTGGACGAGCAGCGGGGCGAGGAAGTTGACGCCCACCGGGGTCATCGGCCACTCCTTCACCCAGGCCGTGGAGTGGCACCAGGGCGCGCGGGTGGAGGACTCGCGCGTCTTCGCCTGGAGGTACGTCGGCTCCATGGCGTCCAGCTCGGCCGGCCAGGCGTTGCGCTTGGTCATGGCCTGGATGTGGTCGATCGGGTGGTCCGGGTCGTACATCGAGTGCACGAGGGAGGCGAGCCGCCCCTGACCGAGCGGCTGCCGTACGCGGATGTCGGCTTCCTGGAGCCGGGAGCAGATGTCGGTCAGCTCGCGTGCCATGACGACGGCGAGTCCGGCGTCGCGGTCGAGCTTGCGCCCGCCCTGCGGCCGGGCCGCGCGTGCCATGGCCTGCGCCTCGGCGGCCAGTTCGCGCGAGTAGTGCATGCACGCGACGAGGTAGGCGCGGTGCTGCTCGCTGCTGGTGGACACCATCGACTGGAGCTGGTCGTAGGACTGCTGGAGCCAGCCGGGGGCCCGTTCGTCACCGCGGACGGAGACGTCCTTGGCGTGGGCGTCCGGGTCGGCGGGGAGGGTGCGGGCGAGCATCTGGAGGCGGGTGACGAAGCCGTCGCCGTTCGCCACGTGCTTGAGCAGGGTCCCGAAGCGGTCGACGAGGGCCTCCTGGTCCTCGCTGTCGCGCAGGCCGACGCCGGGTCCCTCGATCTCGATCGCGGCGGTGACGGTGCGGCGGTCGGCGTGCAGCAGCACGGCGATCTCGTCGGGGCCGAAGGGGGCGGCGAGCCAGGAGATCCGGCCGATGCCGGGCGGCGGGCCGATCTCGACCTCCTTGCCGTCGATGCGGAGTCCGGCCTCCATCACCTGGCTGCGGTAGGCGGTGCCCTTGCGCAGGCTCCGCTTGTAGCTGCGGTTGATCTCGAACCACTTGTAGAACGTGCGGCGCTTGTACGGGATGTACACCGCGGCCAGCGCGACCAGCGGGAAGCCCATGAGCAGCACGATCCGCAGGGACAGGACCGGGACGAGCAGGCCGCACATCATGCCGAGGAACGCGCCCGCGATGATGAGCGCGATCTCGCCGGACTCGCGGTTGCGGCCGACGATCGCGTTCGGCCGGGCGCGGCCGATCAGATATGTACGGCGGGGCGTGACCAGGTGGGACACGTGGGACTCGGTCGTCAACGCCCTTCACCTCCCGTGCTGTTGGTGCTGCTGTTGCGGGTATTGCTCGCGTGCGGGGTGTTGACCGGGCTGCTACGCGGTGGGGGTGCGGCGGAGGGGACAGATCCGCCGCCTCCGTTCGGCGTACGACTGCTGTGCGCGGCCACACCACCGGACACGGGGTTGGCGGGGCGGGGCTGGCTGCCTCCGCCTCCACCCCCGCCGCCGTTGTCGGCGCGGGTGCTGTGGGTCTTGATGCCCTGCGCGACCATGGTCGCCGGGGAGGTCATGACCGCTGCGGCCTTGCCCTCGGCGCCCTGCATGATGCGGTTGTTGCGGGAGCCGGCGATCTCGTCGCCGAAGCCCGGTACGAAGCGGTAGATCATCGCGCTGGCGAAGATGGCGAGCAGGATGATGGCGAGGCCGGAGACGACGGCGGAGAACGCGTCGGGGCCGCTGTCGGAGCTGAGGGCGCCGGCGAGGCCGAGCACGATCACGATGACCGGCTTCACCAGGATCACCGCGATCATGATGCCCGCCCAGCGGCGGACGTGGCCCCACAGGTTCTTGTCGACGAGGCCCGCGTAGACGACGGTGCCCAGCAGGGCGCCGACGTACAGCAGGGCGGCCCGGATCACCAGCTCCAGCCAGAGGACACCGGCGGCCAGGATCGAGACCAGCGAGACGACGATCAGCATGATCGGGCCGCCGCCGATGTTCTCGCCCTTGCCGAGGGCGCCGGAGAACGTCCCGAAGAACGCGTCCGTCTGGTTGCCGGTGGTCTTGGCGAGCACCTCCGTGACGCCGTCCGTCGCCGAGACGACCGTGTAGAGGATCAGCGGGGTGAACGCCGACGCCAGCACGGTGAGCCAGAGGAACCCGATCGCCTCGGAGAGGGCCGTGCCGAGGGGGACGCCCCGTACGGCCCGCTTCGCCACGGCCAGCAGCCACAGCAGCAGGGTCAGGATCGTGGACGCCGCGAAGACGACGGCGTACTGCTGGAGGAACTTGGGGTTCGTGAAGTCGACGTTGGCGGTGTCGTTCACGGCGGCGGAGAGTTTGTCGACGGTCCAGGAGGCGGCGTCGGCGCAGCCCTTCGCCAGGGAGGAGAGCGGGTCGAGGGTCGACCCGAGCCCGCCCCCGGTGAGGCCGGTCTTGCCGCCGCCGCTCTTGTCGCCCTCGCAGTACTTTTTGGCGGGGCCGCGCACGAGATCGCACGCGTTGCCGCTGGGAGTCGGGGTGGGGGCCGCCAGGGCGTTGGTGGCCAGCAGGACGGCGGCCGACTGCACCGCCGCCACCGCGGCAGCGAGCGAGAGGGCACGACGCGGCTTGTTAGCGGGCATACGTGAACCCTCCGTACTCCTCGACAGCCTTGGTCATGTCGTCGGCGGTGGAGGCCTTCTGGTCCCGACCGACCGGGACCGGCCCGTCCTTCTGCGTGAAGTCGGCGACCTTCCAGTCCTCGCCGACCCACTTGAGCTGGTAGGTCGTCGTGTACCAGCTCTCCGACACCGGGTTGGTGGATCCCTCTCCGGACAGCCCGAACAGCGACGTGTACCAGAGTTCGACGGTGGCCGTGTCTCCGCCGGAGGCGGTGAGCTTGGTGCCCACGGGGATGATCCGCGAGACGAACGTCTGACCGGCCGGCGCGGCCCCGTTCTTGTCCAGGCCGATGTTGGTCAGGAACTTCTCACTGGAGTACGCGGCGTCCAGGTCCGGCTGCCGCGCGGCAGCCACGTCGGGCGCGTACACGGCGTCGACGATCGCGTGCCGCTGCCCGGTGTCGAACATCCCCGTCGAGCCCAGCGCGATCCCGTAGTTGGTGGCCGCGCTCTGGGCGCCCTCGCCCGTGTGGGGGAAGCCCGAGGGGATGCCGGCGGACTTCGTGTCCACGGGGTGGTCGCCGGAGGCGGCCGTCGGGGACGTCTTCGCCTTGTCGCCGCCCGTGTCGCCCGACGAGGGCGAGTCGTCGCCGCGGTTCGCGAAGGCGATCGCGGCGATGAGGAGGACGACGACGCCGACTACCGTGATCAGGCTCCGGGAGGAGGATCCGCGGCCACGGCGGGCGCCGCCGTAGACGTCGCCCTGGCGGTCGGGGAGGCGGGTGCGGGTCTGGCCGGAGCCGCCGTACCCCCCGTCCTCGCCGCGCGAGGCGTCGCCGTACCCGGGTTCGTCTCCGAGACTCATGCCGCGTACGCCCCCTCAACCTCTCGCTGAACCACGTAGTACGACGGTAGCCGTGCTGGTTCCCGCGCGGGCGCGGTGTGGTGACTCGACATCAGGGAAACGCAACCTCAGCCGGTGGGCACGACGGACGGGTGGGTCGGGGAGGAACGCTCTGTCCGGGCACGCCCGGCCGGGGACCGGCCGCGCGCCCGGTGCGGCGCGGACCGGCCGGTCTACACGGCCATGCCGTACACGATGGTGAAGAGCGTGCCGAGGGAACCGATGATGAAGACTCCCGTGAGCCCGGCGATGATGAGGCCCTTGCCCTGTTCGGCGCTGAAGGTGTCGCGGAGGGCGGTCGCGCCGATGCGCTGCTTGGCCGCACCCCAGATCGCGATGCCGAGACACAGCAGGATGGCGACCGCCATCACCACCTCGACCATCACCTTGGCTTCGTTGCCCAGGCTGCCGAAGGGGCCCCAGTCCGGGGCGATCCCGCCGATGATCGTGTTGATGTCGCCCTTGTCGGCTGCGAAAAGCATGTAAGTCACCGCCCCTAGTGGGTAGTTCTGCACCCCCTGCCACTGCGCAGAGGTCGGGCCCATTCTCGCCGACAAAGACGCCTTCGTATGTCGACTTGACGTCATTGGTTGGCGGGTTTCGTACGAATCCCTTGTCACCGGCGTACGCGGGGACCCTTTCGGGAGGCGTACGGCGCTATACGAAGAGTCGTATGGTCACTCTGTGTATCACGGTCGGTCACGCCGGGCAATGAAGTGGGAGCGAAACCTGTCGTGTGGTTCCGTCGTTGTCCCCTTCTACGGCGCTCGCGCGGACCGCTGATGGCCGACACGGCGTCCCCGTACCGCTCGTGACGGTCCGTCGCCTCCAGGCTAACCCCCCGTGCGGTCGCGGGGGCACGCGCGCGGGCCGTATCCGTGTGATCATCGGTGATGGCTTATATAAGTGCTGGCTGATACGTTCGGGGGGTGCACGCATTCGACGTACTCGGTGACCCCGTGCGCCGCAGGATCCTGGAGCTGCTCGCCGACGGCGAGATGAGCTCCGGAGCGGTGAGCGAGGCCATCGGGGAGGAGTTCGGGATATCGCAGCCCGGTGTCTCCCAGCATCTGAAGGTGCTGCGGGAGAACGGTTTCGCGACGGTACGGCCCGAGGGGGCCCGGCGGCTGTACGCGGTCGACCCGGCCCCGCTGCGGGACGTCGACGCGTGGCTGGACCCCTTCCGTCGCTTCTGGACGCCCCACCTGGACGCCCTGGCGACGGAACTGGCCCGCGGGAAGCGGGAGCGTCGCCTGCGCGCGTCCGGCGACGGCGGCAACAGAACTGCGGAGGAGCAATCGTGATCGACGTGACCCATCAGATCAACGCCGTGCGGCGCACGGTCGGCACGCGCGAGTACAAGGCGGGCGAGGCCCGCGTGGTGACGCTGAGTCAGACCTACGACGCCCCGGTCGAGGACGTCTGGGACGCCGTGACCAGTGCCGAGCGCATCCCCCGCTGGTTCCTGCCCGTCTCCGGCGACCTGCGCCTCGGCGGCACGTACCAGCTGGAGGGCAACGCGGGCGGCACCGTCGAGCGGTGCGAGCCGCCCGAGAGCTTCGCGGCGACCTGGGAGTACGGCGGTGACGTGAGCTGGATCGAGGTGCGGCTGATTCCGGAGGGCGAGCGCACCCGCTTCCAGCTCGAACACATCGCGCACGTCGACGACGAACGCTGGGCGCAGTTCGGGCCGGGCGCGGTCGGTGTCGGCTGGGACCTCGGCGTGATGGGCCTGGCCGGGCACCTCGGGTCCCCGGGCGGTGTCCTGGACCCGAAGGACAGCATGGCCTGGCTGACCTCCGACGAGGGCCGTGACTTCATCACGCGCAGCAGCGAGAGCTGGTACGAGGCGAACGTCGCCGGCGGTGAGCCGCAGGACGGCGCCCGGGGTGCGGCGGACCGGACCACGGCCGCCTACACGGGAGCCGAACCCGCGTAGGAGCCCGGCGCCTCACTTCATGAGCGGCCCTCACTTCATGAGGGACCTCGCCTCATGAGCGGTCCGCGGCGGGAGCCGGGGGCCGCTCGTCGTCGGCCCCCGCGGCGAAGTGGTCGAACTCGCCCGCGCGGACACCCAGGACGAACGCGTCCCACTTCCTGCGGGTGGTGGTGACGACGTTCTCCGGGTCACCGGTCTCCCGGAGGTGGACGAGGCCGTCCGTGCCGAAGGCGAGCTCGATCCAGGGGCCCGGCCCGGTCACGCCCTCCGGCGCGGCCCGCACCCAGTCGAGGCCCGGGGGGATGTCGGTCAACGGTGGTGTTCCTCTCCGGCCGGGTGGAAGCAGGCCTCTGCCGCGCCGTGTCCGGACCCCGGGTCCGTGATCGGAGACTTCCGCGGCCACCGTATCCCCGGGCCGCCGCCTCCGTGGCGCGTGGACCGAGGCTCGCCCCGGCCTGTCCGGAAGGGGCTGTCACCCGGCTGGACGCCCGGCCGGGCCCGTGGCCGCGGGGCTGTCGGGGTCCGGACGGGCGGCGCGCGGGGTCTCGGGCGATACTCGGACTCGTCCAAGGTTTTGCTCACCCGCTCGGGGCAAGGTGAGAGGCGATGAAGCGCACCCGCGTCACCCCTTTCCCCGGAGCCCGGCGGCGGCCCGCGCTGCTCGGCGCGGCGGTCGTGCTGCTGGCCGTGACGTCCTCGTCCGTGGCGGCGGCGGACGACGGGCCGGGACCGTTCGGCGTGACCGTCCAGGCCGCCGTGAACGCGCGGACGGCCCGCGTCGGCGCCCTGTTCCACGGGGACGCGGCGGCCAAGGGCGGCGGCGGGCACTTCTGCACCGCCTCCGTCGTGCACAGCGCGGGGCGTGACCTCCTCCTCACCGCCGCCCACTGTCTCGACGGCGGCAGGGCGATGTCCTTCGCGCCGGGCTACCGCGACGGCAAGGCGCCGTACGGGTTCTGGGACGTCCGGCGCGTGTTCCTGCCCGACGGCTGGAAGGACGGGCGGGCCGAGGACAGGGAGGACAGCGACATCGCCTTCGCCGTGCTCGGCGAGCGCGACGGCAAGAAGGCCGAGGACGCCGTCGGCGGCGCCTACGCCTTCGCCGCGCACCGCGCCACCGGGGCCACCGCCGTGACCGTCACCGGATACCCCAGCTCCGCGGACACCGCCATCACCTGCACCGACAAGCCCACCGCGCAGAGCCGCACGCAGCAGCGCATCGCGTGCCCCGACTTCGCCGGCGGGACCAGCGGCAGCCCCTGGGTGAACGGGGACGGCGCCGTCGTCGGCGTGATCGGCGGTCACGAGCAGGGCGGGAAGACCGACGACATCTCGTACAGCGCCGTGTTCGGCACCGAGGCCGCCGACCTCTACCGCGAGGCCGGACTGGCCGGTTAGGGACTGTCCGGCGGAACCTCGCCTGCCGCCTGTGCGCGATCTCCCCCCTGCGCGGACCCCGCCTCTACACTGACGTCGGCGGACTCCTGTGCGGTGAGGGGCGGTTGACGGTGCGTAAGGCGTGGATCGTGGCGACCGTTGCCATCGGCACGGGGATCAGCTTCGTGATGCTGCTCGTCGTCGGCGTCTACATGGTCGCCGGGAACCTCGCCAACGGCATCGGCGGCGGCGCCGTCGGACTCGCCAAGGGCGCGGTCCCCGCCGCGTACCAGCCCCTCGTGCAGAAGTGGGGCAATCTCTGCGGAGCGATCAATCCCGCGCTGCTGGCCGCGCAGCTCTACCAGGAGAGCGGATTCAATCCGAACGCGAAGAGCCCCGCGAAAGCGGAAGGGATAGCGCAATTCATCCCGGGGACCTGGGCCACGCACGGAGTGGACGGCGACGGCGACGGCGACCGCGACGTGTGGGACCCGAATGACGCGATTCCGTCGGCGGCCTCGTACGACTGCCAGCTCGCCTCCTATGTGAAGAACGCGCCCGGAAACGTCACCGAGAACATGCTCGCCGCCTACAACGCGGGCGCGTACGCGGTCATCAAGTACAAGGGTGTCCCGCCGTACAAAGAGACCCAGAACTACGTGAAGACGATCACCACGCTGTCGAGGAGCTTCGCCGCTCCGGTGACCCGCGTGGACCCCTCGAAGCAGGCCGCGACCGCCATCACGTATGCGCAGAAGAAGCTCGGCACGCCCTACCTGTGGGGTGGCACCGGCACCGCTGACCAGGGCGGACGCTTCGACTGCTCGGGTCTCACCAAGGCCGCCTACGAGAGCACCGGGATCACCCTGCCGCGGGTCGCCAACGACCAGTACAACGCGGGAGCGCACCCCAAGAGGTCCGAACTCCTGCCGGGGGACCTGGTGTTCTTCTCGGACGACCTCACCAACTCCCGCGCCATCCGGCACGTCGGGATCTACGTGGGCGGCGGATACATGATCGACGCACCCCGCACGGGTGCCGTCATCCGCTTCGACCCCATCGACACCCCCGACTACTTCGGGGCCACCCGGGTGACGGAAGATGGCGCGAAAGCATTGCCCACTTCGATCTGAACCCACCCCCTGAGCTGCGGCGATGTGTCTCTCTTCGATAACGTCTGCGTGATCGTTCCGTGGAGTACGGAACCCACCGCAGGGAACTGTGCGTTCCTATTCCACGTAGAGAACCTGTTCTACGACCACGGGGGTGGATCGAGCGGCGCGCGAACAGGCGCGACCGTGGGAAAGACGACGAAGGGGCCGCAGCACCATGGCTGGACTCGCCGAATCCGGTTCGAACCCCGACGTCGACCTGCTGTACGACATCAATGGCCTGGCCAAGGACGCGCCGCACTGGTTCGACCGCACCATGGAGTTCGTCGGCGAGTGGGGTCTGCTGCTCGCGATGGTCCTTCTGGTCGTCGGGTGCTGGTGGACCGTCCGGCGGCGGGGCGGCACCGACGCCGCGTCCTCCGTGGCCGCCCTCGTCTGGGCCCCGCTCGCGGCCGGCATCGCCGTCCTCGTGAACGTTCCGATACGGGGCTTCGTCGAGCGGCCGCGCCCCTTCGTCGACCATCAGGGCCTCGACGTCCTGATCGGCGGCAAGACCGACTTCTCCTTCGTCAGCGACCACGCCACGCTCACCATGGCGATGGGCGTCGGCCTCTTCGTCGCCCACCGGAAGTTCGGCCTCGCCGGGATAGGGCTCGCCCTCCTCGAAGGGTTCTGCCGCGTCTACATGGGCGTGCACTACCCGACGGACGTCATCGGCGGCTTCGCCCTCGGCACCGCGGTCGCCCTGCTGCTGTCGCCGCTCGCCATGGCCCTGCTGACCCCGGTCATGAAGGCCGTGGAGCGGTCCCCGCGCGCGGGACGGCTGATCCGCGCGCGGAACGCGGTTCCCGCCGGACAGGAGACGCTCATTCCCGGAGCGCGCACCGAGCACGCCGAGGAGCGCGACCTCGCGGCCTGACCGCCCGATCGGGCGCCCGCACCGGTGACGGGCGGACGCCCGCGGCCGGCGCGCCCGTCACGGCGGCCGGCTACAGCGCCTGCGGGAACGAGAAGAAGCGGTCCGGGTCGTACCGCTGCTTCAGCGTCTTGAGCCGGGCCGCCGCGTCCCCGTAGTAGGCCTTGCGCCAGTCCGTCAGCGTCGCGTCCGTGTAGTTCTGGTAGGCCGCGCCCGAGGCGTGCCGGGCCATCGCGTGGTGGGCGCCGGTCAGCCAGGACTGCGCGGTGGTGCCGGAGGTGCCCGCCTGCCAGGACACGATGTACTGCGCGAGCATCCGGGAGCGGCGGTGCACGAACGCCGTCGCCGTGGGCGACACCCGGTTGACCTCGCCGCCGAGCGCCGTGAGCGCGATGCTGCCCGCACCGCCGCGGACCGCGGAGATCTGGCTCAGCAGCGTCTGGATGCCGGCCGCGGAGACCGACCGGTCGAAGAAGTCCGAACGGGCCGCGTACGTCTCGCGACCGAGGGCGCCCTGCGCGTTGCGGCCCGGCGTCGAGCCCGGCAGATGGCACTGGGCGTCCGCCGAGAAGGACGAGCAGCCCGCGTACACCTCCATCGACTCCTCGTACGAGCGCCGCTTGAGGGAGACGCTGCGCGCGGGGGAGCCGATGCGGTCGGCCAGCCGGTCCACGGCGTTCTGGAGCTCGCCGTAGGTGCCGAGGGAGAAGGCGGCGACCGAGACGGTCGGGCTGCCGCCGGGCGCGCTCGCGAGATGGCACGACGACCAGATCTCGTCCGGCTGGCCGGGGCCCCACTCCTGCCAGGCCTTCACCACGGCGGCCGCCTTCGCCCACGGCCAGGTCATGTACGCCGAGACGCCCTGTGGCGCCGGGTGGGTCTTGAAGCGCAGCTCGGTGACGACGCCGAAGTTGCCGTTGCCGGCGCCGCGCAGCGCCCAGAACAGGTCCTTGTTCGTGGAGGAGTCGGCGGTCAGCTGTTTGCCGTCGGCGGTGATCAGCGTCGCCTGCGTGAGGCTGTCGCAGGTCAGTCCGTACGCCCGTGACACCACGCCGTGGCCGCCGCCCAGGGTCAGACCGGAGATGCCCACGGTGGGGCAGGAACCCGCGGGGATGGTGACGCCCTTCGCGGCCAGCGTCCGGTAGACGTCGATCAGCTTCGAGCCGGCGCCGACGACGGCCTCGTTCGCCGAGGCGCGGATCTTGTTCAGTTTGGAGACGTCGATGACCAGGCGGCCGTCTCCGGAGGACCAACCGGCGTACGAGTGGCCGCCGTTGCGTATCGACACCTTGACGCCGTGTGCGCGGGCGTAGTCCATCGTGGTGCGTATGTCGTCGGCGTGCGCGACATAGGCGACGGCGGCGGGCTTCAGGCCGTCGAAGCGCGTGTTGTACAGCTGGTGCGCGGCCGACCAGCTGCGGTCGCCCGGGCGCACGAGGGCGCCGTCCAGGGCATGGGAGAGGGCTGTCCAGTTGGCGGCCGCGCGGCTGCTCGCGGTCGCCGAGCGTATGCCGGTGGCGTCCGCGGCGGCGCTCGCTTCTGTGCCGGAGGCGCCGGAAGCCGCGTCACCCCCGCCGCCGTTGCAGGCGGACGTCGCCGCCGCCGCGAGGACGGCGGTGGTGCCGCCGATGAACGTACGCCGTTGCATGTGCGCCTCCCCTGGGTTCCGTGGAACGAGACGGGCCTGCGGGCTCGCAGGTTCCACGCGCGAAGGTCGCGAAACCGCTACAGCTCCCGGCATCCCAGCACGCGCGCACCGCGAGGGGAACGGCGGGGTGACCGCAAACGGTCAGGGGAAGGCACGAAAGGGGAGGAAGGCGACAGGAAGGGAAGGGGGGCCGGGCGTCCCTCAGAGGGTGTCGCCCGTCGCGTGGGCCGTGCCGTCCGCGCGGGCCTGGCTTCTCGCGCGGCGGGCCGGGCCCCGCCAGCCGCAGGTGCAGCGGGCCAGACAGAAGGGGCCTTGCTCGACGGTGGTCGCACGGTGCTCTGATACCGGGTCGGTGATGTCCTGCTGCTCCACACCGACAACGTTACCCAAGGCAAGTGAACGGACTCCTGCCGCGTGACGACCGCCCCCACCCGTCGTTAAGCGGGGCGACAGGGAGGCCCGGGACGGACCGGCTGGGGGTCGGCTGACGATGGTGGCGCGGCAGGAGGGGCGGGCGACCGCGATGGCGCTGGTCATGGCGGGACTCGTGGTCTGTGGCACCGGGTGCTCGGGCGGCGGGGCCGCCGCCGAGGACGTCGGCACCGGCTCCGACACCGTGGGGACGCTGCGCCGGGCGGCCGGTGAGCTGGAGCGCGCGGGCAGCGCCAAGGCCACCACGTCCATGGAGATGGCCACGGGCGGGACCCGGGTCACCATCCGCGGACAGGGCGTCTACGACTTCCGCAGGCAGACCGGTGAGCTGAAGGTGCTGCTGCCGCAGGACCCGGCCGGGGCCGACGAGCACCGGCCGATCACCGAGTTGCTCGCCCCGGGGGCGCTGTTCATGAAGAACCGGGGCGCCGGTGTGCCCGCCGACAAGTGGGTCCGGGTGGAGACCGCCGGTCTGTCGGACGGGAACCTGGTCACCGGCGGGGTCACCGACCCGTACGCGGCGGCCGAGCTGCTGCGCGGCGCGCGGACGGCGACGTACGTGGGCCGGACCGAGGTGGCCGGCACCTCGGTGCGGCACTACCGCGGGACGGCCGATCTCCTGGTGGCCGCGCGGGGCGCCTCGACCGGGCAGCGGCCCGCGCTGAACGCGGCGGCGAAAGGGTTCGCCACCACCGCGGTGCCGTTCGACGCCTACCTCGACGACCAGGGGCGGCTGCGCAAGGTCCGGCACCGGTTCAGCTTCGTCAACGACCGGAAGAAGGGCACCGTCGACGTCGCCTCGACGACCCTGCTGTACGACTTCGGCGCCGCCGCGGACGTACGGCTGCCGGACTCCGCGGACATCTACGCCGGGAAGATCGCGGAGTAGTGGGTTCCGGCGGAATGGGCAAGAGCATCCGGAGCCGTAGCTTCACGGGAGGGCCGGAAATGGCCCTTCCGTGCCATGCGCTGTGTGTAGGCCGCTCCCTACTCTAGGAAGTCGGTGACGGCAGGAAGAGGTGACGCACGTGGCTCCGGTCGGCGGTACGGCAGTTCAGGACCACGTGGCCCTCGCCGAGATCGAGTTGTGCGGTGACCTGATCATCGCGGCCTCGGCCGCCGACGAGGACCGGCTCAGCCTGGAGAGCATCGACGAGGTGCTGAAAGTGGCCGAAGAACGCGCTCGTCCGCACGGCGCGGGGGACTAGCGCCCGGTTCCGGGGCGAGGTGCCGGGGAGCGGGGGTCCGGTTCCGCCCCCGTCGCCCGCTGTGCTCCGGTCCGAGTCCGGAACGTCACAGGAGTCGGGGATGTCACATACGTCCCCGGCGTCAGGTGCGTCACATCTCTCAGGTGCGGAGCAGGCGGCCGATCGCCTTCGTCGCTTCCTCGACCTTGGCGTCGATCTCGTCGCCGCCCTTGAGGGCCGCGTCCGCGACGCAGTGCCGCAGGTGCTCCTCCAGGAGCTGGAGGGCGAAGGACTGCAGGGCCTTCGTGGAGGCGGAGACCTGGGTGAGTATGTCGATGCAGTAGACGTCCTCGTCGACCATCCGCTGGAGCCCGCGGATCTGTCCCTCGATCCGGCGCAGCCGCTTCAGGTGTTCGTCTTTCTGCTGGTGGTAGCCGTGGACTCTGCGGTCGTGATCGGTCACGACCTCGTGTCCGTCGCCGGAGGGCGCGGTCGCGCCGGCCTCGGTGGTCGTCATCGCGTCCTCCTGTTGATCCGCTCGGCGGTTTTGTCAGGGGCCTGCCCGGGGACTGTCCCGGATGCCGGTCGTGATCCGGCCGGGAAATCTGGCCGAATCTCGTCTGCTACGCCCTGTACGTATACCCCTGGTGGGTATATGGTATCGAACTTTGCCGGGTATAGGGCCCTTGCCAGAAGCCGGTACCGGACCCTGTGCTGATCACTGTGCCCGATGGGCGACACTGGGGGACGGCCCATTAGCCGTGGCCGGATGATGCGCCTAGCATCAGCCTGACCGAACCGAAGCACCCCGAGGACCCCAACGTGCGCTTTCGTCTGACCCCCAGGGAGACGAGCTTCTACGACATGTTCTCCGCATCCGCGGACAACATCGTCACGGGCTCGAAACTCCTGATGGAACTGCTCGGAGCGGACACCTCCGCCCGGGCCGAGATCGCAGAGCGTATGCGGGCCGCCGAACACGCCGGTGACGATGCGACACACGCGATCTTCCACCAGCTGAACTCCTCGTTCATCACGCCGTTCGACCGCGAGGACATCTACAACCTGGCCTCGTGCCTCGACGACATCATGGACTTCATGGAGGAGGCCGTCGACCTGGTCGTCCTGTACCAGGTCGAGGAGCTGCCCAAGGGTGTCGAGCAGCAGATCGAGGTGCTGGCGCGGGCCGCGGAACTGACCGCGGAGGCCATGCCGAACCTGCGGACCATGGACAACCTCACCGAGTACTGGATCGAGGTCAACCGTCTGGAGAACCAGGCCGACCAGATCCACCGCAAGCTGCTGGCCCACCTCTTCAACGGCAAGTACGACGCCATAGAGGTGCTGAAGCTCAAGCAGATCGTGGACGTGCTGGAGGAAGCGGCCGACGCGTTCGAGCACGTGGCGAACACGGTGGAGACCATCGCCGTCAAGGAGTCCTGACCCGTTCATGGACACCTTTGCTTTGATCGTGACCATCGGGGTCGCGCTCGGATTCACGTACACGAACGGTTTTCACGACTCGGCGAACGCCATCGCCACGTCCGTGTCCACGCGTGCCCTGACGCCGCGGGCCGCGCTCGCCATGGCCGCGGTGATGAACCTCGCCGGCGCCTTCCTCGGCAGCGGGGTCGCCAAGACCGTCAGTGAAGGGCTGATCCAGACGCCCGAGGGGTCGAAGGGGATGGGCATCCTCTTCGCCGCGCTCATCGGCGCGATCACCTGGAACCTGGTCACCTGGTACTTCGGTCTGCCCTCGTCCTCCTCGCACGCCCTGTTCGGCGGCATGGTCGGCGCGGCGCTGGCCGGTGGCACGACGGTCTACTGGAACGGCGTGCTCGACAAGATCATCATCCCGATGTTCCTGTCGCCGGTGGTCGGTCTGCTCGTCGGTTATCTGGTGATGGCCGCGATCATGTGGCTGTTCCGGCGCTCGAACCCGCACAAGGCCAAGCGCGGCTTCCGTATCGCGCAGACCGTCTCCGCGGCCGGCATGGCGCTCGGGCACGGTCTTCAGGACGCCCAGAAGACGATGGGCATCGTCGTGATGGCGCTGGTCATCGCCGATGTGCAGGGTCCTGGCGACCCGATCCCGGTCTGGGTGAAGCTCGTCTGCGCCATGATGCTGTCGCTGGGGACGTACGCCGGTGGCTGGCGCATCATGCGGACGCTCGGGCGGAAGATCATCGAGCTCGATCCGCCGCAGGGGTTCGCCGCGGAGACGACCGGTGCGTCGATCATGTTCGCCACGGCGTACATCTTCAAGGCGCCGATCTCCACGACGCACGTCATCACGTCCGCGATCATGGGTGTGGGGGCGACGAAGCGGGTGAAGGCCGTGCGGTGGGGTGTCGCCAAGAACATCGTCCTCGGCTGGTTCATCACCATGCCGGCGGCTGCGCTCGTGGCCGCTCTGAGCTTCTGGATCGTGAACGTCGCGGTTCTCTAGCGGGCCGCTCGTTCCCGCTCTCTTCAAGGGTCCGGTCGTCCGGGGGGTTTCCTCCGGGGGCCGGGCCCTTTGGTTTCGCCCCCTCCGCCCCTTCCCTTCCCGTCCCCGGGGGCTGCGCCCCCGGACCCCCGCTCCGGCCTGAACGGCCTTGTCCTCAAGCGCCGGACGGGCTGGATATAGGGCCTGAACGGTCTCGTCATCGAGTGCCGGGCGGGCTGGATATAGACGAGTGGGCCCGCCCCCGGGAGCCAGGGGCGGGCCCTTTTCGTCCTCGCGGTGGCACCGCCATGCAGCACCGCGAGGGGTTCGGGGAGGAGGTCCGGTCTAGCCGAAGCGACCGGAGATGTAGTCCTCCGTGGCCTGGACGGACGGGTTGGAGAAGATCCGCTCCGTGTCGTCTATCTCGATGAGGCGGCCGGGCTGGCCGACCGCGGACAGGTTGAAGAACGCCGTGCGGTCGGAGACGCGGGCGGCCTGCTGCATGTTGTGCGTCACGATGACGATCGTGAAGCGCTCCTTCAGCTCACCGATCAGGTCCTCGATGGCGAGGGTGGAGATCGGGTCCAGGGCCGAGCAGGGCTCGTCCATGAGGAGGACCTGCGGCTCCACCGCGATCGCCCGCGCGATGCACAGGCGCTGCTGCTGACCGCCGGACAGACCCGAGCCGGGCTTGTTCAGCCGGTCCTTGACCTCGTTCCAGAGGTTCGCGCCCTTGAGGGACTTCTCGACGACGTCGCTCAGCTCGGACTTCTTGTAGGAGCCGTTGAGCTTCAGGCCCGCCGCCACGTTGTCGAAGATCGACATCGTGGGGAAGGGGTTGGGGCGCTGGAAGACCATGCCGATGGTGCGGCGCACGGCGACCGGGTCGATCGAGCTGCCGTACAGGTCCTCGTCGTCGAGCAGCACCTTGCCCTCGACGCGGCCACCGGGGGTGACCTCGTGCATGCGGTTCAGGGTGCGCAGGAAGGTCGACTTGCCGCAGCCGGAGGGGCCGATGAAGGCCGTCACCGAGCGGGGCTCGACCGTCATGGAGATGTCTTCGATCGCCTTGTGGGCGCTGTAGTAGGCGGTCAGACCGCTTACGTCGATTCGCTTGGCCATGTCAGTTCACTGCTTCTTTCGCAAAGGATTCGGGTCGCTGATGGCCGCGTCAGCGGCCCGCCTTGGGGGCTTTCCACCGCGCGATGGCTCGCGCCCCCATGTTGAGGATCATGACGAAGGCGATGAGGGCGAGTGCCGCCGCCCAGGCCCGGTCGTAGGCCGCGCCGGAGCCGGCGCTGTTCGCGTACTGCTGGTAGATGTACAGCGGAAGCGAGGCCTGCGGGCCCGAGAACGGGTCGGTGTTGATGAAGTTCGTACCCCACACCAGGAGCAGCACGGGGGCCGTCTCACCGGTGATGCGCGCGACGGCGAGCATCACACCCGTCGTGATACCGCCGATGGAGGTCGGCAGGACCACCTTGATGATGGTGCGCCACTTCGGGATGCCGAGGGCGAGGGAGGCCTCGCGCAGCTCGTTCGGGACGAGCTTCAGCATCTCCTCGGTGGAGCGGACCACCACGGGCATCATCAGGATCGCGAGGGCCAGCGAACCGGCGAAGCCGGAGTAGCCCATGTCCAGGATCAGGATCCAGAAGCTGAGGATGAACAGACCGGCGACGATCGACGGGACGCCCGTCATGACGTCGACGAAGAAGGTGACGGCCTTGGCGAGCTTGCCGCGTCCGTACTCGACGAGGTAGATCGCGGTCAGCACGCCCACGGGCACCGCGATCAGGCTCGCGATGGCGACCTGCTCCAGGGTGCCGATGATCGCGTGGTAGATGCCGCCACCGGTCTCGGTGTCGGCGACCACGCCCATCGAGTGCGTGAGGAAGTAGACGTCGAAGACCTTCACACCGCGCTTGACCGTCTCCCAGATCAGGGAGGCCAGCGGGATGACGGCGACGATGAAGCAGACCCAGACCAGGCTGGTGGCGACGCGGTCCTTGGCCTGACGGCGGCCTTCGACGCGGGCGGCGATGCCGTACGTGCCGAGGACGAACAGGATCGCGGCGATCAGGCCCCACTGGACCTTGCTGTCGAGACCTGCGCCGAGGCCGATCCCGACGGAGACGATCACGGCGCCGGCCGCGATGGCCCACGGGGACCACTTCGGAAGGGTTCCGCCGCGCAGCGTGCTCGCGTGTCGTGCGGTGACGGGTGCGTTGCTCATGCGTTGGCCCCCGAGTACTCCTTGCGGCGGTTGATGATCACGCGCGCCGCGCCGTTGACCACCAGGGTGATGACGAACAGGACCAGACCGGAGGCGATCAGGGCGTCCTGGCCGAACGGGGTGGCCTCGCTGAACTTGCTCGCGATGTTCTGGGCGAACGTGCCGCCGCCCGGGTCGAGCAGGCTGGCGTTGATGTCGAAGGTCGGGGAGAGGACGGTGGCGACGGCCATCGTCTCGCCCAGCGCGCGGCCGAGGCCGAGCATCGAGGCGGAGATCACGCCGGAGCGGCCGAAGGGCAGCACCGCCATGCGGATGACCTCCCAGCGGGTGGCGCCGAGCGCGAGCGCCGCCTCCTGGATCATCATCGGCGCCTGCCGGAAGACCTCACGGCTGACGTTGGTGATGATCGGAAGGATCATGATGGCGAGCAGGACGCCGACGGTGAGCATCGAGCGGGGCGCTCCGCCCTGCCACTCGAAGATGCCGGTCCAGCCGAAGTAGTGGTCGAGCCAGCCGAACAGGCCGCCCATGTGCGGCACCAGGACGAGGGCGCCCCAGAGGCCGTAGACGATGGACGGGACGGCGGCGAGCAGGTCGATCACGTACGCGACGGGTCCGCCGAACCTGCGGGGCGCGTAGTGCGTGATGAACAGCGCGATGCCGACGGCGACCGGGACCGCGAGGGCCATGGCGATGATCGCGGAGACCACCGTGCCGAAGGCCAGCACCGCGATGCCGAATACCGGCGGGTCGATGTTGGTGTTCCACTCGAACGTCGTGAGGAAGTTCGCGTGGTCCTTGCTGATCGCGATCGCGGCACGGTAGGTGAGGAAGACCGCGATGGCGGCCATGATCACCAGGAGGAGGATGCCGGACCCGCGGGAGAGGCCGAGGAAGACACGGTCGCCGGGGCGGGTGGCGCCACGGGCCGCGCGCTTCTGCTCGATCGTGGAAGGCGGTGGGGTGGGGGGAGGTGCTTCGGTGTTGTGTGTCGATATGTCCATCAGGAGTCTCCGGTCTGCGGAGCCGAGTCGAGTGGCGGCTCCAGGCGGCGGTGCACCGGACGGTGCGGCCCGCCTCGGCGAGGCGGGCCGCACACTCGGGTCAGCTCAGGTTCGCGACGGTCGAGCGGACCTTGGTGATGATCTCGTCGGGGATCGGCGCGTACTGGGCGGCGGTGAGCTGCTTCTGGCCGTCCTCGCTCGCGATGTAGGTGAGGAAGGACTTCGTGGCGGCCAGGGTGTCGGCCTTGTTGCCCTTCTCGCAGACGATCTCGTAGGTGACCAGGGTGAGCGGGTAGGCGCCCTCCTCGGTCGGCTTGTAGTTCAGCTCAAGGGCCAGGTCGTTGCCGACGCCGGCGACCTTGGCGGAGGAGATCGCCTTGGTGGCGTTCTCGACGGAGGCCTTCACCGGGGTGGCGGCGTCCGTCTTGAGGTCGACGGTGCTGATGCCGTCGGCGGCGTAGGAGAGCTCGAAGTACGAGATCGCGCCGGCGGTCTGCTTCACCTGCTGGGCGAGGCCGGAGGAACCCTGAGCGGACTGGCCGCCCTGCGCCTGCCAGGCCTTGCCGCCCGAGTACTTCCAGTCCGACGGGGAGACGGCCTTGAGGTACTTGGTGAAGTTGTCCGTGGTGCCGGACTCGTCCGAGCGGTGGAACGCCTGGATCTTGGTGCTGGGGAGCTTCGCGCCGGTGTTCAGCTTGGCGATCGCGTCGTCGTCCCACGTCTTGATCTTGCCGTCGAAGATCTTGGCGATCGTCGAGGCGTCCAGCACGAGGTTGTCGACACCCGGGAGGTTGTAACCGATGGCGATGGGGCCACCGACCATGGGCAGGTCGACCGCGTTGTTGCCGTCACAGGACTTCTTGGCCGCGGTGGCCTCTTCCGGCTTGAGCGGCGAGTCCGAACCGGCGAACGCAGTCTGGCCCTGGGTGAACGCCGTGACACCGGCGCCCGAACCCGTCGGGTTGTAGTTGATCTGAACGCCCTTGCAGGCGGCCGTGTAGGCCTTGACCCAGGCGTCGATCGCGTTCTTCTGCGCGGAGGAGCCGGACGCCTGCAGCTGGCCCTTGGCGTCGTCGCACTTGATGGAGCCCGCGGCCGCGGTCGGCGCCGAGCTGCCGCTCGCGTCGCTCTTGCCCGTGTCGTCAGAGCCGCACGCCGTGAGGGCCAGGGCGCCGGAGACGGCGAGAGCACCGAGGGTGAGGGCCCGCCGGTTCATGCGCTGAAGCTTCACTTTCGGGAGTTCCTTCCAGGAGCCGCCGTCTGGTGGCGGCGTGCGAAGTCTGAGTAATACGGTCTGTAGCGATGCGCCGAGAACGTCCGAGGACTTCCTTCGCACCGTGTAAGGCCGAAATTAGGCAGATCAGGTGAAGGCGCCGATGGCCATAAGTGAACGGGGGGTGAACCCCTGAGGGCGGTGCGGTGAGGTCACGGAAGGCTTACGTCGAGGACACGGCCGGATTCCGGCCCAGGGGGCCTGCGGGGAAACTCTAAGTAGCCAACAGGGGCGGCTCCTGTTTCAGCGTACGCACGCCCCCGCCATCCCTCATTCGCCGCACTTTTCCCGCGTGTACCGGTACACGACCGGTATCCGTCCCCGGTGCGTACCGGCACGGATTCCCCGTTCGCACCGGTACGGACGGTGATCGCCGGCCCGGAAAGGACTCAGGTCAGGTGCAGCGCGTCCAGCAGGGCGTCCACCAGATCGCGGTCGCGGGGCTGGGTGAGACGGTGACGGGCCGCGACGGGGGAGAGCCACAGGACGCGGTCGACCTCGTCGTTCGGCGTGAAATGACCGTCGGCCGCCTCCGCCGCCCAGTAGCGGACCTCCTTGGGGCGGTCACCGACGAGATAGCGGAGCGTGGGGAGGACGGCGCCCGGGGCGGCCCCGTAGCCCGTCTCCTCGCCGACCTCGCGCAGGGCGCCGGCGAGGGAGTCCTCGCCGCGCTTCAGCTTGCCCTTCGGATGCGACCAGTCGTCGTACTTGGGCCGGTGCACGAGGCAGATCTCCAGCCCGGAGTCGACCGGGGAGCGGCGCCACAGGACACAGCCCGCGGCGTGGATGGTGTCGTCGGCCATGGGGCCTCCCTCACGGGGTGCGTACGGCTTCCTTCTGCCATGCCTGCTGGAAGGCGAACCGGGCCGCCTCCACTTCGTGCCGCTGGTCGGCGTGGAGCACTCCCAGCGCGTACGCCGTCGCCGGCGCGATCCGCGGGGTGCGCGCCGCCGACGCGGCGGCGGCCGCCGCCTCCGCCGCGTCCCGGTGCCGGTTGAGCGCCTGTCCCGCGCCGAACAGCCGTCCGTCGACGGGGAACTCCCCGCCGTGCAGCACCTCGCGCGCGTAGCGGTGCAGCCGCAGCAGCAGCCGGACCTGGTGCCAGGGCGCGTCCTGCGGCTGGGGTGCGGTGTCCGCGGAGAGGCCGTGCACGAGGGCCTCCGCGTTGTAGGGGTGGCCCGCGGTGACCAGCGGCAGCGAGGAGACCGCGTCGGCCAGCCGGTCCTGTGCCGATCCGGCCAGTGGCCGCAGGTCGGTGAGGTCTGCGGCCGGGGTCAGCGGGACCTCGCTGGCGAGGACGGCGACGCTGTCGGCGACCGCGTGGAAACGGGAGGAGCCGAGCGCCTGGAGGGCCGCCGAGTGGGCGCGGGTGCGCGCGAGGGTCAGCTGCCGGTCGAGGAGGGCGCCGGCCTTGGCGGCGCCGACGGTCAGACCGCCCTTGGGCGCTGCGGCCGGGCCCGGTCCGGTCTGCGCCGGCAGCGCGACGGTCCCCGACAGCCGGTTCAGCGCGAGGAGCAGGCGATCCAGCCGTGCGGCGTACGCGTGCTCGCGGGCCAGGGTGCCCGACAGCCAGGCCAGCTCGGGGCGCATCGCCTCCGACCAGTCCGCGTCGAGAAGCGGCCGGAAGGTGTGCAGGCTGCCGCTGATGCGGCGGGCGGAGCGGCGCAGCGAACGTGCCGCGTCGCCCGACTCCCCGGCGCCGCCCGCCGCGTTGCCGGTCTCCCGGTGCTGGCGCAGTGAGCGCAGGAACTCCGTGGCCTGGGCCCGGAGGTAGCCCGCCAGGGCATCACCGATGGGGGCACCTTCCTGGGCGGGAGGGGCCGGGACCGTGGGGGCTGTCCCGGCCGACGGACCGGTGGGGGGATCAAGGTGCTGCTGTGCCACGCCGGCGCCTCCGGGCGTCTATGAGCATCTCCTGGACGTTCCGCAGGGGCTGGCCGTCCGCGTCGGTCGCGTGTCGGGTCCACTCGCCGTCGGGGCCGAGGTGCCAGGAGGCGGTGGTGTCGGACATGCCGGTCTCCAGCAGCCTGCCGAGGGCTGCCCGGTGAGCCGGGTCGGTGACCCTGACCAGCGCTTCGATCCGCCGGTCGAGGTTGCGGTGCATCATGTCGGCGCTGCCGATCCACACCTCGGGTTCGCCGCCGTTGCCGAAGGAGAAGACCCGGGAGTGCTCGAGGAAGCGGCCGAGGACGGAACGCACCCGTATGTTCTCGGACAGGCCCGGGACACCGGGCCGGACGGCGCAGATCCCGCGCACCCACACGTCGACCGGCACACCGGCCTGGGAGGCGCGGTACAGCGAGTCGATGAGGGCCTCGTCCACCATCGAGTTGACCTTGATGCGGACGAACGCGGGACGTCCGGCGTTGTGGTGCTGGACCTCCTTGTTGATCCGCGCGATCAGACCGTCGCGCAGCGACTTGGGAGCGACCAGCAGCCGGCGGTAGGTCTCGCGGCGCGAGTAGCCGGAGAGCCGGTTGAAGAGGTCGGAGAGGTCCGCGCCGACCTGGGGGTCGGCGGTGAGCAGACCGAGGTCCTCGTAGAGCCGGGCCGTCTTCGGGTGGTAGTTGCCGGTGCCGACGTGGGAGTAGCGGCGCAGGGTGTCGCCCTCCTGGCGGACCACGAGCGACAGCTTGCAGTGGGTCTTCAGACCGACCAGGCCGTACACGACGTGGCAGCCGGACTCCTCCAGCTTCCTGGCCCACTTGATGTTGGCCTGCTCGTCGAAGCGCGCCTTGATCTCGACCAGTACGAGGACCTGCTTGCCGGACTCGGCGGCGTCTATCAGCGCGTCGACGATCGGCGAGTCGCCGGAGGTCCGGTACAGCGTCTGCTTGATCGCGAGGACGTCCGGGTCGGCCGCGGCCTGCTCCAGGAACGCCTGCACGGAGGTGGAGAAGGAGTCGTAGGGGTGGTGCAGCAGGACGTCGCGCTCGCGCAGCGCGGCGAAGATGTCCGGCGGGGACGCGGACTCGACCTCTGCGAGATCGCGGTGGGTGCCGGCGATGAACTTGGGGTACTTCAGCTCGGGCCGGTCGAGCGAGCCGATGCCGAAGAGGCCCGTGAGGTCCAGGGGGCCGGGCAGCGGGTACACCTCGGCCTCGGAGATCTTCAGCTCCCGTACGAGCAGGTCGAGGACGTACCGGTCGATGGACTCCTCGACCTCCAGGCGCACCGGCGGGCCGAAGCGGCGCCGCATGAGCTCCTTCTCCAGGGCCTGGAGCAGGTTCTCGGCGTCGTCCTCCTCGACTTCCAGGTCCTCGTTCCGGGTGAGCCGGAACGTGTGGTGCTCCAGGACCTCCATGCCCGGGAAGAGCTCCTCCAGGTGCGCCGCGATGACGTCCTCGATGGGGACGTAGCGGTTCGGGGATGCCTCCAGGAAGCGGGAGAGCAGCGGCGGGACCTTGACACGCGCGAAGTGGCGGTGGCCGCTGACCGGGTTGCGCACGATGACGGCCAGGTTCAGCGACAGGCCGGAGATGTACGGGAAGGGGTGCGCGGGGTCGACCGCCAGCGGGGTCAGGACCGGGAAGATCTGATGCCGGAAGAGCGTGAACAGGCGGGCCTGTTCCTTCTCGGTCAGCTCGCTCCAGCGGACCAGGTGGACGCCCTCCTCCGCGAGCGCGGGGGCGACGTCCTCCTGGTAGCAGGCGGCGTGCCGGGCCATGAGCTCGCGGGAGCGCGCCCAGATCATCTCCAGGACCTCGCGGGGCTGGAGGCCCGACGCGGACTTGGTGGCGACGCCGGTGGCGATACGGCGCTTCAGGCCGGCCACCCGGACCATGAAGAACTCGTCCAGGTTGCTGGCGAAGATCGCCAGGAAGTTCGCGCGCTCCAGGAGCGGGGTGTTCGGGTCCTCCGCGAGTTCGAGCACGCGTTCGTTGAACGCCAGCCAGCTGCGCTCACGGTCCAGGAACCGGCCCTGCGGCAGGGTGATGCCGTCCTGCACCGTGTCCTCGTACTCGTCGAGGTCGGCGTCGAGGTCGGGCTCCAGGTCGGAGACATTGGCCGCGACGGTGTGCGGCCGGTGCGCGGCGATGGATCCGACGGACGGCTGCGGGTGCTGCACGGGTGCCTGGGCGCTTGGCTGGTTCATGGACCCATTCTTCCGCGCCGAAGGCGAGACCGGCGCGTCGGAGAGAGCGGGCGCCAGCGCGGCGATACGGAAGTTGCCGTTCCGTATCACTGGCGTACGCTCACTCCGCGTGGTCGGCGAGGGCTCGTTCTCCGGCGGAGGAGAAGGCTCGGGCACGGCGGGCTGCATTCCCCGAGGGTCGCAAGGTCACCTGAATCGATGGTTACGAGGACATGACGTGCGGGCTATCGGGGGGAGGCTCCCGGACGTCCACGTGTCCGGAAACCGGGTCCTGGCCCCTTCCGCGAGCCGCGGGCCGCCCGGGATACCGCCGGTTACGCCGTGCGACGGCGCAGCAGGGTGAAGGCGGCGGCCGCCGCGGCCCCCGCGACGGCCAGCAGCAGACCGCTCTCCACCAGCTGGAGCGGCCAGAAGTGGGACTTCGGGTGGTAGGTCGCCCAGAAGTCGCTCAGCCCGGAACTCCTCCCGCACGCCCGGCTCCGGGCCGACGTCCCGGAGCCGACGCAGGCCAGGTCGTTCCCGATGCGGCGCCCGTCGCTCGTGACGACGCCGTGCTCCAGTTCGAGAGCGCTGCGCGGGAGGTCGAGGGCCGCCCGTCCGGTGATCGTCGTCGTGGGCCACAGGCTCGGCCGCACCGCCCGCAGCCCGTAGGACAGGACGAGTGTCGCGGCGAACGCCGCTCCGGCGGCGGGGAGTGCCTTGCCCAGGAGCAGAGCCGCGAGGACACCGAAGGCGAGTCCGGCGAGGACGTACGCGACGGCGACGGGGCCGGTGGAGGCGTAGACCTCGGGGTCGTACCAGTCGCCGACCAGGGACGGATTGCCGTCACGGCGAGCCCACACGTCGAGCAGCACCGCGAGGGTGGTGCCGAGCGTGAGGACGGCGGCCGGCACGGCGAGCTTCGCGGCCAGCCAGCGCACCGGGCTGACGGACTGGGTCCAGGCGAGCTGCGCCGTGCCGTCCTCCAGCTCGCGGCCGACGAGCGCGGCGCCGGCCCAGGCGGCCACCGGGAACATCAGGTACGAGACGGCGGTGGAGACCAGGCGGATCCAGGTGCTGTACGTCTCGTCCGTGCTGATCGCGTCGAGGACGGTGCAGTCGGGCAGCGCGCCGGCCGGCGGCGAGCCGCAGGGGGCGAGGGCCGCGACGGCGTCCGGGCCGATGACGTACATCCAGGTCAGGACCCCGGCGGCGACGAGCAGGGCGGCAATCCACATGAGCAGGGCGGCGCGGTGCAGGCGCAGCACGGTCCAGGTCAGGCCGGAGGGGCGGAGCAGGGCCGGGGCGGTCCGGGACGACACGGCCGGGCCGGACGGGGGCCGCAGGGTCGGGGCGCTCATGAGGTGGACGTCCTCCTCAGGACGGCGAAGGCCGCGGCGACCAGGATCGCGGTGGCCGCCAGCAGGACACCGGTCTCCAGGAGCTGTCGGGGCCAGTAGTCGGGGGAGGGGAGGTACTGACGGGTGAAGCCGACGACGTCGTGCTTGGCGAGGCACGCACGGTCGGCGTAGCAGCCGGGGTCGCGGATCTCCACACCCGTGGAGGTGATGGCCCGGCTGCGGACGGACAGGTCGGGCTGCTGGTAACTGCGCTGGAACGGCCAGAAGTTGGAACGCACGGCGATCACGGCGTACTGGACCGCGCCCGCGACGGCGAGGGCGGGCAGCGTGCGGCGCAGGGTGAGCCCGGCCAGGACGCCGACGGCCAGACCGAGCAGAGGTGCGGCGACGGTGGCCGGGCCGATGGAGAAATACAGGCGTTGGGGGCCGTAGCCGGCCAGCAGCAGGTTGCTGTGGGCGGACCACAGCATCCGGTAGAGCGCGACGAGCAGGCCGGTGCCGGCCGTGACGAACAGCGCGGGTACCGCGAGTTTCGCGGCGAGCCACCGGGCCGGGCTGACGGACTGGGTCCAGGCGAGCCGCGCGGTGCCGTTCTCCAGTTCGCGCGCGACCAGCGAGGTCCCCGCGAAGACGGCGACCGCGAACGAAGCGGCGTTGAGCAGGGAGGCCGGAGCGTAGAAGAGGTCGTTGTAGGCGCCGGAGACGGGGGAGCCGATGACACCGGCGGTCCAGGCGTCGTCCTGCACGCCCGCGTAGCCGAACGTGTCGAGCAGGTGCTGGGTGTGCGTGGCGCCCGGGCCGTACAACCACAGCAGGAGGCCCGCGGTGAGCACCACGAAGGCGGTCCAGATCCACAGGGCGGTGCGGTGCAGCCGCAGGAGCGTCCAGAGCAGGCCACGCGGGCGGGGCAGCGCGCGGCGCACGGGAGAGGTCAGGGAGGTCGCGCTCATCGGGTCACCGCCACGGGGGTCGCGGTCGTGCCGGGGGTGAGCAGCGCGGGAGCCGCGGGGGACCGCAGGTGGGCGAGGAGCAGTTCCTCCAGGGAGGGCTGTTCGGCCTGCCAGCGGTCGTCCACAGGGCCGTCCTTGCGTATCAGCGCGGTGAGGCCGCGGCCGGTGGCGCGGGACTCGACGACGAGGTGCGGGGCGAGGTCGGCGGGGGTGCCGCGGCCGGTCACCAGGGTGTGGGCGAGCAGCAGGTCGTCCAGTCCGCCGCCGAGCCGGATGCGTCCGCCGCCCAGGAGCAGCAGGTGATCGCAGGCGTCGGCGAGTTCGGAGACGATGTGCGAGGACATCAGCACGGTGGTCCCGCGCTCGGCGGCGTCCGCCATCAGCGTGCCCAGCAGTTCGTGGCGGGCCAGCGGGTCCAGGTCGGCCATCGGCTCGTCCAGCAGCATCAGGTCGGGCCGTTTGCCCAGCGCGAGGGCGAGTGCCACGCGGGTCCGCTGGCCTCCGGACAGGCGCCTGACCTTGGTCCCCGGGTCGAGCGAGCCCTGCTCCACGATCGCGGCCGCGCACGAGGCGTCCCAGCGCGCCGGGTTGAGTTCGGCGCCCAGCCGCAGCGTCTCGGCGATGGTGAGCTGGGCGTGCAGCGGCTTGTTCTGGGAGAGGTAGGCGATGCTCTCGCGTGCCTCGGCAGGGCCGGCACCGAGCACGGTGAGGGTGCCGGCGGCGGGGCGCACCAGTCCGGCCGCCACCGCCAACAGCGTCGACTTGCCCGCGCCGTTGGGGCCGACGAGGGCGCTGACCCGGCCGGCCGGGAGACGGAAGGAGCAGTCGTCCAGGGCGGCGGCGGAGCGCCGGCCGTAGCGCACGGTGAGGCCGTGCGCCTCGACGGCGACGTCGGCGCCGGGGCGGGTGGTGCGGGTGGAACTCACTGGTCCCCCTTCGGGAAGTGTGCGTCCAGTACGGAGGTGAACAGCGCGGCCACGTCCTCGCGGTCCAGGCCCGCCGCGCGGGCGTCGCGCGCCCAGGCGTCGAGCTCCTCGCCGAGGGGCGAGTCGGCCGGGGCGGCGCCGAGCGTTCTGCGGACGAAGGTGCCGAGGCCGCGCCGGGCCTCGACCAGACCTTCGCGCTCCAGCTCGCGGTAGGCCTTCAGGACGGTGTTGGGGTTGATGGCGGTGGCTTCGACGACCTCGCGGGCCGTGGGGAGCTTGTCGCCGGGTTCGAGGAGGCCGAGGCGCAGCGCCTGCTTCGTCTGCTGGACGATCTGGACGTAGGTGGCGACGCCGCTGCGCCGGTCGATGCGGTACGCGACCACTCGGACAACCACCCTTTCACTAATTGAGTAGTGAAAGGGTGGTGCAAGGGGGTGGTCGCCGTCAAGTCGCGCAGGTCCACAGGATGTCGGCGATCCCGGGTTCAGGGCCCCGACCGGGCACGGAACGGTGATCCGACCAGGCACGGAACGGTGATCAGAAAAACTTTGCCGGGGCGTGAACCGATCGGTGGGGCTCGTCCGATGAGGGGGTGTGAGGGAAACGAGAAGCGACGGAGAGCTGCTGCGGGCCATCGCGGCGGACAGGGACCGTCGCGCCTTCGAGGAGCTGTACCGGCGGTATGCGCCGTGGCTGAGCGCGCGGCTGCGCGGCCGGTGCGCCGACCCCGGGATCGTCGACGACGTCATCCAGGAGACCTTCCTCGCGGTGTGGCACGGCTCCGCCCGCTACCGCGAGGAGGGCGACCCGGCCGGCTGGCTGTGGCGCATCGGCTCGCGGCGGCTCGTCGACGCGATGCGCGGGGACGGCGCGCGCGGCAGGCTGCGCGGCGCGCTGGCCCGGCTCCGGCACCGTGACGAGGTCTCGGCGGAGGAGCGCGTGCTGGCGGGCGTCGAACACGGCGACCTCGCGGGCGCGTTGACCAGACTCTCGCCCGAACTCCGGGCGGTGCTCCAGGCCACGGTGATCGACGGGCTCAGCACCCGGGAAGCGGCCGTCCTGCTCGGCATCCCGCCGGGCACGGTCAAGACGCGGGCACTGCGTGCGCGCAAGCAGTTGCGGGAGGCGTTGGCATGAGCGACGACCGTCGCGGAAGCGGTGACAGCGGCATGAAGGGTGACGACGGCGTGGCCGACGGCAGCCGCACGAGCGGGGACGAGGGCGCGACCGCTGGCAGCACCGGGCGTACGCCCTGGCACGTGCCGGAGGAGGATCTCCGGGCCTATGCGCAGGGCGCGTTGGATCCGCCCCGGCTCTGGTCCGCCGACACCCACCTCGCCGCGTGCGACCGGTGCCGGGCCGAACTGGCCGCGTTCAGCGACCCGGTGGCCCTGGACGCCGGCTGGGAGCGGCTCGACGCCGAGCTCGACGCGCCCCGGCCCGGCCCGGTCGAGGCGCTGCTCGTCCGGATCGGCGTCGCCGACCACACCGCGCGGCTGCTGGCCGCCGCCCCCGTCCTGCGCCGGTCCTGGCTGGGCGCGGTCGCCGCCGTCCTCGCGATGACGGTCGCCGCGGTCAACGCGGGACGGGTCGGCGCCACCCCCACCCTCTTCCTCGCCCTCGCCCCCCTGCTGCCCCTCGCCGGGGTCGCCCTCTCCTACGGACCGAGGCTCGACCCGACGTACGAGATGGCGGTCGTCTCCCCGCTGCACGGCTTCCGCCTCCTGATGATCCGTACGGTCGCGGTGCTCACGGTCGGCCTCGGGCTGAACGGCATGGCGACCCTCGCCCTCCCGTCCTACGGCCTGCGGGCCCTGGCCTGGCTGCTGCCCGCCCTCGCCCTCACCGCCAGCGGCCTCGCCCTGGCCACCCGGCTCGGCCCCGTGCTCGCGCCCTCCCTGGTCGCGGGCGGCTGGGTCACCGTGCTGGCCGTGGCCGAGGCGACCACTTCGTCCGGCGCCACCCTCGCCCCCTTCACGGCGGCCGGACAGGGCGTCGCCGGAGTCGTCGCGGCCCTCGCCGCCGCACTCCTCTATCTCGCACGGGACCGGTTCGACAGCTCGCGCCTCCCGTTCACCGACCTCACCGACAGGAACGCCGCATGATCCCCACCGTCTCCGCCTCCGGCCTGAGCCTCCGCTTCGGAGGGACGCGCGCGCTCGACGACGTCTCGCTCCGCCTCGGTGACGGCGTCACCGGCCTCCTCGGACCCAACGGCGCCGGAAAGACCACCCTGTTGAGGGTGCTCGCCACCGCCGTGCCCGCCGACCGGGGCGCCTTCACCGTCCTCGGACACGACCCGGGCACCACCGCGGGACGCCTGGACGTCCGCCGGACGCTGGGCTACCTGCCGCAGAACCCCGGATTCCACCAGGACTTCTCCGCCTTCGAGTTCGTCGACTACGTGGCGATCCTCAAGGAGCTGACCGACCGCACCGCCCGGCACCGCGAGGTGCGGCGCGTGCTGGAGGCCGTCGACCTGTCCGACGTGCGCGGCAAGCGCATCAAGCGGCTGTCCGGCGGCATGCGGCAGCGGGTCGCGCTGGCCGCCGCACTCGTCGGCGACCCCGGATTCCTCGTCCTCGACGAGCCGACCGTCGGACTCGACCCCGAACAGCGCATGCGCTTCCGCGAGCTGATCGCCCAGGCGGGAGAAGGCCGCACCGTCCTGCTCTCCACCCACCAGACCGAGGACGTCGCGATGCTCTGCCACCGCGTGATCGTCATGGCAGCCGGCCGCATCCGCTTCGAGGGCACACCGGCCGAGCTGACCGAGCGCGCGGCCGGCCGCGTCTGGAGCAGCACCGAGCGCGACCCGGCCGCCCGAGCCGGATGGCGCACCGGCACCGGCACGTTCCGCAACGTCGGTGACCCTCCCGAAGGCGCCGACCTCCTCGAACCAACCCTGGAAGACGGCTACCTGCTCACCCTCGACGGCGAGCACGCGGAGGTGACGGCATGAGCGCCACCACGCACACCCGCCCGCGGACCGTTCCCACCGACGGTGGGCGGGCCGTGCCGAGCCCGCGGTCCAGGGTGGCCGCCGTCATCGCCCTCGCCCGCTTCGAGGCACGCGAACTGCTCCTCCAGATCCCGGTCCTGCTCTTCCTCGCGGTGTACGTCGGCTACACCGGATGGACCCTGTTCTCCGGCCGTGAGGGCATGGACGCGTTCCCCGCCCTCCAGGACGTCGACCGGTCCACCCAGGCCGCCCCGCTGCTGCTCGCCATCGCCCTGTTCGTCGGGGTGAACCGCGCGGTCCTGCGCGCACGCCGGCAGTCCACCGACCGGCACTTCGACGTGCTGGTCATGGAGCCGTGGCGGCGGACGCTGGCCCACGCGCTGTCCGTGCTGCCCTTCGTCGCGATCACCGCGCTGGTCGTCGGCTTCGAGTTCACCTGGATGGCACTGAAGCCGGGCGCGGTCGGGCACGGTTCCCCCGCCGAGCTGGTGGTGGGACCCCTGGTGATCCTGCTGGCCGGTGTCCTCGGCGTCCTGCTGGCCCGGCTGGTCCCGGTCGGGTTCGTCGCACCGCCCTTCGTGATCGGCGCCTACGCCGTCACCATCCTGGTCTCCGCGTCCACCCAGGGCGCGCACTGGGTGACCTGGCTCGGTCCGGTCGTCTCCGACGCGGGCGCGGATCCCTTCCCGTCCGACCTGGTGGGCCGCCCGGCCGCCTGGCACGCCCTCTACCTCATCGGCCTCGCCGTCCTGCTGCTCTGTCTCGCCGTCCTGCTGAGCGGTGGCCGGACGCGCCTGCTCGCGGCCGTCGCCGTGGTCGCCGCCGCCGCGACCGGTGTCGGAGTGGCCGGACAGTCCCCGGGCGACTCCGCCTCGCTGGCCGCGGCCCGCGCGAAGGCGTCCGTCACCCCGCAGAAGGTGCAGGTCTGCATCGAGCGCGGGCGGGCGACATACTGCGCGTTCCCCGAGTGGGCCGGCCGCACCGCCGACTGGGCCGGCGTAGTGGACCGAATCCAGTCCCGCGCGGGCGGATCGGCAGGCGGGGAGCGGGTGACCGTGCGCCAGCGCATCGACGCCCGGTACGGCCTGCAGGGCGACGCCGCGATCAATCCGTCCAGCACGCCGGGCACCGTGACCGTCGGCACGCGCTGGGGCGGGAACCGCGTTCCCGAGTTCGCGGTCGGCGTCGCCTCCGTGCTGGTCGCGGGGAGTGAGGAGAGCGCCGGCGAGCGCTGCGACGCCCGCGTGGTGACCATCATGTGGCTGGCGACGAGCACACAGCGGGACCCGATGAAGTCCCTCCGCGACGTGCGCCTCGACGACAGCACTTCGGGCTCCGCCCGCGTGCTCTCGCCCACCGGAGGCCTTTCCATGACCGCCCAGCAGACCACGGTGCTGCGGGAGTTGCTGGCCGAGCCGCACTACAGCGTGGCCGCCAAGGTCAAGGCCCACTGGACGGAGCTGACCTCCCCGAAGACCTCCACGACACGGGTGGCCGAACTGCTCGGCGTACCGGTCGGCGGCAAGGGGACGGCGGCGGACTCGGGGAGCGGATCGTGCGACATGTAGACGTGGCGGGCCGGTCCGTGGAAGGCCCCCGGGGCCCCGCGGATGCCGCTGAGCGGTTCGGGGAAGCCGCCGGACGACGCTCGGGAAGTGCCGGGCGCCCCAGGACCCGGGAGGTCGCCGCCGTCCTCGTCCGGCCGGTGTGGCGCACCCTGCCCCGCGCGGCCCTGGCCACGGGCGCGGGCCTCGGCCTGCTGCTGGCCGGCACTCCGCGGATGCTCTCCGGCCAGGTCGACCCGTGGCTCTGCCTCACCATGCTGCGGGCCGCCGCGCTCGCCTTCGGTCTGGGACTGGCGTTCCTGCTGGACGACCCCGCCCGGCACACCACCGCCGCGGTGCCGACGCGGCGACCGGTGCGGACCGGGGTGCGCCTGGCGCTCGTCGCACCGCTGACGGCGGCGTGGTGGGCGACGGCCCTTCTCCTCGTACCCGGCGAGGGCCGGCCGCCGGTGGGTGCCGTCACTCTGGAGGCGGCGGCCCTCGCCGCCCTCGCGCTGGCCGCCGCGACCGTGGCCGTACGGCACTCGGAGGCCACCGAACCGGGCCTCGCGGTGTCCGCCTCACTCGTGGGCACCGTCTTCGCGGCGGCCCTGCTGCTCCCCGAGCGCTGGGCCCTCTTCGTCGCGCCGGACGACCCCCACTGGGACGACGCGCACCGGAGATGGGCGGGCGTCCTGGTCGTGGCGGTGCTGGCGGGGGCGTGCAGCCTGGCCGAGCCGCTGCGGCGACGAAGAGCGACCGTCCCCGGCCGCCGCTGACGTCAGCCGCAGCGCCGCCGGAGTCGCGGCCCGCGCACGGGCGGACCGTTACTCCTTCCCGGACCGGGTCAGGACTCCGTCCCCAACCGGGTCAGGACTCCGTCCGGTACATCAGGTCGGTCTCGTGGGTGACGAAGCCGAGACGCTCGTAGACGGCGACCGCCGGCTTGTTGTCGGCGTCCACGTAGAGCATCGCGGTGGGCAGGCCCTGGGCGGCGAGATGGCGCAGCCCGATCGTGGTCAGCGCCTTGCCGAGGCCGCCGCCCTGGGAGCCCGGGCGCACGCCGAGGACGTACACCTCACCGAGGCCCTCCTCGGCGTGCACCTTCGTCCAGTGGAAGCCGACGAGGTCGTCGCCGCGGAAGGCGAGGAAGAAGCCGGCCGGGTCGAACCACGTCTCGCCGATCCGGTCGTCCAGGTCGCGCTGGGTGAGGGAGCCCTGCTCGGGGTGGTGGGCGAAGGCGGCGGCGTTCACGGCGAGCCAGGCGGTGTCGTCCTGCCCCGGCACGAAGGCACGGACGCGCACGCCGTCCGGCAGCTTGTCGGCCAGGTCGAGTCCCTCCAACGGGCGCCGCATCTGGCGCAGTTCACGGAAGAGGGTGAGACCGAGGACCTGGGCGAGATGCCGGGCGGCGGAATGGCCGCCGTGCGCCCACACCCGCAGCCGCTTGCCGGACTCGTTGAGCATGGCCGTGCCGAGCGCCCGCCCGTGGCCGTGTCCCCGGTGTGCCGGGTGGACGACCAGCTCGGCGGCCGGGGCCTCGACCGGGTCGGTGTCCTCCAGCTGGCCGTAGCCGACCAGTTCGTCGCCGAGGGTCAGCAGCAGATGCCGGACGCCCTCGCGGGCCCCGCCCTTCAGCTGCAGCCGCCCCTGCTCGGACACCGCCTGCTGCCCGTCCTCCAGGGCGGACTCCGAGAGCAGCCGGAGCACGCCCTCGGCCTGGTCCGGGGAGAGCTCGGAGAAGGTCGCGATGGAGCGCGAGCTGGCGAGGGGTGACGTGTTGTCGCTGGTCATGGATACGAGGGTACGGCGCGGTGATTGGGGGACAAGCGGTTGGGCGGAGTCGATGTGGAGCGTGGCGGGGCGGAGGTCCGGCACGGCGAGCACGACGGCCACGGCGAGGGTGGGGCGGAGCCTCGCGGGGCAGGGTGTCAGCCGACGGGATGTGGCCTCGGAAGCCGGGGTGGCAGCCCCCCGAGTGGGGCGCGGTGGAGCGGGGCGTCAGCTACCGGGACGGGGCCGCGGGGAGCGGGGTGTCAGCTGCCGGGACGGGGCCGCGGGGAGCGGGGTGTCAGCAGCCGGTGAGCCGATGGCAACCAGTCCGTAACCCCGAACCCCCTGTTGCGCTACGCGCGTTGATTCTAAAGTGCGTGCAAAAGCCACGGCCGTCACAGCGAACGCACAGTCCGCCCGGCCCGCGCTCGCACCACCCGCTCGACCGGCACCACGCGCTCGACCGGCACCATCCGCTCCACGGCGGTCGCACCACCTGCACGGCCCGCACCACCCGCTCGGCCCTCGCACGTCGCGTCATCTCAGGTCACGACACACCGCTTTCGCCTCTCACCGTTCTCCAGGGGGGAACCATGCCGCCCACCTTCCGGCACAGACGAACTCATCGCCTCCTCGCGGCCGCCGCCGGTCTCGCCACCGTGGGCGCGCTGGCCGCGGCGATGCCCGCGAGCGCGCACCAGGACGACGCGACGCCGTCGCACCACCACGGCAGCGGCCGCTACCAGGACGTCCAGCTGCTCTCCTTCAACGACCTGCACGGCAACCTGGAGCCGCCGACCGGCTCCTCGGGCCGCGTCACGGAGCTGCAGCCCGACGGCACGACGAAGACCATCGACGCGGGTGGCGTCGAGTACCTGGCCACGCACCTGCGCGACGCCCGCAAGGGCAACAAGTACTCGATCACGGCCGCCGCCGGTGACATGGTCGGCGCCTCTCCGCTGATCTCCGGGCTCTTCCACGACGAGCCGACGATCGACGCGCTGAACGACCTCGACCTGGACGTGACGAGCGTCGGCAACCACGAGTTCGACGAGGGCGCCAAGGAGCTGGCCCGCCTGCAGAAGGGCGGCTGCCACCCGACGGACGGCTGCTACGACAAGAAGGCGAAGTTCCAGGGCGCCGACTTCCCCTACCTCGCGGCGAACGTCACCGACGAGAAGACCAAGAAGCCGATCCTCAAGCCCTACTGGGTCTGGAAGAAGAACGGCGTCAAGGTCGGCTTCATCGGCGTCACGCTGGAGGGCACGCCCAACATCGTCTCCGCCGAGGGCGTCAAGGGCCTGAAGTTCGGCGACGAGGTCGAGACGATCAACAAGTACGCCAAGGAACTCCAGCGACAGGGCGTGAAGTCCATCGTCGCGCTGATCCACGAGGGCGGGGCACCCGCCTCGCAGTCGTACAACTACGACTGCGACAGCCCCGGCGCCGGCGACGGCATCTCCGGGCCGATCGTCGACATCGCCAAGAACGTGACGCCGGCCGTCGACGCCCTGGTCACCGGTCACACCCACCAGGCCTACGCGTGCACGATCCCCGACCCGTCGGGCAAGCCCCGCATGGTCACCTCGGCCTCGTCCTTCGGCCGGCTCTACACGGACACCACGCTGACGTACGACCGGCGGACCGGCGACATCGCGCGCACGGCGGTCAAGTCCGCGAACCACGTGGTCACGCGTGACGTCGCCAAGGCGGCCGACATGACGTCGCTGATCGCCAAGTGGAACGCGCTCTCCGCGCCGATCGCCTCGCGGCCCATCGGCTACATCGCCGGTGACATCGGCAACGCCGGCACCGAGTCCCCGCTCGGTGACCTGATCGCCGACGCGCAGCTCGCGTACGCCAAGTCCGTCGACCCCGAGGCCGACCTCGCGGTGATGAACCCGGGCGGCATCCGCGCCGGGCTGACCTACGCGGCGAGTGGCGGCGAGGGCGACGGCGTCGTGACCTACGGCGAGGCGTACACGGTCCAGCCGTTCGCCAACACGGTGAACCTGGTCGACCTGACCGGTGCCCAGGTGGTCACCGCGCTCCAGCAGCAGGTCAGCGGCGCCAACGAGGCATCCCCGAAGATCCTCCAGATCTCCAAGGGCCTCACCTACACCCTCGACCTGACGAAGACCGGCGCGGCCCGCGTCGTCGCCGACTCGGTCGAGCTCAACGGCGCGGCGATCGACCCGGCCGCCACCTACCGCGTCGCGATGAACTCCTTCCTCGCGGGCGGCGGCGACGGCTTCGCGGAACTCGGCAAGGGCGGGAACGTCCGGGTCGGCGGCGACGACCTCGCGGCGCTGGGGACCTACCTGACGGCCGGCTCCTCCGCCACGGCGCCGTACCCGGTGCCGGCCGCGGACCGGATCACGATCGTCAAGTAGTCGCGGATCGTGAAGTTGATCGCATACGGGCGGTAGCAGTTGCGGTCAGGGGCGGTACGCATGGTCGGATGAGACGATGCGTACCCCCCACCGCATAGCCACGCATCCCCGTCCGAACCCCTACGACGAACTGGGTGCCCTCGACGGCACCGGGCCGCTGGAGGAGTTCCTCCACGAGGATCAGCCCGTGGACGAGCCCCCGGAAGAACCGGACGACGGCTGGTCCCCGCCCAACCACCGGCGCGGCAGCCGGCGCCGCCGCAGGCGTTTCGCCGGCCTCCCGTTCGCGGTGAAGGCCTCGGCCACCCTCCTGTGCCTCGCGGCGTTCCTCGCCCTCGGCGACCGCTGGGCGGTGCTGTACGCCGAGCACCGGGCGGCCGACAAGCTCAAGGACCAGCTGCACCTGACCGCCGCGCCCGAGGTCGAGATCGGCGGCTTCCCCTTCCTCACCCAGCTCGCCGACCAGCGGCTGGACTCCGTGAAGGTGACCGTGCCCGACGTGGCCGCCGACCGGGTCTCGCTGGCCAAGGTGTCGGCGACGGCGACGAACGTACGGCTCGACGGCGACGGCCCCACCTCCGTGCGCGGCGCCCGCATCCCCGAGATGCACGGCGAGGTACTGCTGTCCTTCGACGACCTGAACCGTGAACTGGGCGCCTCGCAGGTCACGTTCACCGGGCACGGCGGCGACCAGGTGCGGGCACGCGGCACGCTGCCCGTCGCCGGGCACGACCTGCAGCTGCGTGCCGACGCGCGCATCCAGCGGGACGGCGCGCGCGGTATCTCCACCCACATCGGCGGCATGCGCCTGGACATCGGCGACCTGGCGACCTACCGCCCCGGCGCGCGGGCCTCGGAAGGCCTCCACCTCACCCGGGACACGGCCGCCAGGCTGGGCGAGGAGGCCGCGAAGGCGCGGGCGCTGCTCGCCGTCCCGGCGATCGTCCACCGGCTCGGGGTGCCCGACTCGGCGGTGCGCGAGGCGCTGCGCGACGACACGAAGCTCGCCTCCCTGACCGGGGCGCCCGCCTTCGTCCATCAGGCGATGCGGCTGAACCTCCTCGACCTGGCGGCGGCCCACCCGGAGCTCCTGAAGCGTCTCGGCTTCGACCCGGCCCTGCTCCAGGGCCTCACCCGTCTGACCCGGCCCGTTCTCGCCGACCAGCTCTCGCTGGGCTTCCAGCTGCCGCACCCGGCCGACGGGGCGGTGAACCTGCGGGACGTGCGCGTCGAGCGCGACGGGATCCGGGTCCAGGTGGCGGGCACGGATCTGCGGGTCGGGCACTGACCCGACCCGCGGATCAGGGAAGTTCGGGCGGAGCGGCCGGGGCGCCGGGCAGCCGTACGGTCGCGATCGTGCCGCCGTCCTGCGCCGGGCGCAGCGACACCTCGCCGCCGGCCTGCTGGACCGTGCGGGCCACGATGGACAGTCCGAGGCCCGATCCCGGCAGGGCCCGTGCGTCGGGTGAGCGCCAGAAACGGT
>NZ_JBEXGN010000038.1:0-40322 GCF_040607345.1 Streptomyces sp. NPDC005302
GTCAATCACCTGCCGGTGATCCCGCCACCGTCCACCCCGCCGTGGCACCCGGTCCGGCAACAACGGCTCAATGCGTGCCCACTGGGCGTCAGTTAACGACACACATCAACCAACGATCAGATGATCCGAAGGAAACGGCCTAGACGGCCTGCGGGGGCTGTCAGAAGCTCCAGCTGTAGAGGCCGCGTTGGGGGCGAGGAAGCACACACGATGTCGTGGGCCATCCCGGCATGATGTCGCCCTCCGCGGGGGCGCCGGTGGCATCCAACTCGATCAGGTTGTTCCGCTGGGAACACGTCAGCGTTACGGCAGTGAGGGCGGACGCCTCCACCAGCGGGGAGCCCGGTGAGATGAGGTGCGCGGCCGGATGTCACAGCCGGAGGATACGGAGCGATGAGCATGACGAGGAGTGACTCGTTCGGGGAGGCATGGACGCGGCTGACGGAGTGGCTGGCGGTGATGGCCCCAGAGAGTCTGGCCGCAGTGCGCCCGGCCGTCGCCAGAGTGGGTTTCCCCCTGGAACTGAGCGAGTTGTACGCGCGTTGTGACGGCACGCTCCCCACCGAGGCAGGTCGGTTTCTGGTGTCCGGGTGCGGCCTCCTCGGCGTGGACGAGGCTGTGGCGCTGCGTGCGTGTCTGGTGTCCCTGGTGGACGGACCGGACGTGGAGGCCAATTGGTGGCGCCCGGGCTGGGTCCCGTGGGCGGCGAACCACGACGGCGCGAGCTGCCTCTTCGTCGACACCGGGCCAGGCCCGGGCCGCGGCGCCGTCGGCTACTTCTTCCAGGAGACAGGCGGGGAAGCGCAGCTTTGGCCCTCGCTCACCGCGTTCCTGGTGGCCATGGCCGAAGCAGTGGAGGAAGGCACGCCGTTCTTCGGCGAGGCACCGGTCCTGCACGGTGGCGCACTCGGCTGGGATTGAGGACGGGGTCGCTCCCCGGGAGATGCCTCCGGGGACCGACCCGCGTCACTGCGGCCCTGCTGTGGCGTCATGGTGCATCGCGTCAACGGCGCCTTGGCGGTGCACCCGTCGAATCCGGGGATGTCGAAGACGTCTTCGACCAACCCGCCGCCGGACCTGATCGCGCACGGGTAGGGTGCGGGCAGCGGCCGACTCATCGGCCCAAGCCCGCTCCCTGGCCCATGACCGGGGTGCACCACGGCGAAGGTGCCCGCGGACTCCAGCAGGGGTCCGGCCCGTGAGCATCAGGGTGAAGCGATCGTTCAACTTCCAGTCGCCGCACGGCCGCTGTGCCTTCCGCATGCTGCTCTTCATCGCGCATCGGGTCATGGGGCCGGGGCGCGGGAAGTTGCGAGCGCTGTATGACCAAGAGCCACGGCCGTAAGAGCCGAGCCAGAAAGACCAGCCGCCTCCAGCGTGCCGGCTTCGCCGCGGCCAACGCCGGAACCCTCCACGACCACCACGGCGGCCCCTCCAGCACGGACCTTAGGCCTGCTGATCCTGGCCTGTGGGGAGCGGAGTCCGCGCCGAACCTGCGGGCCGCTGCTGCACTGATCGGCGCCTGCATCGAGGAGTGCGCGCCGTGCCGGCGCTCCCTGTCCGGGAAACTCCTCGAGGCAGATCCGGTTGTGCTGGCGGTGACGGCCTGCGCCGTCTTCGCCCTGCACGCGGCCCGCGGTGCCGACGCCCAGGACTTCGCGGCCCAGCCCGCCGAGGTCTTCTTCCTTCTCGTCGACAGTGCCCGCGCGGCCGGGGACGACTTCCGGACGCCGACGGCGCTCGTCGAGCGGATGCCGCTGGCCGACCGTGTGCAGCTCCTCGATGAGGCGCTGGACCTGTGGGCCTCCTACGGACGGCAGCACCCCGACCTCATTCGCGGCGAGAACCTCGCGCGCGCCCTTCTCTGGTCCCACACTCCTGTCCCCGCCATGAACGGCCGAAGCAGCGCCGCCCCGGACCGCGCCGAGCCCCGTCAGCCCAGCAAGGAGAGCCAGTTCCCGATGGGTGAGCGCACCGACGACATCACCGTGAACGCGGAGAACGCGGCCCGCACCTTCGCCGAACTCGCCGCCGGCCTCCAGCGTGAGGGGATCGTGCACCCGGTTCAGGCCCAGCGCCTCGACGCTCTCCTCGCTCGCGCAAGAGTGGGCGAGGCCCGGGCTTGCAAAGCCGCCGCAATACGAGCTCAGGCGGCATATCGTCCCCGGCAGCGCGACTGGGCCGAGCGGGGCTCTGCTGCTGTTGTGGGCAGGGCTCGGTTGGGTGAGTATCCGTACTCATGACGTGAGCATGCCCGCGCAGCCATGATGGGCCGCTGGAACGGATCTTGATCGAAGGGGGCTGCAGGCGTGGCTGCGACTGTGGACGAACGTGACAGTAGGCGCGACGGCGGATGGGCGGGCAGGGCCCGTACGGTGCTGGGTCCGTTGATCCGGCCCGCCAGTGCAGGGGCGTTGTTGGGCGTCATATGGCTTTTGGCGTCGCTGCTGCGCTGGGACAGGGACGCCGTCGGCTTGTGTCGTAGCGATGAGGACTGGGGGTGTTTGGGGTTCGGACTACTGATGCTCTATGTCGTCTTCCCGCTCGTCGGGGCCCTGGTCGGCTGGGTGCTGCTGCGGGTGGCCGGTGTCCGTCCCGCCTGGCGGGTGGCCGCGCTCGGTGGGGTACTGGAACTGGCGGCCGAGCACTTGTTCTCCCGGGCGGAAGGCGGGCTCTACCTGGGTTCGTACACGGGAGTGCTCTTGCTGTCCGTGGTCTACGCGGCCGCCGCTGCTGTCGTACTGCCCGGAGTAGGTTCCCTCCGGCGTTGGGGTGTGCTCGCCGTGGTCCTGCTGCTGATGTGGCCGTTGACGGCCGTCCTGTGAGAACGTGCCGTTGCCGGACACACGGAACAGGAACCTGCTACCTCCCCGGTCCCGTTGCTGGCCCTCGAGCCGCACGACTATCGGATGTTTTTTCCGGAGGTCGACAAGGCCGGCGGCACGTTCGGCTCTCTGTTGCTACCCAGCTTGGTGAAGGCGAGCGCCGCCGACCGGGAGGAGCGCGGCGTCCGGGTGACCGTCGCCCCGCAGATCGCCCGCTTCGCACCTCCGAACGCGTGTGACGTCGATACCTCTTCCGGAGAGGTCGACGTGAGTCCGTGCGCCCAAGTGGCCCCCGATACTTGGCGATCATCCCGAAACGGGGTTACTTACTACATCGTGCGACGCGATGGCGTCATCGTTCTGCTCAGGGGTGGTGGTCCGGCTGTTTCCGACAGCGACCTGAGAGGCATGCCGAAGTCCCTCACCGAACGAAGGCCCGCGTTTTTCCTCAACTCGAACGGCATCCAAAAGTGTGGGCCAAGCGGGGTCGTGACGACTGCCGTGAGCCGCGTCTGCCGGAATGATGAGGTATCCCGATGGCGCAGGGTTGACGGCCGAGGAGAGTGCGCGGTGTGGGCGGGTCTGGTTGGCGGCGGCTGATCTGATGGACGCCGGTCCAGCGACCAGGAGTCGACGAGCCCATGGTGAAGGGCGGAGCGACAGCTAACCGGGCCGCAGCCGACTCACACGACCTGATTACTTGGTCGGGTGCGGCTCGGCCAGCCCTTCGCGGAAGGCGATGGACGCCGCCTCGGTACGGGTTGCCGCGCCCAGCTTTGCCAGGATGTGCGAGACGTGGACGCCCGCCGTGCTCGGCGAGATGTGCAACCTGGTAGCGATCTGCCGGTTGCTCAGCCCAGTGGCGATCAACCGGAGTACTTCACGCTCACGCTGTGTGAGACCGTCCTGGGTCGGCCGCGGGCGCAGGAACTGGGTGATCTGTCGGGTGAGCGGAGCGGCGCGCAGATCGTCGGCCAGCCGGGCGGCTTCCCTGAGGCGGGTCATCGCGCCGGGCCGGTCGCCCGCCGCCAAGGCGACGCGCGCGCCGTGGAAAAGGCACAGCGCCAGTTCGTACGGCTGCCGCAGCTCACGCCAGCGGGCCACCGCGTGGTCCCAGCCCTCATCGTCGAGCAGGGCCCTAAGCATCCCCTGCCAGGCCCCGTCCAGTGTCCCGTCGACGCCGAGCGCGGCGTCGGCCGCGGCGAGTTGAGCCTGCCGGGCCATGACCCGCTCCCGAAGATTCCGGCCGGCGCGAGGGGAGAGCCGTGCCCGCTGTACCAGGGCGCCTGCGACCAGGACAGGTCGGGCATCGCTGCTGTGGATCCGGGGGAGCACCGGGTCGGTCAGAGCCCGCTCCAGGAGCAGGTCGGCGCGTTCCGAGTCGCCCTGGGCGACGGCCAGCAGGCACAGCAGCTGATGGCGGGCGAACAGGCTTCCCCTGTCGGAGTCCGCCACGGCCGCGGCGGACTCTGCCGCCGCCGTCAGGTCACCGCGCAGCAGCGACAGATAGCCGGCGAGAGTGCGCAACCCCCGCCTCGACTGCGGTGGCGCGTCCGCCCCGAGTCCCTCTTGCAGCACGGTGTCCGCCTCGTCCCACCGCCCGGCCAGAATGAGGCCATGTCCTGCGTAGCGGGCGAGCTCGGCGCCACGGCTGCGGCCCAGCCCATAGCGCGTGGCGAGACGGATTCCATCGAGGGCGACCTCGATGGCGCGAGGATGCTCGCCGGCCTTGGTGTGCAGCGTGGCCTCGTACATCGGTACGGTCATCAACAGGTCGCTGCTGTCGAGCCGTTCAGCGAGCGCGCGGGCTTCGGCGAGCGCCCGGAGGTCACCGGTCATGGATCCGACTCCGAGGAGTCCGCGGATGGTGACCGTGGCGTCACCGGTTGCCCGGCCGATGGCGAGGGCCTCCTCGAACGAGGCGCGGGCCCGGTCCGTCTCGGGCAGCAGGCCCATCGCCAGTACGCCGAGCAGCCGTCCCCGCTGGAGGCTGCCCGGAGCCAGCAGGTCCAGGCCGCGTTCCCAGTCGGACACCCCGGTGGCGTCCAGCCGGTGCTGCAGTCTGCCCCGGTGCTCCAGGAGCAGGGCGGCCCGCTCGGGCTCACACCGCTCGTCCACGGCTGCGAGTCCGGCGCCGGCGTGGTCGATGCCGCGGGCGTAGTCGCCACTGAGCATGCACGCCTCGGCGGCTTCGGTGAGGACGTCGATCCGGTCGGCGCCCAACTGGGCTTTTGGGTCCCACAGGTCAAGGACCATGCCCAAGAGGCGGACCTGTTCGGCGTAGGCAAAGGACCTGCGCGCCTGTCCAGCGGCCAGGTAGGCGGCAGACAGCGCGAGTCCGCGATCTCCCGCGGCGTGGGCATGCGCGGCCAGCTCCGCCGGAGCGCCGCCCTCACGCAGGGCATCGGCATAGCCTGCGTGCAGGCGGGCCCGTTCGCCGGGCAGCAGGTCCTCGTACACCGCGTCCCGGATCAGGGCGTGGCGGAACGAGTAGCCGTCGCCGGTCACGACGAGCAGGCTGCGATCAATCAACTCACGCAGCAGGACGTCCAGTTCGGCCCCGTCCTGCCCGGCCACGTCGGCCAGCAGGCGGTGCCCGACCCACCCGCCCGCCACTGACGCGATGCGCAGCAGTCGGCGAGTGGGGCCGGGCAAGGAACGTGGGCCATTCAGAAGCAGGTCGCGCGCCCCGTCCGGGGTTCGCTCGCCGGCCCGGGCAAGAGCCTCGACGAACAAAGGATTGCCGTCGCTGCGTTCATGGACGCGGCCGACGGTGGCCGGGGCCGGTTCGGTGCCGAGGATGGCGGCCAGTTGGCGCCCGACATCCCGTTTGCCAAGGCGTTCGAGGCGCAGCCGGGCGGTGCGCGGTCGCCGGGTGAGTTCCGATAGCAGCAGTCCGGCCTCGGGCGGCCGGTGGGTGACCACGAGGAGCACCCCGGGTGTGCTGAGGTTCCTGGCGAGAAAACCAAGCAGTTCGCAGGTGGCGGCGTCCCCCCAGTGCAGATCCTCGATCGTGACGACGAGCGGCCCGCCGGCGGCTACTCGTTCGATCAGCGTGAGCACCTCCTCGTACAGTTGGTGCCGGCCGCCCGTGGTGGCGTGGTCGCTGTCCGCCTCGCCGAGCTCGGGGAACCAGCGCGCCAGCCAACGATACGAGCCGGGCATCACACCCTCGACTCGGATCAGCGCCCGGACGATCGTCACGAACGGTGCGTACGGCAGGCTGTCCTGACCCAGCTCTGCACAGGCGCCCCCGACCACGCGCACGCCCGGGTCGAGCGACCGCGCGAACTCGGCGAGCAGCCGTGACTTGCCGATCCCGGCCTCCCCCGCCACCGGCCCCTGCTCGACAGCGGTGTCCAAGGCCGCCGTCAGCGCCGACAACTCCTCGTCCCTGCCGATGAATACCGGACTGACCACACGATGCGTCACCACGGCGTCAGCATATAAATAGGGAGATCGCTCGATGTGACGCGCCTGTTTATCCGGCGATGCTCGAAGCATGACGACGACCTACCCATTGCGGACCATCGCACCCCACGAGATCGACGCGTGGGCCCGTATGGTCACCACGACCTACGGCCAGGACTGGCAGGAGGGCGGATTGCGGGGTGCCGCCCGCTCCCTCGAACCCGACCGTACGATCGCCGCCTGCGACGGCCGGGAGATCGTCGGTGGCGCGTCGATCTACGGCCGCGTCATGACGGTCCCCGGCGCGGCCGTACCCGTCGCCGGGATCACGCTGGTGGCTGTCCTGCCCACCCACCGGCGCCGCGGCATCCTCACCGCGATGATGCGGAGGCAGTTTACCGACCTGCACGAGTCGGGAGGCGAACCGATCGCCGCGCTCAACGCCGCCCAGGCCACGATCTACGGCCGGTTCGGCTACGGCGTCGCCAGCCACGTCGCCGAGATCCGCGGCGACAAACGCTTCATGGCGCTGCGCCCCGGCACCGACCTCGGCGACGGAATGGTTCGCCTGCTCGCCCGCGAGGACGCGCGTCCGCTCCTGGAAAAGGTCTACGAGGGGGCGCGCACCGCCGCAGTCGGATGGGTCGACCGGACCGAGAAGTTCTGGGACGCGCGGCTCGCCGACAGTGAGCGCGCACGTGACGGAGGCACGGCTCTGCGCTTCGCCGTCCACCTGGAACCCGGCGGTGAGGCCACCGGCTATGCCGTCTACCGATCCAAGTCCGACCTGGTGCAGGTCGTCGAGGTCGCGTCCACCTCCCGGCAGTCGTACGCCGCTCTGTGGCGTTTCCTCATCGAGCTCGACGCCCACACCGGCCTCGCCTACGACGGCGCCGTCGACGAACCCTTCCAGCACATGCTGGTCGATCCGCGAGCGGCCCGCGCCTCGGTGATCGACAACCTGTGGGTCCGACCAGTGGACGTCGCCAGGGCCCTGGCGGCACGCCGCTACGCGACTCCGCTGGACGTGATCCTGGAGGTCCAGGACACGTTCTGCCCCTGGAACACTGGCCGTTACCACCTCTCGGCCGAAGGCGACAACGCCACGTGCGAACGCACTCGGGCCCGGGCCGACCTGCGCGTGACCTCCGCCGAGCTCGGCGCGGCCTATCTGGGCGGGACCACCCTGGCGTCGTTGGCTGCCGTGGGACGGGTCGAGGAACTACGGCCGGGTGCGGCAGCTGCCGCCTCGCTCGCCTTCCTGGGCGACCGCGCACCGTTCCACCCCTCGGGCTGGGCCTTCCCCGCCTTCTGACTCCACCCCGTACGTGAAGGAGGACCACTGCATGGACACCCACCGCCTCGGTCGCACCCAGGTAGAGATCACCCGACTCGGCTTCGGCGGCGGCCCGTTGGGCGGCCTGTTCGAGCCGCTGGACGACGCCACCGCCGCCCAGGCCCTGGACGCCGCCTGGCAGTTGGGCATCCGCTACTTCGACACCTCACCCCACTACGGCATCGGCCACTCGGAACGCCGTCTCGGCGACATGTTGCGCGGCAAACCTCGGGCCGACTTCACGCTGTCGACCAAGGTCGGGCGACTGCTGGTGCCGCAGGACCCGCAGGGCCGGATGGACGAGTCCTTCGCTGTCCCGGCCACACACCGCCGGGTGTGGGACTTCACCCGTGACGGCATCCGTCGCAGCGTCGAGGACTCCCTCACCCGCCTCGGCCTCGACCGGATCGACATCCTCTATCTCCACGACGCCGAGGAACACTTCGAGGTAGGTGGCCAGCGACACCCCGGCCAAGGCCAGGAAGCGATCAGGCTGATCGATGACAGGGAAGGTGGACTCGGCCCGGCAACCCGCTCTGGAGCTGGCGCCTCGCTACGGGAATCGTGGTGTCAGCTGGTAGGGGCGGGGGTTGTCCCCTTCAGGCCGACGGCTTTTAAGGCCGGCGTGGAATCAGTTCGGTGACGCCGCTCGTTGCCGGCCGAGCCAAGGTTGACAGTGTCGCGTGGTCTGGAGACAAGGAGCAGGCCGGGTCGGTGCGGGTGGCATCGCCGGTCAGAGCGAAGGCCTGGCACCGGCAGCCGCCGAAGTCCTGATCGCGCCGGTCGCACGTTCGACACGGGGAGGGCATCCAGTCAGTACCTCGATAGAGGTTGAACGGCTTGGATTTCTCCCAGATCCAGCGCAGTGGGTGGTCTTTGACGTTGACCCCGTCAAGGCCGGGCAAGGTGGCAGCCGCTGGGCAGGGCAGAGCGGTGCCGTCCGGGGTCACGGTGAGGGAGACGGCTCCCCAGCCGCCCATGCAGGGTTTTGCCACTCCGTCAAAGTAGTCCGGGGCCACCCATACGATCTCCAGCTGCCCGTCGAGCCGCTCCCTCCATCTGCTGACGGATTCCACGGCCCGGGCGAGCTGGTCCCGCCCGGGCATCAGCGCCTCCCTGTTCAGGAGGCCCCATCCATAGAACTGCGTGTTGGCCAGCTCGATACGATCGGCACCCCAACCCAACGCCAGTTCCATCAAGCCGTCGATGGCGTCCAGATTGTGCCGGTGCAGTACAGCATTGACACCCAGAGGCAGTCCTACGTCTTTGACGAGCGCCGCAGCAGACTCCTTGGCTGCAAACGCCCGGCTACCGGCGATCAGGTCCGAAGTGGCGGCGTCGGAGTGTTGGACAGAGAGCTGGACGCTGCGCAGTCCGGCATCGGTCAAGGAGCGCAGCCGAGCCGCGTTGAGGCCTGAACCGCTGGTGACCAACTGGCTGTACAGGCCTGCCGTTTCGGCGCCGGAAACAACGACATCGAGGTCTTTGCGGAGCAGCGGCTCTCCACCGGACAGATGGGTCTGCAGAACGCCGAGCTCTGCGGCTTGGCGGAACACCTCAACCCATTGTTGTCCGCTCAGTTCTTGTGATCGGCGCGTCAGTTCCAGGGGATTGGAGCAGTAGCCGCAGTGCAGGGGGCAGGCGTGGGTCAGCTCTGCTAGTAGGCCCCAGGGGGGTGGGATCGTGTTCACCGTATCCAGCCTTTCTCACGCATCCGTTCTATGAACGGACCGACCTCTGTGTCGACGGGCGCGTGAGGGAACCGCTTCCGGAGCTCTTCGATGATCTGTTCAACCGCTCTGGTTCCGTCGCACAGTTCCACCACCTGCTGGGCACTGCCCTCCAGCACCACCACCCTCTCCGGCATAAGGAGGACGCGGTTGCCGCGTGCCCTGTCGTGGCGCAGTACCACGGCGGGAGATATCTGCGGACACCATGGGCGCTCCGGGCCGCTCATCGTGCGCTCTCCGGTCTGCCGCCGTGTTCCACGCTGTCGAGAAGAGACCAGAGGACGTCACATTTGAAAGCCAGTGCAGACAGAGCCTTGTACTGGTCGCTGCGGGTCCGCGCCCAGTCGATCACCCAGGCGAGCGCCTCGACGCCGTCCCGGCTCCCTTGCGGAACCCTGCTGCGAAAGTAGGCAAGGCCCGCTTCTTCGATCCACGGGTAGTGAACGGGGAAGGTTTCCAGACGGGTCATCATGATGTTCGGTGCGCACAGTTCGGTGAGTGAGGAGGCGACGGCCTCCAGCGCAGGGCTGAGCCGGCAGAAGTTCACGTAGCCATCGACGGCGAGTCGCACGCCAGGCAATACATGTGTGCCCGAGACTACTTGGCTGCGGCTCAGGCCAACCGCCTCACCGAGGCGCAGCCAGCGCTCGATGCCGCCCTCGCCGTCGACCAGGCCGTCGTGATCCTGGATCCTGCGCAGCCAGGAGCGCCGCATTGACGGCTCGGGCAGCTTCGCGAGGATCAGCGCGTCCTTTACTGGGATGCTGCGCTGGTAGTGGAAGCGGTTGGACACCCAGGTGCGTAGCTCGTCGGGTGAGAGCTCGCCCCGGTGCATTCGCAGGTTGAACGGGTGTCTGTCGTGGTAGCGGCTCCTGGTCAGGTCCCGGAGCTCGGCTTCGAACAGGGTGGGGGACAAGAGCTCGTCGTCCGGTTCCTGCGCGCCTGCAGCTTCCGCGGCGTCTCGCAGCGGTGCCGTCGTCATAGGTCGATCACCATCCCGTCCTGCGCCACCTCGAGTCCTTGCTCGGCCAGAACGCCGTGCTCGGGAGCGGAGGGGTCGACCAGGGGATTCGTATTGTTGAAATGGGTGTAGAGGCAGCGGGCGGGCAGCGCGGCGAGCCGTTCGGCGGTTCCGTCCGGGCCGTCGATGGGCAGATGTCCCATGCCGGTGGATGTCCGAGTGGAAATGCCCATCCGGCGTGGCTCCTCGTCGTCCCAGAACGTTCCGTCGATGAAGGCGCAGTCGGCTCCGGCCACTGCCTTTGAGAAGTCCTCGCTCCATCCGGCGAGTGCTGGCGCGTACAGCGCCGTCGTGCCGCGGGCGGGATCGTGCAGAGTGACCGCCGAAACCCAGGCGCTGTGTTCAGGTGCGTCCGCCGCATAGCGGGGACGCTTGGTTGACAGATGTACGGCCGCGATCTCAATACCCGTGACAACTGCTGGACTCTGGTCGACCTCGGGTAGGTCATGCCAGGTGAGTGAGGTGTACGGGGTGAGGACGGTGTCCAGCGCCAGACGTTCGCGCACGGCCTGGCGCACGGGCGCGGTGGCGTAGATCTCGATGTGACGTGCCTCGCGGAGTCTCAGCAAGCCGCTGGTGTGGTCGAGTTCGGCGTCGGTGAGCAGGACGCGGACGACCGGTGTGCGTTCCTCCCCAGGCCCTGGCCGCAGTTCGCTGTGTGTCTCAAGGTGCGCTGCCACATCGGGGCCGGCGTTTACGAGGAACCAGGAGGACGGATTGTGCCCCAGGACGGCGAGGGAGTCGTGGCTGCGGCGACGGTCGGGGTGGGTGCGTGCCCCGGAACAACCGGGGCACGCACAGTTCCATTGAGGAACGCCTCCACCTGCTGTCGTGCCCAGCGTGAGCAGGCGCACGGGGTCTTCTTCTAGAGGGCGTTGAGGGAGTAGGCGGTGACCTCCATGGCCGTGTCGACGACCGTGAAGTCAGGGGTGACCCAGGCGGTGGTGGCGCTGATGATGGTGTCGGCCTGCGGGTCGGGTGTGGTGTTGTCGAGCATCTCGGTGTCCCTTCGGGAGCTGAATCGGGGGGTCGCGGCAACTCTGTGGCTGGCTCGCGGTGGGGCGGGGGCGGGGCAGAGACCCAAAGAGCTAAGACCGCTAGATGGTTCTAATGGGCCGCTAGATGGGTTGCCTCATACGCTAGGCAGGGTGGGCTGCAGTGGCAAGGGGCGGGACGGAGGTCATCCGGATTGCCGTCGGCCTCACTGCCCCGGCGGGTTGGTTGGCGGTACGGCAGGCTGTGTGGCCAACCAACCCTCAACTGTTCGCCGTTACTTGCAGAAGGGCCTCATACCGGCGGCGGACTGGATACCTCCGACGATGAGCTTCTGGAACTCGGCCGCACCGGCGAACGAACTGTCGGTGGTGAACTCCTTGGCGTCGTGGCCGAGCGTGGTGACCCAGGAGCGGCCGCCGTCGTAGTACTGGCACCAGGCCACCGGGTGGTTGTCTGCGTGGCCGGGGTGGTTGTAGTTGCCGGCCACACCCTTGGCGAGGGTGCTCTCGTCCACCTTGGCGAGAAGGCGCACCTTGGTCGGAGCGGGCACCAGGTTGTACCACTCGTCGGTGAAGTTCCAACGAGTGGGAAGCTCCTTGGTTGAGTTGTCCTTGCGCTCCACCGTCTGGACGACTCCCGGCTGCGCGGCACCGTGGTCGTAGAAGTTGGCGTTGCCCAACAGGCCTTCATACCAGGGCCAGTTGTATTCGGTGCCGAAGGCGTTGTGGATGCCCACGAAGCCGCCGCCGCCGCGGATGTACTGGCGCAGGGATGTCTGTGCGGCGTCGTCCAGCGCGTCCCTGCTGGTGGAGAAGAACACCACGGCGTTGTACTTGAACAGGGTGTTCGGTGAGGCGAGCTGGGTGACGTCCTCGGTGTAGTCGACCTGGAAGCCCCCTTTCTCACCCAGCTTGAGCATGGCGTTCTGGACCACGTTCGCGTCGGTCAGGGGCGGGTTCATGCCGGCGCCCAGCGCGGGGCCCAGGTTGGCGTGACGGGGCCCTGCGGTGCGGGTGTAGAGGAGCACCTTGTAGCCCTTGGCCGGGTCGAAGTTGCCCCAGTCGTGGTAGCAGTCGTCGTCGAGACCGCGGCAGACCCCGTAGTCGGGGTCGCCCAGTTCCTGGGCGCCGGTTCCGATCCGGCCGTGGGCGAAGCTGAGAGTCCCTGTCGCGAGGAGCGCCGCGACCATGGCGAGCGTCATTCCGATGGTGGCCAGGACTGCTGAGCGAGTGCTCAGGGCTCTGGCCCGGGGCGTTCTTCCTGTCATGAGAGTGCTTCCTTTTGGTGCGGATGGCATGCCGAACCGGCACGCCGGCAGGCGTGCGGAAAGTGATGGGCTGGCGGTGGCCGCGCGCTGTCACCGGGTGCGGCGAACTACAGGGGCGCGGATCGTTACGAAGGGGCGGCGGGCGGCGCCGGGATGAGGGCCGCGGCCTGGCCTGGTGCAGCGAAAACGCTAGGAGACGACGATCTTGCCGGTGTTCTGCGGGGACACCGGGTCGTTGTAGAAGAACTCGCCGGGCGTGTTGAAGGTGTGCGTGTACGAGTCGCCGGGCATGAGCAGGCCGGTGTCGAACTCGGCCTCGAAGAAGGCGACCGCGCCATGTGCCGTCTTGTTGGAGGCGGGGTTGGTGAAGGTCACCGTGGTGCCCTTGGGGATGGCGAGGTGCTGTGGAGACATCGCGTTTTGAGCGACCAGGTTCTCCGTGACACCCGGCGCGGCTTTCACGCTGTCCCAGACGCGGCCCAGCGTGACGGTGTTGCCCGCCGTGGCGCCGCTGACCGCCGCCACACGGATCTGGTTGCGCTTCGAGGGCGGCACTGGTGCGGCGGCGGGCCCGACCTTGCCGCCGACCTTGAACGCCCAGAGGTGGTCACCCTTGGGGATGTCCGGGTAGGGCAGACCGTTTCCGCCGGCCAGGACCGCGATGTATTGCTCGCCGTCCACCTCGTAGGTCATCGGGCTCGTGTTGACGCCCGCGCCGCACTGCCAGGTCCACAGTTCGTTGCCGGTTGCGTCGTCCAGGGCGGTGAGGACGCCGTCTGGACGTCCCTGGAAGAGCACGCCACTGGCGGTGGACAGGACGCCGTTGCCGTGGGCGAGCGACCAGTCGCCCTCCTGCCGCCAGGAGACCGTGTTGGTGCGCGGATCCACCGCCACGACTCCGCCTGCGAAGTACTCGCCCAGTGGTCGCGCGGTGTTGACCCGGCCGCCGTGGGTGTTGGAGTACGCGGAGTTGATCAGGCCGTACCCGACATAGACGAGCCCGGTGCGGTGGCTGAAGGACGGGGAGGACCAGTCGGCGCCGCCGCCCGCTCCGGGGTAGAGGATGGTCGGCCTGTCCCAGTGCACTTCGAAGAGGCCGCCGGTCGCGTAGAACGGCACGGGACGGGTGGCCTTGTCGATCCGTGGTTCCGTCTCGACGAACGGCTCGCCCCCGGGGAAGGGTTGCGTGGGAGCAGTCTTCTGGGCCTCGTGCTGCGGTACCGGCCGCTCCTCCATGCCGTGGACCGGATTGCCGGTCGCGCGGTCGAGGATGTAGTACATGCCGGTCTTGCTGCCGTAGACGACGACCTTGCGCTTGCGCCCTTCGATCTGGATGTCTGCGAGGACCGGCGACATCACGCCGTCGTAGTCCCAGATGTCGTGGTGGACGGACTGGAAGTGCCAGCGCCGTTTGCCCGTCTTGGCGTCGATGGCCACCAGGCAGTTGGCGAAGAGGTTGTCTCCTCCCCTCGTGGAGCCGTCGGTTCGCGGGTAGGGGTTCCCGAACGTCCAGTAGACGAGGCCGAGTTCGGGATCTACTGCGGGGTGGATCCAGCACACCGCGCCGCCGGTCTTCCAGGTGTCGCCTTCCCAGGTGTCGTGCCCGTACTCGCCGGGACCGGGGGTTCCCCAGAACGTCCAGACGATCTCACCGGTGGCCGCGTTCAGCGCGTAGCCGCGACCGCGGGCGCCGGCTGTGCTGCCCTGGGTGCCGACGTAGATGAGGCCGTCCCAGTAGACGACCGCGCCGGCCAGGCTGCCCCTGCTGCCGCCGCACTGGCCGCTGGCCGGGTCGCAGTCGGGGTCGCCCTGGTCTTCGATGAGCATGGCCTTGGTCCAGACGACCGCACCGGTCTTCTGGTCCAGGCCGTAGACGGTGTTCTCGCCCGAGATGGTGAAGGCGAGACCCTGGCCGAGGGCGACGCCGCGCATGTTGGTGGTCTCGGCGCCGACGTTGGTCTTCCATTCGATGGCGCCGGTCCGCCCGTTGACGGCGAAGATGTTCTGCTGGGTGGTGGCGATGTACAGCACGCCGTCCTGTGCCACGACGGCGCACTGCTGGGCGCGGCCCGTGTCGCCGTCCTCCAGGTTGATGTGCCAGGCCCCGCCGAGCTGCTTCACGTTGCGCGAGGTGATCTTCTTGAGGGCCGAGTAGTTCTGGTTGGCCAGGTTGCCGCCGGCCTTGGGGAAGTCCTTGTCCGTCGGCGTGAAGGCCTGGCGGGGAACGGGAGTTGCCAGCGTCCCGGTTCGTGATTCCGCAGCCTGGGCGGGGGTGTTGAGCATGGCAACGGTCGCCGTCGTGCCTGCAGCGGCGGTGGTGAGGAAACTGCGTCTGTCCATGAACCCTCTTTCGTGGCATGACCCTGCCAGCTCCGGATCCACCTGATGGTCCGGTGGGGGCGAGGGGAAGAGAGAGTGGGAGAGCGGATCTTGGTCCGCTGTGCGGTTTACCAGACCCGCACGATGGTCGCCAGGAGGCGGTTCCATACGTTAAGGACGCCGCGGACGCCTGACAAGGGCTACGACGCGGATTCCTCGACGGAGACCGGTTCCGCGGATGTCAGACGGGCGGGAAGGACGGAACGGGGGATGGGGCCCTTATTCCGTCGGCCCTGCCCCGTCTCCTCCCACGCGTGAGCCAGGATCCCCACCGACCGGCTCAGCACGAACAGGCCTCTGGCCAGCGGTGCGGGGAAGCCGAGTTCGGCGTAGATGACGGCCGTGGCACCGTCGATGTTCATCGGTACAGGCCGGGCGCCGGCCCGGCGCTGCTGCAGTGCACGCTCGACGGCAAGGGCTGCCTGGAGGTGGTCTCCCGCTACGACTCCGGCGGTCACGGCTTCTTCGGTCAGCCGCAGCAGCGGATCGCGGCGCGGGTCCGCCGGGTGGAAGCGGTGGCCGAAGCCGGGAAGGTAGCGGGATCGGGCCTGCCAGAGCGCCATGACCTCACTGGCCGCCGTGTCCCAGTCGTCGGTTTCCAAGTGCAGAGTCCGGATCTCCTCCAGCATCTGCACGCACTGCTGCCCCGCGCCGCCGTGCACGTCGCCGAGCATGTTGACGCCGGTGGCGATTGCGCTGTTGAGGCCAATACCGCAGGTTGCAGCCATGCGTGCGGCGGCGATGGAAGGCGCCTGCGGCCCGTGGTCCACACCCGCCACAAGGGCTGCCTCCAGCAAGGCGGACTGTCTGGGGGAGGGTAGGTCAGCGCGTAGCAGCAGCCAGATCATGTCTACGAGACCAACCGAGCCGATCAGGCTCTGGACGGGCCGGCCACGCAGTTCGATGGAGCCGGGTTCGATGTGGCTGACGTCGGTGGCCCACCACTGCGCGGCCTCGTTCTGTTCCGGTGTGGGTGCACTCATGTGCGGGTTGTCTCCTTCGCGGCGGGTGTGTTGGCAGACCAGCGCGAAGCGAGTTCGTCCCGTTCGTGGTTGTGTTCGCCCAGCAGGGGCGGCGGAGTTCGCGGCAGGAAGGCCTCGCCGTCGAAGAGCACTCCGCTGCCGAGCACAGGAAGAGCGGTGCCCGACCCGTCGGGCCTGCTGAGTTCGGCAATGAACCCCCGGTGCCTCAACTGGGGCTGATCCAGGGCCTGCTGCACGGTGAGAACCCGTGCGGCAGGCACACCAGCGGCCGTGAGCATCCGTTCCCATTCGGCTGCCGGACGCCGGGAGAGCGCGGTGTTGAGAACTGCGTTCAGCTCTTCACGCCGGGCCTTGCGGCCCTCCCGTTCAGCGAAACGGGGATCCGTGATCAGTTCCGGGGCTCCCACCAGCTCGCACAAGACCTCGAACTGGCGCTGTTGGTTGGCCGCGATATTCAGAGGTCCGTCCGCGGTGCGGAACGTGCCGGACGGCGCGGCGGTGGCGTTCTGGTCCCCCATCGGCTCCGGGGGAACTCCGCTGATCATGTAGTTCGACACGGCCCAGCCCATAGCGGACAGCGACGTCTCCAGCATGGAGACGTCCAGTCTGCTGCCCTGCCCTGTGCGCTCCCGGTGCAGCAGGGCAGCACTGATCGCCAGAGCGGCGGAGAGGCCGCCGGTCGTGTCGCAGACCGGGAAGCCAACCCGCAGGGGAGCTGTGTCCAGAGTGCCGGTGACACTCATCATCCCGGAGAGCCCCTGGATGATCTGGTCGTAGGCCGGGGCGTCGCTCATCGGCCCGGTCTGCCCGAAGCCCGAGATCGAACAGCAGATCAGGCGCGGGTTGATCCGGTCGAGCTCGTCCTGGTCGTATCCCATCCGGGACAGGACGCCGGCCCGGAAGTTCTCCAGAAGCACGTCCGCACCAGCGAGCATCTCCTCGAAGACGGCGCGATCTGCCGGCTCCTTGAGATCGAGCTCCACGGACTTTTTGCCGGCGTTCTGAGCCAGAAAGGAGGCGCCGATGCCGGCCCGGTTCAAGTCGGCGTCCGGGCCGAGGTTGCGTGCCAGATCGCCCTGACCGGGGCGTTCTACCTTGATCACCTCTGCCCCGAGCAGCATGAGGTGGTAGCTGCAGTATGGCCCGGCTAGAACATTCGTCAGGTCCAGCACTCTTACGTCATCGAGCGGTCGCACATCCATGGGTGGTTACTCCTCACGCGGTGCCTTCTGAGGGCACCGTCATCGACACGACGGTCAGCCCTTCGGTCCCAGGGGGTGATCGACGAATCCTTGCGACATGATCTGAGCGGCCACCTGGATGAGGTCCTCGGCGAAGTCCTCGACCAGGTCCTGGGTGATGCGAGCGCTGGGGCCGCTGAGGGAGAGCGCGGCGACAACCACGCCCGACCCGGTACTGAGCGGCACCGCCACGGCCGTGAGGCCGACCTCGCGCTCGCCCTGACTCACTGCGTAGCCCTGTCGAGCCGCCTCATCCACCCGCTCCCGCAAACGTTCCGCGTGCGGCGCCCCGTACGGCGAGGCCTGCGCGATCCGCGTCAGCAGGGCATCGCTCGCACCGCGCAGCAGTACCTTGGACGACGCGCCTGCCCACAGGGGGAGCTCGTCGCCCACCCTCACCACGTGGCGCAGCGGCTTGGGACTCTCCTGCTGGGCGACGCACACGCGGTGAATGTCGCGGCGGATCATGACATTGGCGGTCTCACCCCGCCGATTGGCCAGATCCCGCAGCACTTTGACGGTCTCCGCCGGCAATTCCCAGCCCTGACGGGCGAGATGGGCCCAGCGCCACAGCCCGGGGCCTGCGGTGAACCCTGCGTCCGTCAGCCACAGCAGACCGTAGCCCTCAAGCGTCTGCACCAGGCGCACCACGGTGGTCTTCGCCAGACCGGTCGCCTCCACCATCTGCTTCAGTGAGACGACAGGCTGATCCTCAGTCAGCAGCGAAAGGATGTCCAGGGCGCGGCGGACGCTGCGCACACCATTCGGTCCCTGTTCAAGATCCATGGTTTCTCCTTCGTGGGGGTTGCCGGGTGCCCGCCGTGGGTGCGCCGCGACAGCGTCAGGTCGTCGGGAGCGGCACCCAACTGGTGCGCTACCTCAGGGTTCAACTTCTTCCGTGCTGACTATTGCCAAGCCCAACCGGCGCCCGTACGTTACACGCCAGTCCACAAGGCGGTCTACGCAAACCGCTAGATGGCTTAACTGGAGAAGTGATGCTGGAAGTCCTCCTCAAATCCGTCGCCGATGCCGACGTCGTCGACGCACCACCATTCCTCGCGGGGACATGGTCCGGTGAAGGACCAACCGCAGAACGCGCCGGCCCCTACCTGCGGCGAACCGTCAGCCGCGCTCCCACCGCCTCGCCTGCTGAAATCGAGCAGGCGGTCGCCGACGCCCGCCGTTACGCGCCCCAAGTCGCCTCGCTCGCCCCCGCGGCGCGCGCCGAGATCCTTCAGCGCGCCTCCGCTCTTGCCCTGGCCAACCGCGATCAACTCGCCCAGCTGCTGGCCCTCGAGCTCGGGAAACCGGTCAAGGACAGCCGCGTAGAAATCGAGCGAGTCGCCTCTACCTTCGAGGTCTGCGCCGCGGAAGCCCGCCGTATCGACGGAGAGACGCTCCCCGTAGCGGGCTGGAACACCGGAGTCGGCAACAGCGCCTTCACCTACCGGGCGCCGGCCGGCGTCGCGCTGGCCATCACACCGTTCAACGCTCCCGCCAACCTCCTGGCCCACAAGCTCGGAGCCTCCTTCGCTGCGGGCAACACCACCCTCGTGAAGGCCCCGCCGCAGGCGCCCGCCATCTCCACCGCCATCGTGGCCCTGCTCCTCGACAGCCGAATGCCCTACCAGGCAGTCCAGTTGCTGCACGGCGGGGGAGAGGTCGGTGCCGCCCTGTGCGGTGCCACCGAGGTCGACGTCATCAGCTTCACCGGAAGCGCCGCCACAGGGGCGGCCGTCGCACGCGCGGCCGGCGCCAAACGGCTTGCCCTCGAACTCGGCGGCAACGCAGCCACCATCATCTGCGAAGACGCTGACATCGACGCTGCAGCCAAGACAGCGGCACGCACCGGGTACAGCAACTCCGGCCAGAGCTGCATCTCCGTCCAGCGGGTCTACGTCCACCGCAGCCGCTACCCCGACTTCCTGGACGCGTTCGCCGCGGCCGTCGACACGCTGGTCGTCGGCGACCCGATGGACCCCGCCACAGACATCGGATCCATGGTCGATGAGGACGCAGCCGACCGCGTGGTCCGATGGTCTGCCGAGGCCCGCGAGCTGGGAGCCAGCGTCCTGCGCGGCGGCACCCGGGACGGCGCCACAGCTGCCCCGACCATCATCGCCGGCCCACCCGCGCACGCCTCGGTCGTCGTCCACGAGGTCTTCGGTGCCCTCGTCGCCGTCATGCCGTACGACGACTTCAACACCGTCCTGGGGGAATGCAACGCCAGCCGCTACGGACTGCAGGCCGGCCTCTACACCCACGACATCAACCGCATCTTCACCGCCTGGCGCCGCCTCGAAGTGGGCGGCCTGATCGTCAACGGAACGTCGAACTTCCGTCTCGACCACGTCCCCTTCGGCGGGGTGAAGGACTCCGGGTTCGGGCGCGAATCGCCGCGCTGGCTCATCGACGACTACACGGTCGTCAAGACCCTCATGCTCCGCGGCCTGTCCATCTGGGGCGATCGCCATGACCTCACGAAAGAGAACCAGTGACCACCGTAACCGCGGCTGAAGCCCTCGTCACCCAGCTGGAGTCGTACGGCGTCGAGTACGTCTTCGGCACCTGCGGCCACACCAACATCGCCCTGCTCGACGCCCTTGGCCCCAGTCCGATCCACTTCGTCATCGCCCGGCACGAGCAAGCGGCGGCCCACGCCGCCGACGGCTACGCCCGTGCCTCGGGAAAGCCCGGCGTCCTGCTCACGCACGTCGGCCCCGGCATGATGAACGCGGTTACTGGCGTCGCCACCGCCGCCATGGACTCCGTCCCGCTCATCGTCATCTCCGGCGACATCCCCTCCTACTATTACGGCCGCCACCCGCACCAGGAGGTCAACCTCCACGCGGACGCCGACCAGACCGCCATCTACCGGCCCTTCTGCAAGCGCGCCTGGCCCGTCCAGCGCACCGCCGACCTGCCGCGGACCCTGGAGCGCGCCTTCTGGACCGCAACGTCAGGCCGGCCCGGCGCCGTACTCGTCAACGTGCCCATGGACCTCTTCTCGCGCCAAGTCGAGCCCTACATCCCCGGAACCCACGCCACACCCGACAGTGCGCTGCCCGGACTGACGGAAGAGACCGCCGAACGCATCGCCCAGGCCCTGGTCAACGCCGAACGGCCTCTCATCTACTTCGGCGGTGGGCTGCGCACCCCCGAGGCCAAGCAGGCACTGCTCGCACTGGCCGACCACCTCGACATCCCCCTTGCGCACTCCCTCATGGGCAAGGGCGCCATCCCCGACCGCCATCCCCTGCTCCTTGGCATGCCGGGCTTCTGGGGCCTCGACTCCACCCACGCTCACACCAAGGACGCCGATGTCGTCCTAGCACTCGCCACCCGCTTCGCGGAGACCGACGCTAGTTCCTGGGAGGCCGCTTACACGTGGAACTTCCCGCCCAGCAAACTCATCCAGATCGACATCGACCCGGCCGAGATCGGCCGCAACTACCCGGTGGAGATCGGAGCCGTCGCCGACGTCGGCCACTCCGTGCGCGCCATTGACGCCGCCGTGCGAGCCCTGCAGCCCCAACCCACGCGCCGTCCCGGCCTGCGAGAGGCCATCGCCACGAGCCGCGCCGAACTCTTCCGAGTCGCGGACGAGAACGGCGCAAGCAACAACTTCCCCCTGCGCCCTCAGCGCATTCTTGCCGACCTGCGGGCAAGCCTGCCCGGCGACGCGATCCTGGTCACCGACGTCGGCTGGAACAAGAACGGCGTCGCACAGTCCTACGACCTGCCGCCCGAGGGCCGGTTCATCACGCCCGGCGGAGCTTCCACCATGGGCTTCGGACCGGCCGCGGCTGTCGGCGTGCAGATGGCCCAGCCGCAGCGCACCGTGGTCGCCCTCATCGGCGACGGCGGAATGAGCGCCCAGCTGCCTGCCGTGCCGATGGCGGTGGAACAAGGACTGCCGGTCATCTTCGCCGTGATGAACAACCGCGCCCACGGCACCATCTCCGACCTGCAGCGCTCCAACTACGGCCGGGGGTACGGATGTGACTTCACCGCCCCCGACGGCCAGCCCTACAGCCCCGACTTCGCCGCCTACGGAAGGTCATGCGGCGCCGACGGCTACGAAGTGGCGTCCGCGGAGGACCTGGCCAAGGTGATCTCCACCGCCGTGGAGCGTCGACGGCCCGCAGTCATCGACATTCCCATGGTCAACGAGCCGGTCCCCACGCCCGGTCACTGGAACATCAACGACATCTACCAGGGCAAGTTTCAGGACGAAGGATGATTTCCATGCGCGCAAGAATCCGTCACACCGTCACCGTTCCTGCCGTCGCTCTCAGCGCCCTTCTCGCCGCGTCCGCGTGCAGCGCCCCGGGCGACTCCTCGTCGGACGAGGCCGGCAGCAGCGGACCCATCAAGCTCGCCGTAGTGGACGCCCAGAGCGGTCAGCTCGCATCCCTGGGGGACTGGGAGGCCAAGGGCGCCAAGCTCGCGGTCGACGAGTGGAACAAGAAGGGCGGCATCAACGGCCGCAAGATCAAACTGACGGTCTTCGACGACCAGGGAGACCCGACCACCGGCACCAACATCGCGCGCAAACTGGACAGCGGGAACTACATAGCGATGATCGGCACCGCCGAGAGCGCCGTGACCGTCGCCATGGCCCCCATCCTCCAGCAGGCCCAGATCCCCAACATCACCTCCGGCCAGGCGACGGCCCTTGTCGACGTCAAGAGCCCCTTCCTCTTCCTCAACGGGCCCACCAGCACCACCTACGACTCCACGCTGGCCGACTATCTGGTCAACACGAAGAAGTACAAGAAGATCGCACTGATCTCCAACAACGGCTCCTACGGCAAGGGCGAGCACGACGCCTTCACCGCCGCACTGAAGAAGGCCGGCATCACCCCCGTCGCCGACCAGGTCGTCACCACCGACCAGAAAGACTTCAGCGCCTCCCTCTCGCGCATCCGTCAGGCCAAGCCCGACGCCATCTTCCTCGGATCCGAAGAGGTCGAGGCCGGCCTCATCGTCAAGCAGGCCCGCGACCTCGGCATCAAGGCCCCCTTCGCCGGCGCCGCCCCGCAGGGCACGCCTGTCTTCACCGACACCGCCGGCGCCACGAACGCCGAAGGCACCATCGTCAGCTCCCCGTACCTGAGCAACGAGATCAGCGACGCCAGCCGCTCCTTCGCCGCCGCGTACAAGGCCAAGTACGGCAAGGAGGCGGAACTGCACGGAGCCAAGGCCTACGACGGCACCAACATCGTGCTCACCGCTCTGAAGAACACCAAGGTGGCCACCGGCAAGAAGCTCGCCGACGAGATCCGCGCCACCAAGTACCAGGGCCTGCTCGGCGACTTCGCCTACGACAACACCGGCGTCGGCATCTTCAAGACCACCATCGGCGTCATCAAGGACGGCAAGCTCTCCGCAGCTCAGTAGGGCCGCCTCGCCCGCCAGCCCGTCGAGCCGAGAGCCGGGCTCCGCAACCGGCTTCAGGGAGCCACCATGCAAGTCACCATGCAAACCCTCGTCGGAGGGCTCAGCCTGGGCGCGATCTACGCGCTGATCGCTGTCGGCTTCTCCGTCGTCTACCGCACCATGGGCCTCGTCAACTTCGCACATGCCGACGTTGCGATGATCGGTGCTTACGCCTGTTCCACGTTCTACCTCACCTCGCACGTCCCGTTCGTCGCAGCCATCCTCATCTCGATCGTCGTCACGGGCATCATCGGTTTGGTCATCGAGCGGGTGCTGCGCCCGCTGGAGAACAAGGACTTCGACCTCATGCTGATCGGCACCATCGGTTTCGGCACCGTCCTCCAGGCGGCCGCGACGCTGATCTGGGGGACCACAGGACGGGCCATGCCCTCACCGATCACGTCCGGCCCCCTGGAGATCATGGGTGTCCGTATCCGCACCTACGACCTGATGGTCATCGCCATCACCGCAGCCTCCGTGGTCCTGCTCACGCTCTTCCTCCAGCGCACCAAGCCAGGAGCCGCGATGCAAGCGGTAGCCATGGACCACGAGGCCGCAACCGCCGTAGGCATCCACGTCGGCCGCAGCAACGCCCTCGCGTTCGCGATAGGCGCCGGCATCGCAGCTCTGGCCGGAAGCCTCGCCGGACCCATGCTGTACGTAGACGCCACCCTGGGCGGGGCCCTAGGGGTCAAGGGCTTCGCCGCAGCCATGCTCGGCGGATTCGGCAGCATTCCGGGCGCAGTGGTGGGAGGCCTGGCCATCGGAGTCCTGGACTCCTACGCAGGAGACCACTTCCAGGGCTACAGCGTCCTGGTCACCTTCCTCGTCTTCACCGCAGCCATCATGATCCGCCCGACCGGCATCTTCGGCGAGAGGACGGTGAGCCGAGCGTGAGCATCCTCAGATCAAAGCCTGGGCTCATCCTGCTGGCCTGCGTAGCGGCCTACGCCCTTCCCTACGGCCTCAACAGCTACTCCATCCACGTGGTGGACATCGCCATCATCTTCGCCCTCCTCGCCGTCGGCATGGGTCTCGTCATGGGCGTCGCGGGCCAGATCAACCTCGCCCAGGTCGCGTTCTTCGGCGTCGGGGCCTACATCACCGCCATCCTCACCACCCACTCCGGATACGGTTTCTGGACAGCCGCGATCGTCGGCATCGCAACGACGATGCTCGTAGGCCTGCTCGTGGGCCTGCCGGCCCTGCGCATGCAATCCCACTACCTCGGCATCGTCACGCTCGGACTCGCGCTGGGATTCGTCAACTGGATCACCAACGCGGAGATCACCGGGGGTGCGGACGGCATCTCGGGCATCCCCGTGCCACCGCTCTTCGGGATCGACCTTGCCGACGAGTACATGTACTACTACCTCGAGATCGTGGTCTTCGCCCTGGCACTCGCCTTCGGCAGCTTCGTGGTGCGCACCCGGCTGGGACGCCGGCTGCGCGCGATGCGGGATGACTCCCTCGCCGCCGGCGCCATGGGCGCGGAAATTCCCCTGCTGCGCATGACCGCCTTCCTTCTCGCCAGTGCTTATGGGGGAGTGGCCGGCATCCTCTATGCCGGCCTCATCCGGTACGTGGCACCCGAGACCTTCAGCCTCAGCAACATGTTCCTGCTGCTGGCCATGGTCATCATCGGCGGCCGGCGCAGCCTCATCGGCTGCGTGGTCGGCGCGGTCGGCCTCGTACTGATCCGCGAAGCCCTCGTCGACTTCGCCGTCTACGCCCAACTCGGCTACGGCATCGTCGTCGTCCTCATGGTGGTGTTCGCCCCCACGGGGATAGCGGGGGTCCCCGAGCGCGTCAGGGACGCCATCAGCCGCCGCCGCAGGAATGGCGACGACGTACACGCTCCGGAACTCGGGCCCTATGCGCCGGCTCCCGTCCCTGAGGGCCATGCGTTCGATGGTCAGGACGACAGTGGACCGGCGCTGGTCATCAGCCACGTCACCAAGCGCTTCGGTGCGCTGACCGCGCTCAGCGACGTGACGCTGACCGTGGACCGCGGTGAGATCCGCGGCATCGTGGGACCCAACGGGTCCGGCAAAACCACCCTGTTCAATGTGATCAGCGGACTGTACCGGCCGTCCGGAGGCACCGTCACCGGCGTCGGCCGCGATATAGGCCGGGCACGTCCGTATCAGCTGTCCTTGGCTGGAATGGCGCGCACCTTCCAGAACTTGCGCCTCTTCTCCCAGATGACCGTCCGCGAGAACGTCCTCGTCGTGCTCGACCGGTCCCGCACCAGCAAGGTCTGGCAGTACGCCGTGTGGCCCGTCGGCGTCATCTCCAACGAACACCACCTGCAGGCCCAGGCCGACCAGATTCTGAAGGAGTACGGACTCACTGCCTTCGCGGACGCCCACCCGCAGTCGCTTCCCTACGGCATCCAGCGGCGGATCGAGATTGCGCGGGCCATGGCGGGACGTCCCAGCTTGCTCCTCCTGGACGAGCCGGCAGCCGGCCTCAATGGTGAGGAGGTCGGTCAGCTTTCGGCCATCGTTCGCTCGATCCGCGATCAAGGCGTCACCGTTGTCCTCATCGAGCACAACATGGGACTGGTCATGTCCCTGTGTGAACGGATCACCGTACTCGCCGCAGGCAACGTCATCGCCGACGGGACACCCGCCGAAGTGGCCGCGACCCCCGAGGTCATCGAGGCCTACCTCGGCGACTCGGCGACGGCAGCCGAAATACACATTGACGTCGCACCGGAGGTTTCACGATGACGACCACCGCTGCCGAACCCGCCGCATCCGACGCTGACACTGACAGCCTCGCCGTCACAGACCTGACCGTTCACTACGGCGGAGTGTGTGCGGTCAGGTCAGTGGCGCTGAGCGTCGCCCCGGGCGAGTCCATGGGGATCATCGGCTCCAACGGCGCAGGCAAGACCTCCACGCTCAAGGCCCTGATGGGGCTTGTCCCGCGTACCAGCGGGCGGATCACACTCGGTGACACCGACCTCAGCAAGGTACGAGCTCGCGACATGGTCCGGCACGGCGTCGGCTACGTTCCCGAGGGCCGCCACGTCTTCCCGGGGCTTTCCGTCGAGAAGAACCTGATGCTCGGCGCCTACCACCGGCCGTGGAAGGGGGAAACACGCGACATCCTCGCGCACGTCTTCGACCTGTTCCCCGTCCTGCGGGATTTCCGCAGCAGGGCAGCCGGCGACCTGTCGGGAGGGCAGCAGCAAATGCTGGCCATCGGACGGGCGCTCATGTCCAAGCCGAGGCTGCTCCTGCTGGACGAACCATCGATGGGGCTATCACCAAAGCTGATCGAAAACGTACTGGAGATCCTCGTACGACTGCGCGGCGAAGGGCTGGGCCTCCTGTTGGTCGAACAGAACGCCAAGCTGACCTTCGGAGTCACCAGCCACTGCCTGGTGATGGAGAACGGCTCGGTGGCCATGTCCGGCACCTCGGAGGAACTCGCACACGACGAGCGAGTACGGCAGATCTACCTGGGGCTGTGAGTCAGCCCGAACTGCCGCCCTCGCACACGACCACTCCGGGCTGCACCGGTCAACCACTGGGCCGCGTCACGCCGGACGCGGCCCATGCGACCGCCTGATCCGCCAAAAGGGCCTGCGAGTCCGCTACCTCGAGACGGCACAGGCCCGGCCCGGAACACCCAGCCCCACGGCACCTCGTTAGGGATCGCCCCATGACCGAACCCTGGGACCGCCAGGTCGACCTCCTTGTCATCGGTTCCGGTGCGGGTGGCCTCGGCGCTGCCGTCGTCGGAGCGCAAGAGGGCCTGGCCGTCCTCGTGATGGAAAAGAGCGAATGGCTCGGCGGCACCACCGCCTACTCGGCCGGCACAGTCTGGGCTCCCGGACACCGCCACCAAAACGATCCTGCCGCCGACACCGCGGCGGCCCAGAACTATCTGGACAACCTCGTTGGTGACCGCGCCCCCAAGGAACTGCGGGAGAGCTACCTCGTCCACGCACCCGCGGCGATCGACTACCTGGAGCGCGTCGGTGTCGGGTTCTGGCACTCCGCAGCAGCGGTCGACTACCACCCCGAAATACCGGGTTGCGGCGTCGGCCGGGCCCTGGAACCCCACACCTTCGATGGTCGCAAGCTCGGCAAAGGTCACTTCGGTCGGGTCCGTCGTCCCATACCGGAATTCGCTCTCTTCGGCGGAACCCTCATGGTCCGCCGCTCGGAAGTCAACGATCTCCTTTCCGTCTTCCACGGCTCGGCGCGCGGCACGGCCATCGCACTTCGCCTCGGTATGCGCTGGGCAATGGACATGATCCGCCACCCTCGCGGCACTCGCCTCGCCATGGGCAACGCGCTCACCGCGAGCCTCTTTCACCAGCTTCTGCAGCGCAAAGGTGACGTGTGGTTTGGGGCACGGGCCACCGAACTGATCGCTGACGCAGGCCGAGTGACGGGCGCGGTCGTCACGCAGCAGGGGCGCGCCGTGCGGATCGGCGCCAGAGCTGGTGTCATCCTTGCCGCCGGCGGGTTCTCCGCCAGCTCAGAACTGAGGACCCGCTACCTGCCCGCGCCCACCGCGCAGTTCACCCCTGCGGCTGAGGGAGCCACCGGCGACTCTCTGGCGCTTGCTCGTCTGGTGGGAGGGGCGACGACAGAGTCCAAGGACGACAACGCCCTGTGGTTCCCGAGTTCCATCGGCCGCCGACGGGACGGATCTACGGCCGTCTTCCCTCACATCTGGGACCGGGCCAAGCCCGGAATCGTTGCGGTCAACGCCGCAGGACGCCGGTTTGTGGACGAGTCGGTGTCGTATCACCGCTTTGTTCGGGCCATGTTCGCAGAACATGCGTCCGTTCCCACAATCCCAGCCTGGCTGGTGACCGATGCGCGAGCCCTGTCCGCATACGGCCTTGGCATGATCCGGCCCCACACTCCGCTGCCGCTGCTCAAGCGCCACATTCAAACCGGGTACCTGCGCACCGCACCATCCGTACACGACCTCGCAACGACCATCGGAGTCGACCCCAGCCGTCTCACACGCACAATCGTGGACACCAACCGCTTCGCCCGCACTGGTCTTGACGAGGAATTCGGAAAAGGCTCTCACCCCTACGGACAGCAGTTCGGCGATCCAATCCACGCACCCAACGTGAACCTCGGCCCCATCGAGCACGCACCCTTCTACGCCATCGCCGTCGTCCCTACGCCACTAGCCACAACGCTCGGCCTCAGGACCAGCCCCGAAGCCCAGGTACTTGACCACAGTGGCAGGCCCATTGACGGCCTATACGCCTGTGGCAACGACGCGAACTCGCCCACCGCATCGGAATACCCAGGAGCTGGTTGCCAGGTTGGTGCCGCCCTCACCTTCGGCTACCTGGCCGCCCTTCACGCGGCCCGCGCGCTTCCACACCCCGGCTGACTACTGCTGATCAGACAGCCCGATATGACGAGGGGGTGACGCCGACAATCCGTCCGCCACAGACGCGTTGGAGGACCGCATCGTGGGTGCCCGCACTCGCCTTCAGCGAGCAGGCTTACCGGCCGCCGACCGCGAGCAGTACGTGATCTGTGCGCCGAGACCTGTGGTACCCGAGGCCTTCACTCGCATCTCCCCCTCCTGGAAGAGAGCACAGCATGCCCCTGGCACCGTCCTCATACCTGATCGGTCTCATCGGATCCGGCATTGGCCCCTCACTCAGTCCGGCCCTCCACGAGCGCGAGGCCGACCACCATGTCCTCCGGTTGCTCTACCGCACCCTCGACCTCGACGATCTCGGCTTGGACGCCAGCGACGTGGGCGAGCTTGTTCACACGGCACGACGACTCGGCTTCGATGGGCTCAACATCACGCACCCTGGCAAGCAGACGGTCATCCCTTACCTTGACGACCTGTCCGAAGACGCAAGAGTGCTGGGCGCGGTGAACACCGTGGTGTTCGGACCAGACGGCAGGTCATGCGGGCACAACACAGACTGGACCGGGTTCGCCAAGTCCTTCGCTCAGGGGCTGAAAGACGCCCCCACTCGTAGGGTCGTGCAGCTCGGCGCCGGGGGCGCCGGCGCTGCCGTGGCGCACGCGATGCTCACGCTCGGAGCCGCCCAGCTCACCGTGATCGATGTCGATGCGGACCGAGCTTCAGCGCTGGCCGTAGAACTCGTGGCACGTTTCGGGGCGGACCGAGTCTCCACGGCGTCCCAAGACGAGCTTGGCCCCCTGCTCATGACTGCCGACGGACTCGTTCATGCCACCCCGACGGGGATGGCCCACCACCCAGGGCTGCCGCTCCCCACGGAACTGCTGCATCCAGGACTTTGGGTCGCCGATGTGGTCTACCGGCCACTCGACACGGAACTGCTGATCCAGGCTCGAGCCCTCGGTTGCCGCACCCTGGACGGCGGTGGAATGGCCGTCCATCAGGCCGCACAGGCCTTCAGGCTGTTCACCGGATGCGAGCCCGATCCCGACCGGATGCTGGCTCACATGGCTGCCCTCGTCTCCGCGTAATCAGACAGGAGCCCGATATGCGCACGTCCATCGCCACCGTCTCCCTCAGTGGTTCCCTCACCGAGAAGCTGGAGGCCGTCTCACGGGCCGGGTTCGACGGCGTGGAGATCTTCGAGAACGATCTGCTCGGATGTCCGCTCGCTCCCGAGCAGGTCCGCGGGCGAGCCGCCGATCTGGGCTTGTCCATCGACCTCTACCAGCCCTTCCGGGACTTCGATTCGACGTCCCCCGAGCGGCTGCGGGCCAACCTGCGCAGAGCCGAGCACAAGTTTCGACTGATGGAACGCGTCGGCGCCGACACTTTGTTGGTCTGCTCAAATGCGTCCCCCGACGCAGTCACCGATGACGATCTCGCCGCTGAGCAACTGCGGCTACTTGCAGAGCGCGCGGCAGACCACGGCATCAAAATCGCCTACGAGGCGCTGGCATGGGGTCGGCACGTCAACACCTATCTGCACGCCTGGCGGATCGTCAGGGCGGCTGAGCATCCGAACCTGGGGAACTGCCTGGACAGCTTTCACATACTCTCGCGCGGCTCAGATCCGGGCGGTATCGAAGCCATTCCAGGCGAGAAGATCTTCTTCCTGCAACTGGCCGACGCACCGCTCCTCGCCATGGATGTGCTCCAGTGGAGCCGCCACTATCGCTGCTTCCCAGGTCAAGGAGGCTTCGACCTGACGAGGCTGCTCGCACACGTCCTGCGTACCGGCTATGCGGGTCCCCGGTCACTTGAGATCTTCAACGACAACTTCCGACAGGCCGACACCGGGCGAACCGCTGTCGACGCGATGCGATCGCTGATTGCGCTAGAGGAGTCTGTCTCAGAGACCCTCCCCGGCGGCGCTTCTATCCCACCGCCAATGCAGCCCAGCCAATTTGCATTCGCTGAAATCGGGACATCCGAACCCACGCGCCTTGGTAGTCTGCTCGGAGTTCTGGGATTTGCCCGCACTGGAGAGCACGCCACCAAGCCGGTGGAACTCTGGGAACAGTCCGGAGCTAGGATCCTCCTCAATCGAGTGCTCCCGAAGGCGGCTCGCGGTGAGACGTCGCTGGTGGCCCTCGGGCTGGACTCGCCGGACCCAAAGGCCTCCACCGCGCGCGCCAACTCTCTGCTTGCACCGGTGCTTCCACGGCATCGAGCTCCCGATGAGGCATTGCTGAACGCCGTGGCGGCACCGGACGGCACCGAACTATTTTTCTGCGATGCGACGAACCCACTGTGGCGGCAGGACTTCTCCCCTGCTGCCCCACCCGACGACAGCACAGGTTCCGTGCAGGCCATCGACCACGTCGTGCTCGCGCATCCCTGGGACCAGTTCGACGAGGCCGCGCTCTTCTACCGGGCCGTACTCGGTCTGAAGCCTCACGAAAGCGTCGAGGTCGCCGACCCTTACGGGCTCTTGCGCAGCCGGGCGATGACCAACACCGCGGGCACCCTCCGGCTGGTCTTGAACATGGCCAAGGTCGGTACTCGCGGCCTACCAGGACAACACATCGCTCTCGTCGACGAGGACATCCGCGCCACCGCCCGCCGCCTCCTTGACCTACCAGAAAGGGTCACGCTCCCGATCCCCGACAACTATTACGACGACCTGCAGGCCCGCTTTGACCTCGGCGACGAACACCACCGGGAACTGCGCGAGCTCGGCCTTATGTACGACCGAGACGAGCAGGGCGAGTTCCTGCACCTCTACACCCTCACGATCGGCCGTGTCTTTTTCGAACTTGTACAGCGCATCGACGGCTACCAGGGCTTCGGCATGATCAACGCCCCAGCAAGGTTGGCCGCCCAACACGCCCCATCGTCCGCGGACCTGCCGCTCGAGCAGTAGAGGCGCCCGATCGCCCACAGCAACCGGCCGCAATTGGGTTGGATGTTCCCGTAAAGGGAGGGGCTTCGGCCGAACTGGCGGATCACAACTGGTTCGCGATGTCGCTAGTGAAAGGAATAGAATTGCCTTCGCCTCAGGGCCCAGACGAATTCAGTCCCGGCGCTCTCGGAACTGTTCCACGGGGTTGCGTACGACTGCCTCATGAGACACATCTCAGCCTGGAGAACCCGGATTCTCCAGTTGCCTCAGAGTGTCTCGTTTTCCTGCTGCGGACGAGTTCGTCACCATGGACCGCGAGACGCACCCCGTTTGCAGCAGCATGACCGTCCGTCTCTCAGTGCTTCGATGGCTGTCGATGCATCTCTGAGATCAATGTATCGAACGTAAATCGAACATCGCAAGGTGAGTGAGGACTGCGCTTGACGTTTGAGCCACTGCGACTGAGCGTCCTGTAGGGCAGCGGGTGGGAGGGGCTCCTGCCCGAGGCAGTGTCGGAACCCGTCACTAGGCTCCGGTGCCATGACCAGTGATCTCGGGTTCACCTGCTCGTGCGGCGGTGCCCACCACTCTGAGCTGCCGATGACCTACTCGGCTGAGGCCCCGGCTGTGTGGGATCCGACGTTCGCCGACGCCAACGACTGCCAGCTTTCCTCGGACCAGTGCGTGGTTCATGCGCAGCACTACTTCGTGAAGGGCATGATCGAGATACCAATCGTCGGTAGCGACGCGATGTTCTCCTGGGGTGTCTGGGTGTCCCTCAGCCGCGAGAACTTCTCCCGCTCAGCGGACCTGTGGGACACGCGAGGCCGCGAGGCCGGGAGGCCGTACTTCGGCTGGCTGACCACTGATCTGCCGGTCTATTCGCCCACGACGCTGAATCTCAAGACCCACGTCCACACCCGCCCGGTTGGCGAGCGCCCCTACGTCGAACTGGAGCCCACCGACCATGCCCTCGCCGTCGAACAGCGCGCAGGGATCACCATGGACCGCGTGCGAGAGATCGCGGAGGCCGTGATCCACTCCGGCAGCAGCGAGGAGCGGTGAGGGCCGGAACATCGATGTCGTCGATCCCGGTCGCGCCTTCCGGCTTGAGTCGCAGAGCCCAGAAGTTCGTCGAGGTGGACGGCATCCGTGTCCCGGTGCAGGGCATCCGGCGCTACCGCGAAGCCTGGGTCAGGCTCGGGATTCCCGCAGTGGAGATCGACCGGGCCATGGAATTTCAGGACCGCTGGGGCGGCCTTGCCCTGCCGCCGGCTCCGTTCTACGAGGGCGGTCCGCGCATCCTGGGCGCCGACCATCCCGAGGGCTCGGCGACAGAGGGCTGGTCGTTTCCGGCCGGGAGCGGTCGGGTGTCCATGGCCTACGGATTCATGATCGGACCTGAAGGCGAGTTTAGAGAGCGGCCAGCTGCCGAGCCGGATAACCCCGGGGATCCGGCAGGGTGGTGACCAGGCGATAGTTGCTTCCGTAGGTATCGGGTCACAGAAGGGCATGCGGTGGTTCGGCCACCATCTGGTGAATGTGCCGCCATCTCCTGCCGGCCGCGACGACGTCGGCCAGGTGAGGGTGATCGGCGCGAGGCCCTCGTGCTTGTGCTCGATCACCACCTCCGTCTGACGAGGCCACAGGCGCACCGCGACGACGGTTGCCAGGAGGGCGATGGCGCCCAGGGCGGCCACCGCCCATCCGAGTCCCGCGCAGTGATTCTGCTGGAATCGATCGGTGTTGAGGCGCCGGCTGTCGGCGAGACGGTGGAGCCGGTGAGGCGGTGGAGAATGCCGAACGCCGTGCTGCCGGGGAGACGGGCCTCTCCTACATCGGGGACCCAGCGTGGGAGATCGGATGGCCAAGCAATCTGCGGCTCGCCCTCATTAGCTGCTCCCACCCCGCTCGCTGCCCGCTGACCCACGCCCCGAGGTCCTCGCCCAGTACGACCTCCTGAGTCGGAGCTTTCAAACAGGGCCCGGATTCCTGCGGCGGCGAGAGCGCGGAAGGCGGGCGGGGCCGGTGAGACGCTGGCCCGGGACTTGTCCGACGCCGGGCCCGACGATGACCTGCGACTACCTGAGAATTGAAGGAATGGCCGGGACACCTCGCAGAGTATGATGAAACGAGCAATATGTGTGGGTAGTGCCGACGGTGAGGTGCGGTGGAAAGCAGTAGCGGGACGTCATTCGGCCGTCGGCTGCGGGAGCTGCGTCAGAAGCGTGGCCTGACGCTGGAGGAGCTGGCCGAGGCGTCCGGTGTCTCGGGGCGCGCCATCGGTGACATGGAACGGGGACGGAGTCTTCGTCCTCGACGCGGGACGATCGCCGCCCTTGCCCAGGGTTTGGGACTGGACGAGTCGAACCACGCCGACTTGCTGTCGATCGCCCGGGCCTCGCGTCCGGCCGCGAGCTCCTCCGATTCCGTCGTCCCCCCACACCAATTGCCCAGGGGTGTCCGTGACTTCGTCGGCAGGCGCGCCGAGCTGAACCTGCTGCGTGCCGTCGCGCATCGGCACCTCGAAGACTCCGACGCGCCGGACCGGGGTCGGTACGCGGTCGCACCTGCGGTGGCCGTGGTGTGCGGCTGCCCCGGAAGCGGGAAGACCACGCTGGCGATCCGGCTGGCCGAAGAGTGCGGAACGTCCTTCACGGACGGGGCGTTCCTCGTGGACATGCGCGGCTTGGACGCCCACCCGCTCTCGGTGGACGACGCGGTGGTGCGTCTGCTCAGAGGCTGGGGAGTCGGTGACCTCGACGTGGCGCAGTTGAACAGCGAAGAGCGTCTGGCGCGCTACCACGCGTTGGCCGGGGATCTCCGCGCCCTCGTGATCCTGGACAACGCCGGCAGCGAGTCCCAGGTGCGTCCTCTCCTGCCGCGTACGGGCCGGCTGCTGATGGTGGTGACCAGCCGCCGCACCCTGGCGGGCCTGGAAGGAGTCCAGCGTGTCGAGCTGGGTGCCTTGAGCGAGCCGGAGTCCGCCTCTCTGCTGCGAGCGGTGGTGGGCGCCGGCCGCGTGGATGCGGAACCGGAAGCCGCGCGCTCGGTGACAGAGCTGTGCGGTCACCTTCCTCTCGCGCTGCGCGTTGCTGCCAACTGGGCGGCCACACGCTCGAACTGGAGCCTCCAACGTCTGGCGACCCGTCTCAACGACGAGAACCGCAGACTGGACCTGCTCAGCGCCGGCGACCTCCGGGTGAACTCGGCGTTCTCCCTGTCGTACTCACGTCTCGCGCCGGGGGCCGCACGGATGTTCCGGCTGCTCTCGCTCGTACCCGGAGGCGATTTCAGCGTGCCGCTGGCCGCCGTGCTCGCCGGCACGGCGATTCCTGAGGCCGAGGACGTACTGGAGGAGCTGCTGGAGGCTGGACTGCTCGCCACGCGCCATGAGGACCGGTACCGCCTCCATGATCTGCTGCGGCTGTACGCGAGGTCACGGCACCAACTGGAGGACAGCCCCGAGGAGTCGGCCGCCGACGCGGCACGGCTGAAGGCCTGGCTGCTCGATACGGCCGTCCTCGCCGGCCGTTGGTACGAGCCGGGTTATGGTGCGCCCGCGCCGGATCCGCTGCGTCCGGTCGCCCTGGACAGCCGTCGGCAGGCGTTCCAGTGGATCAAGGCGGAGAGCGACAACTGGTCGGCCGCCTTCCACGCGGCCGCGGCGGACGGCGAACACGCCAGGGTGGTCGAGGTCGCCGAGGCCATGCACTGGTTCTCCGACAACTGGGTCTCGTCGGGGCTCTGGGTCGACATCTACGAGCGTGCGGCCGAGGCGTCCGCCTCTCTCGGAGATCCCGTCCTCGAAGCCACCCACCGCAACTACCTCTCGTGGGCCTACTGGGCCTGCGAACGCCGCCACGACGACGCGGTCGCCGCCGCCCGGCTCGCCCTCGTTCTTGCCGGCGCAGCGGGAGACGTCATCCAGGAGGCGTGGGCCCACACCTACCTCGGATCGCTTCTGAGCCGCGTCGGTGATCCGTCCCGCGCCGCGGACAGCGCACGCCGGGCCATGGAGCTGTTCTCCCAGGCCGACGAGATCAACGGATACCTCCAGGCCTGCAACGTGGCCATCGACAGTTTGGCTTCGGCCGACCGGACCGCCGAAGCCATCGAGACCTACGGAGAGGTCATGGCGGTCCTCGCCGACGCCCGGAATCTTGACCGCATCCCGTCGAACGTCCGCGACGTCACTGCTCTGATCGCCGCGTACCACGTCTCGTTCGCCTATCTCGCCCAGGAAGACTGGCAGGACGTCGTCGACGTTCTCCGCCCGATCGGCGGGCAGTTCGAGGCTCTCGGATGGGACAGGCAGGAGGGCAAGGTCCGCCTCTACCTGGCCCGCGCCTTCACCCACCTCGGGGAACTCGCCTCTGCCACGGCTGAGTTGCGGCACGTGCTGGTGCTGGAAGGCCGTGTCCCGCCCGTGCTGGTGGAAGAAGCGCACTCCCGCATCGAGGCCCTGACGGAGGCCGGGTCCTTGTCCGTCGGCGCCGATCCGAACTCCTGACGGCGACGCGTTCACGGCGCGCGGGCGACATCAGGCCGCTCAGGGGTTCTGTGCGGGTTGCTGCTCACCTGCCAGGCCTGCGGCCAGCCAGTCGCGTGGCGCCATGCCGTACGCCGTGCGGAAGGCGCGGCTGAAATGGCTGGCACTCACGAAGCCCCAGCTGTGAGCGATCGCCGCCACGCCCAGGTCCCTGGCCCGCGGCCGCAGGAGGTCTCGGCGACACCGCTCCAGCCGTTGCGTCCGAATCCATCCACTCACCGTCGTGCCTTCGAGCTGGAACAGCTTGTGCACGTAGCGAACCGACATGAAGTTCGCCTGGGCGATCTTGGACGGCGAGAGATCGGGGTCGGAAAGGTTCCGCGCGACGTGCTCCTTCACGCGAACAAGTGACGCCTTGGCATTCTGCGTCGCGTCGGGAACGAAGCGTCCGCACCGCTCGTCGATGAGCAGGACCAGCAGGTCGAGCGCCGTGGCGGCGACACGCCCCCCGACACCCGGGTCGAAGGCCGCCGCGTCGCGGGCGGTCTGTGCCAGGTACGTCGCGAGAAGCGCAGCCGTGCCGGTGTCCCCGGTGAAAGAGGTCGCGGTCACGGCCCGCAAGTCCTCGTCCCGCACACGCAGTTCATCGCGGGGGAACTGGAAGGACGTGAACGTGAAGCCGTCGGGGAGCTTCTTCCTGAACGGCCGGGACGAATCGCTCAGGGAGAACCCGCCTGGCGCTATCCGGGACTCCCGGCCGTCCTGCTCCTTCAGCGCGGTGCCACAGTTCTGAAGGCTGAGGATCACCGTCTCCCGGCTGTCCCGCGAGATCAGACGCTTGTCGCGCCTCACCACCTGCGGTCCTGCCTGGACGGTGGAGATCCGCAGAGGGCCGAGCCGATGGCTGACGATCGATCCGGGCGACGGCTCGCGTTCGAGGAGTTCGACATCCAGAGGTACGAAGGTGCGGTTGACCGCTTCGTGCCAGCGTGCCGTCCGCTCCGAGGAGGACAACGGTGCGGTGGACAGGACGTTGGACACCAGGAACCTCCCACGGGCAGCGTGATCGCTCGGCAATGCAGCCTGTACCGCAATCACACAGCGTTGACGTGGGGGAGACCAGGAAGAGACGCAGGAAGTTTCGCGGCGCGGTCCCGCGGACGACACCGGAGGTGGCGTCCGCGGGACCGCGCCGCCGCGGGTCAGCTCGTCGCGCTGACAGCGTCGCGGATCAAGCCGGCCACTTCCTCGGGTCGCGACACGGCCACGGCGTGCGAGGCACCCTCGATCTCGACGGTGGTCGCGCCGGCCCGCTTCGCGCCGAAGCGCTCGACCTCCGGGTTGATCGCCTGGTCCGCTCCCGCGACGAGCGCCCAGGCGGGCTTCGTCCTCCAGGCGGCCGTCGAGGCGGTCTCCGTGAACGACCCAGCAGCCAGGGGGCGTTGGGTGACGGCCAGGACCTTGGTGATCTCGGCCGGCACGTCGGCCGCGAAGACGTTCGGGAAGGCCGGCGTCTCGATGGTCACCTCGACGGCGGCCCCCGCGCCCTCGACGGGATACGTCGACTGCTTCAGGCTGCTCGCGAGCGGCGAGTCGGGGAAGCGGCCCTGGAGCTCGCCCAGGCTCTCGCCCTCTTCGAGGACGTAGGCGGCGACGTAGACGAGCCCGACGACGTTGTCCGCCGCACCGGCCACGGTGATGACCGCGCCGCCGTAGGAGTGACCGACGAGGACGACGGGGCCGTCGATCTGGGCTGCCACGGACGCCACGTACGCGGCGTCCGTGGCAAGGCCGCGCAGTGGGTTCGGCGGTGCGACCACGGGGATGCCGTGGTTCTGTAGCTCGGTGATGACTCCGGACCAACTGGCGGCGTCCGCGAACGCGCCGTGGACGAGGACGACGGTGGGTGTGGAGGTGGTCATGTCCTTTTTCTCCCTGTGGGTCTCAGACGGTCTTCAGTGCCGAGCGCAGGGTGGCGATGGCCTGAGTGATCGCGGCTTCGGCGGCGTGGGTGTCGCGCAGGGCGTTGAGCATGACGAAGTCGTGGATGATGCCCTGGTAGCGGACAGCCGTGACGGGGACGCCGGCCTCGCGGAGCTTGTTGGCGTACGCCTCACCCTCGTCACGCAGGACGTCGGCCTCGCCCGTGATGACGAGGGCCGGGGGCAGCCCGGTGAGCTGGTCGACGGTGGCGCGCAGCGGGGACGCCGTGATCTCGGCGCGCTGGCTCTCGTCGCTCGTGTACTGGTCCCAGAACCACTGCATACCGTCGCGGCGCAGGAAGTAACCCGTAGCGAACTGGTGGTAGGAGCCCGTCTCGAAATTCGCGTCCGTGACCGGGTAGAAGAGCACCTGTGCCACGAGCGGGACGTCACCCCGTTCCTTCGCCATCAGGGTCAGCGCGGCGCTCATGTTGCCGCCCACGGAGTCACCGGCCACCGCGATCCGAGAGGCGTCCAGGCCCTTGGCCGCGCCCTGTTCGACGATCCAGCGGGCGACGGTGTAGTTCTGCTCGATGGCGACGGGGTAGCGGGCCTCGGGCGAGAGGTCGTACTCGGGGAAGACCACGGCGGCCCGGGCGCCGACGGCCAGTTCGCGCACGAGGCGGTCGTGGGTGTGGGCGTTGCCGAAGACCCACCCGGCGCCGTGGATGTAGAGGATCACGGGAAGGGTGTCCGTCGCGCCGGCGGGCCTGACGAGGCGAGCGCGGACGCTTCCCGTCGGACCGCCCGAGACGGTGATCCATTCCTCGTCGACGGCAGGCTTCGGGATGTCGCCCGCCTGCACCTCGTCGACCGCCTTGCGGCCCTCGGCGGGAGCCAGGTCGAAGAGATACGGCGGATTGGCGGTCGCCTCGGCGAAGGCGGCGGCCGCTGGTTCCAGCACCGGCTTGATGGCGTCAGCCATGAGAATCTCCTGGAGTCTCGCTCGTACGCCGGTCCGTCCGGCGTGACGACGGCGAAGGTCTGCGCCAGGGGCGGCCCACGCCGTTACCCGTCACGCTAAATCCGCCCGGCGGCCCCCATTTGCCCACGCCTGCAGCGGCACTTGCCCCACGGTGCACGGACGTGTGCGGGCGCCCGAGTCCGCCCTGAGCGGAGCGCGGAGGTCCGCCCTCGGTTCTACGTAGCGGCCCGGTCGGACGTCGGCCAGACATAGGGCAAGTCGTCGGGAACGTCCGGGAAGGACGAGGCGTAGACCTCGGGCGCCTTGCGGAGCAGAGCGGACTGGTGACTCCGATGGAAGGCGGGGTCTCCCAGCCAGGGCGGCGGCTCGCCTGCGTCGGCGAGCCGCTGTTGGACCCGTACGGCGGTGCCGGGTCGATGTCCGAGCGTATGTCCCCTGCCTGCCTGTTCTCTGCCCGCGGGCTGGCGGACCTGGACGGGTATCGGGATGCGGGCGTCGACCGGTTGATCGCCCTCGCCGAAGACACCACCCTCGACAACTGGGACCGCATGTCCGCTAGCCGTGAGCTGGTGGACGTACGGGTCACCAGGATTCCGCAGCCCAGCTCTACGCCCGGCCCATGGAATACACCAGCCTCCGCGTCTGGGGCCGCTTTTCCGCTGCCCAGAAGCTGGTGGGCCTGGACCGGTACCGGGATACGGGCGTCGACTGGTTGATCACCCTCGCCGAAGACAGCACCCTCCAGGGCTCCGACCGCCTGTCCTGTGCCTACGAGCTGGCGCGCCTGGACGGGTACCGGGCATCCGCGGCCCAGCTCTTCGCCCGGCTCACCGACGACACCTCCCTCGACGGCGGCGAGCGCGTGCGGCATGTCGACGCTCACCTCGACCACCACGCTGGGCTCGACCGGCTGCACGTCGAGCGCCTCCGTGCTTCCCCAGCCCGCCGAGAACCGGCGCCCTGTCCACGGATGCCCTCCGGCCTGCAAACGGAGCAGCCGCCCGACGCCGGCAGCAGTCGCGCGACCAAGGACAGTAGTGCGCCCGACGAAGTGAAGACGGCCGCCCTCGTCCTGGGCGTGCCAGCAAGAGGGTGGACAGTGCGTGCACCCGGCCGGTCACGGCCCCCACGGGGGCCTCGCTCGTGTGGCGAACTCTTGCCTTTTCCCTTCTCTGAACCAAGTCGAGCTGCGGGACTCTCGCTGCAAGTCGGGCCGCGTGGACCGGCTCCGTTGAGGCAGGTTCGTTGTGTGGTTCGGAGAACGTGGCGAGGGACGGGGCTCCACAATGGCGGCCACTCATCGGACCGGCTCCGCAACGCCCCACTCCTCAACCCGTACTGCCACCCTCCGCTACTCGGTGATACCGTGTAGCAGTACTCGGTAGCACGTAGTACTGCCCAGGCTGAGGAGCACCCGCAATGGACGACCTGACGGAGATGTTGAAGGGCACGCTCGAAGGGTGCGTGCTCGAAATCATCGGCAGCGAGGAAACCTACGGGTACGCCATCACCCGTCATCTGAATGAGCTCGGCTTCACCGACGTTATCGAGGGGACGGTGTACACCATCTTGCTGCGGCTGGAGGGGCACGGGCTCGTCCAGGTGACGAAACGGCCATCCGGGGTCGGTCCGCCGCGCAAGTTCTACACGCTCAACGACGCCGGACGCGAGCAACTCGCGAAGTTCTGGGCGAAGTGGCAGTACCTCTCATCACGCATCGACAGGCTCAAGGAGGGCGGGAGATGAACTTCTGGGAGAAGGTCACAGGCAGCGATCTCACCAGGGAATGGAAGGCGTTCGAGGCCCGGGGCGATGACCTGCCGGACGACTACCGGGCGGCGTGGGGGCAGATCATCGCCCACCTTTTCCCCTACGGGGACTTCACCGGTCGCAACCTGATGCCGATCCTCGACTCTGCCCTAGGTCGTGTCTTCAAAAGATCTTGATTGGTGGATCATGGTTGGGTGATACGTCGCCATGAACTGTCCGATGAGGAGTGGGAGTTCGTCCG
>NZ_JBEXGN010000039.1:0-30792 GCF_040607345.1 Streptomyces sp. NPDC005302
GCCCCGCGGGGGCGCCGCCGGGGGGCGGGCCCGCGTGGCCCCCCCCCCGCCGCACCACCCGGGGGTGCACCCGTCCGCACCCGCCCGGGTGACCGCCGGACCTGCGCGCCCGCTGAGCCGGCGCGGCGCGGCAGAGGTCACCGCGCCCGCCCAGGATCAGGTCAGCTCAGCTCGCGGAAACGGGGTTGGCGGTCACCGTGTTCGGTGACCGCCACCCCCGTACCTGTCGGTGTGGTGCCGCGGCAGCCCGGTGCCGGGCCGCGCCTCAGCGATCCGCGTCCAGCCTGTCCACCTGCTCCAGGTCCGCGTCGGCGTCGAGGTCGTCCTCGAGGTCGTCGTCGTCCGACTCGTCGTCGAACACCGCGCTGACGTCGAAGCGGCACACGACGCGCTCCGGGTCGATCGCCTCGAAGGGGGCCTCCAGCCATTCACCGGGCTCGGCGGATTCGTCGGCGGCGGTCACCCACAGGGTGGAGTCGCCCTCCTCCAGACCGAACTCCTTGTGCCGGGAGGCGATCTCGTCCGGTTCGAACTCGCCGAACAGGACCCCGAGCGCCCCGTGCAGGGTGCCGGACGCCGCGTCGAAGCCCTCCGTGGCGGTGGCGCCGTCCTCCTCGACGGCCTCCACGCGCTGGGCCTGTGCCAGCAGTCGCTGCGGCTCCACCACGGAGTAGTCCCGGCGGATCACCACGCTCAGCGCGTTCGGCTCCTCCGGACCGGTGTACGGAGGCAGCGTGTCGTCACTGCCGGGGATCTCGAAGGGCGTGACCTCGTCATACCGGTCGTAGAGGAGTTCGTCGTACTCCTCGGCCGCGGCGGCGAGCTCGTTGAACGCTTCGTATACGGCCGGGTCGTCGTCGCCCGTCCTGCGCTCGACCGCGGCCAGGTGACGGTCGAGAGCGGTCTTGACCGCCTCGGCGGCGGCTCGTACCTCGGCAGCGGTGGGCTGCACAGCATCAGACATAGTGCAGACGCTATCCGTACCGGGCCACTGCCCGCACAATAGATGCGATGCCGGAATACGAATTTGTCGACGTGTACGTGCCTCGCGGGGTTTCCCGCAAGGAGACGACGCGTCTGCTGACCGACCATGCCGAGTACGGACACTGGGAGTTGGACCGCCTGAGTCTGCTCCGCGACGGCAGCCGCAGGGTGCGGCTGCGCCGGCGGATCATCCGCCAGGTGCGGGCGACGTGGTGACGTAGGGCCGCTGGAACGGGAGGGGCCCCGCCGTGGCGGGGCCCGCTCCGTCGCGACGCCACCGGGGAAGGTCGTGGCGTCCTGGTCACACTTGTGCCGTACGGGATCACACCCGTGCCGAGCGCGCCCGGCGGAAGAGCACGGCGCCGGCGAGCAGCGCGGCCGCTCCGGCGGGGACGACGGCACCGATGGGCAGATCGCTGCCCGTGTGCGCGAGCTGCGCGGGGCCGTTCTGCGCCGACTGCGGCGTCTGGACCGTGGACCGCGCGCCCAGGTGCGTCACCTGCGAGACACCGCCCCGGTGCTTGCCGCCGCCGCCCGTCCCGGACGTACCGCCGGTCTGCCCCGGCGTACCCGGCTGACCAGGGGTTCCGGGATGGCCCGGCAGGCCGGGGTGGCCCGAGTGACCCTGACCGTGGTGGCCGTGGTGGCCGTGACCCGGGTGCCCGGGCTGACCCGGATGTCCTGGGTGACCGTGACCCGGCTGCCCAGGGTGTCCGGGGTGACCCGGCGTACCCGGATGACCCCCATGTCCGGGGTGACCCGGCTGGCCCGGGTGACCAGGCTGACCCGGGTGACCAGGCTGACCCGGGTGACCAGGCTGACCGGGATGCCCGGGGTGCCCGGGGTGCCCGGGGTGCCCCTGGCCCGGATTACCGGGGTGACCGGGCGTACCCGGATTGCCGGGGTGACCCGGGTGACCGGGCGTACCCGGGTTGCCGGGGTGGCCCGGGTGACCGGGGTTGCCAGGGTGCCCGGGGTGGTTGCCGCCGGGCGGGTTGGTCGAGTGACCGCCGGTCGAGTCGTTCGCGCAGCCGTTGCCGGTTGTCGCGTTGCCGATCCCGATGACGTCGACACTGTTGCCGCACACGTTGACGGGGGCGTCGACCGGCACCTGTACGTGGTTGCCGGAACCGACGCCGGGTGACCGGGTCGCGTGGCCGCCGGCCTGTGAGCCGCCGGCGGAGTGGGATCCGCCGTAGCCACCGGACGAGCCGCCGGGGCCGCTCTGGTTCGCACACCGGTTGCCGACGGCCGGGTTGAGTACCCCGACCACGTTCACCGTGTTGCCGCAGACGTTGACCGGCACGTGCACCGGTACCTGCACCGTGTTGCCCGACAGCACGCCGGGCGAATCCGCCGACGAGCCGATCGCGCCCGTGTCGGCGTGTGCGGACACGCCGGTCACGGCGATCACACCACTCGCCGCGGCCACGGTCATCAGGCTCTTGCGGGTGACCTGTCGCATAGCTGTTTCCCTGCCTCAGTCCTTGGGACGTGGACCATTCAGAACACGCGCACACCCACGAGACGTGTGCGCGGGAAGCAGGTCGGCCCCGGAGCGCATGGCGCGCACTCCGGGGCCGACGAGCTCAGACCTTCACGAAGTGACCCTCATGAGGTGACCCCATGGGGTGCCCCGTCGGGAGACGGGGCACGACGTCACTTGTTGAAGCAGGTGTTGCCGAAGGCGGGGTTCAGCAGCCCGATCACGGAGACCGTGTTGCCGCAGACGTTCACGGGGATGTGAACGGGCACCTGGATGACGTTGCCGGAGACGACGCCCGGGGAGTGCACGGCGGCACCCTGAGCACCGGAGTCGGCGACAGCCAGGCCCGCACCCGCGAGAACCAGACCACCAGTGGCAGCCGCAGCGGCGACGACCTTCTTGATCATTATTCCTCCTTGTAGGCAAATGCGATCCCAAGTAGCTGATCGCAACACCTGTAACGAGGAAGGAGTAGTAGAGCTACGAGCTGATGGTCACATTCACCCGTGCCGGGCGATCTTCGTACGGGCGGGCGAATGTCGGCGTCAACGTCACGACGCGTCGATGAACCGGTCCAGCACGCGCACGCCGAACTGCAGCGCGTCGACCGGCACCCGCTCGTCGACGCCGTGGAACATGCCGGCGAAGTCCAGCTCCGGCGGCAGCTTCAGCGGGGCGAAGCCGAAGCAGCGGATGCCGAGGTCCGCGAAGGACTTGGCGTCGGTGCCCGCCGAGAGCATGTAGGGCACGGCGCGGGCGATCGGGTCCTCGGCGGAGAGCGCGGTCTGCATGGCGTCGACGAGGGCGCCGTCGAAGCTGGTCTCCAGAGCCTTGTCCGCGTGCACGTCCTCACGCTTCACGCGCGGGCCGAGGATGCGGTCGAGGTCGGCGAGGAACTCCTCCTCGTACCCCGGCAGGTAACGGGCGTCGACGTGGGCGGTGGCCTGCCCCGGGATCACGTTCACCTTGTAGCCGGCGCCGAGCTGGGTCGGGTTGGCGGTGTTCTGCAGGGAGGCGCCGATGAGCTTGGCCATGCCGCCGAGCTTGGCGAGCGTCTCGTCCATGTTCTCCGGGTCGAGCTCGGTGCCCAGGGCGTCGCCCAGCTCGTCGAGGAAGTGCCGCAGGGTCTTCGTCACGCGCACCGGGAACTTGTGCCGGCCGAGCCGCCCGACGGCCTCGGACAGCTCGGTGATCGCGTTGTCCTTGTGGATCATCGAACCGTGGCCGGCGGTGCCGTCCACGGTCAGCTTCATCCAGTGCATGCCCTTCTGCGCGGTCTCGATCAGGTACAGCCGGAGCTTCTCGTTGACCGTGAAGGAGAAGCCGCCGACCTCGCCGATCGCCTCCGTGACGCCCTCGAAGAGGTTCGGGTGCTTGTCGACGAGGTGCCGCGCACCCCACGTGCCGCCCGCCTCCTCGTCGGCGAGGAAGGCGAGGACGATGTCGCGCGGGGGCTTGCGGCCGGTGCGCATCCGCTCGCGCACCACCGCCAGCGTCATCGCGTCCATGTCCTTCATGTCGACCGCGCCGCGGCCCCACACCATCCCGTCGGCGATCTCGCCGGAGAACGGGTCGTGGGTCCAGTCCGCCGCGTTGGCCGGGACGACGTCGGTGTGGCCGTGGATGAGCAGCCCGGGCCGCGAACGGTCCTCGCCCTCGATACGGACCACCGTGGAGGCGCGGCCCGGGTGGGACTCGAAGATCTGCGGCTCCAGTCCGACCTCGGCGAGCTTCTCGGCGACGTACTCCGCGGCCTTGCGCTCACCCGGGCCGGAGTGGTCCCCGTAGTTGCTGGTGTCGATCCGGATCAGCTCGCGGCAGAGGTCCACGACCTCGTCCTGGCCCGTGACGCTGCTGGTCGTGCCGGTGTCGCTCACGCTGCTTCCTCCCGCTGTCGCCGCTGGTGGTCACCCTCATCCTCCCTCTCCCACCCCTTTCTCCCCAAGGCAGGTCCCGGCCCGTCACACGCCGTTCACGCGGCGACAGGGGGTGATCGGGGCCCCTGGAAAGCCTGGTAATGTTTTCTCTGTCGCCGCGAGGGAAACCCCGCGCGACAGACACCTTGTCCGGGTGGCGGAATGGCAGACGCGCTAGCTTGAGGTGCTAGTGCCCTTTAACGGGCGTGGGGGTTCAAGTCCCCCCTCGGACACAGAACGAGTGAGGGCCCCGACCGTCAGGTCGGGGCCCTCACTCGTTGCACCGGGCCCGCGGCCGGGAGCCCTCGCTCGTTGTGTCCGCCGTGTCACGGACAGATGTGGGGCAGATCTCGTCAGGCTGACATACCTCCACGTCAGGACACCGGAATCAGAGGTTCCGGTGGCCCGGGAGAGGGCCTCGCATGGCTGATGACCAGGCGCGGGGCTAGCGTCGTACTAAAATTCCAGGCTTGCTCGGAGCTGGACCGGAATATCCCCAGGCGTACCTGCGGGCCCACCAGCGCCCCGGACGCTCCCGGGAACAACACGTGAGGACCCGATGGCAGCCCTCCAGCAAGGCCCCGCAGTCGCGCTGTCCGACGACGAGGTGCGTGCGGAGTTCGGTGACCAGGCGCGCTTCTCCGCCTCCCCGGCCGCCTCGCCGCGCACGCTCGTCGACATCCTCGACGCCTCCGTACGGGCGTATCCCGACGAGCCCGCTCTCGACGACGGGCGGCGCACGCTCACCTACCGTGAGCTGGCGGCCGAGGTCGAGGCGATGCGGTGGCGGCTCGCGCAGGCGGGGGTCGGGCTCGGCGACCGGGTCGGTGTGCGCGTCCCGTCCGGCACGAACGAGCTGTACGTCGCGATCCTCGGCGTGCTGGCGGCCGGTGCCGCCTATGTCCCGGTGGACGCCGAGGACCCGGACGAGCGGGCCGAGCTGGTCTTCGGGGAGGCGGGGGTGCGCGCGGTCGTCGGGGCCGGGAACGAGCTGACGGCCGGGAGCCGCTCCGAGGTGCCCGCGGGCCGGCCCGGCGTCGGCCACGACGCCTGGATCATCTTCACCTCGGGCTCCACCGGCAGGCCCAAGGGCGTGGCCGTGAGCCACCGCAGCGCCGCCGCGTTCGTCGACGCCGAGGCCGGCCTCTTCCTCACCGAGGAGCCGATCGGACCCGGTGACCGGGTCATGGCAGGCCTGTCCGTCGCCTTCGACGCCTCCTGCGAGGAGATGTGGCTCGCCTGGCGGTACGGCGCCTGTCTGGTGCCCGTGCCGCGCTCCCAGGTGCGCAGCGGCGCCGATCTGGGGCCCTGGCTGGTCGAGCAGGAGATCACCGTGGTCTCCACCGTGCCGACCCTCGCCGCGCTGTGGGAGCCGGAGGCCCTCAACGAGGTCCGGCTGCTGATCTTCGGCGGTGAGGCCTGCCCGCCCGAACTGACCCAGCGCCTGGTGACCGAGGGCCGCGAGGTGTGGAACACGTACGGGCCGACCGAGGCGACCGTCGTGGCGTGCGCCTCGCTGCTGACCGGCGAGGAACCCATCCGGATCGGGCTGCCGCTGAACGGCTGGGAGCTGGCCGTCGTCGACGAGGCGGGCGAGCTGGTGCCGATGGGCGCGAGCGGCCAGCTGGTGATCGGCGGGGTCGGGCTCGCCCGGTACCTCGACGCCGAGAAGGACGCGGAGAAGTACGCGCCGCTCGCCTCGCTCGGCTGGGATCGGGCGTACCGCAGCGGTGACCTGGTGCGGGCCGAACCGGAGGGGCTGGTCTTCCTCGGGCGTGCGGACGAGCAGATCAAGCTCGGCGGACGCCGGATCGAGCTCGGCGAGGTGGACGCGGCGCTCCAGGCGCTGCCGGGTGTCGCGGGCGGCGCCGCCGCCGTGCGCACCGCCCGCGGCGGCAACCAGCTCCTTGTGGGCTATGTCGTCACGCAGGACGGCTGGGACCACGCGACCGCGGTCGAGAAGCTGCGGGCCGAACTGCCCGCCGCGCTGGTGCCGCTGCTCGCCCCGGTCGAGGACCTGCCCACCCGGACGTCCGGAAAGGTCGACCGGAACGCGCTGCCCTGGCCGCTGGAGGGCCTGGAGACCGGCGGCGCCAAGGAGCAGCTCTACGGCACCGAGGCGTGGCTTGCCGAGCAGTGGAGCGAGGTGCTCGGCATCCCCGTCGCCGGTTCGGCCAACGACTTCTTCTCGATCGGCGGCAACAGTCTCGCGGCGGCCCAGCTCACCACCCGGCTGCGCACGCGCTACCCGAGCGCGGCCGTGCTCGACATCTACCAGCAGCCCGTCCTGCGCAAGCTGGCCCGGCGTCTGGAGAAGTCCGTCCAGGACGACGCCACCGGGCGGACCGTCGCACCGGTGCCGATGCGCGCCAAGCTGATCCAGCTCCTGGTGCTGGTGCCGTTGTTCACGCTGCTCGGGCTGCGCTGGACCGTGGCGCTGGCCGCGCTCGGGAACGTACTGCACTGGTTCGGCCCGTATCCGTGGGCGCCGAGCACATCGTGGTGGCTGGTGGGGGCAGGCGCCCTCGTGCTGTTCAGCCCGCCGGGACGGCTCGCGATCGCGGCGGGCGGGGCGCGGCTGCTGCTGCACGGTCTGAAGGCCGGCCGGTACCCGCGCGGTGGCGGTGTCCATCTGCGGCTGTGGACGGCGGAGCGGCTCGCCGAGTTCAGTGGCGCGACCTCGCTGACGGGTTCCTGGCTGGAGCGGTACGCCCGCGCGCTGGGCGCCCGGATCGGCCAGGACGTGGACCTGCACTCGCTGCCGCCGGTGACCGGCATGCTCAAGCTGGGCCGGGGTGCCGCCGTGGAGTCCGAGGTGGACCTGTCGGGGTACTGGCTGGACGGCGACCGGCTGGAGATCGGTGCCGTGAAGGTGGGCGCCGGTGCCGTCGTCGGGACGCGCAGCATCCTGTTCCCGGGGGCCCGGGTCGGCAAGCGCGCCGAGGTGGCGCCCGGTTCGGCCGTCGCGGGGCAGATCCCGACCGGTCAGCGCTGGGCTGGGGCCCCGGCGGGCAAACTGGGCAAGGCGAAGCGGGCGTGGCCGAAGGACCGGCCGCGGCGCGGCACGTACTGGCGTGCGATGTACGGGGTGAGCGGCTTCGCGCTGACGGCGCTGCCGCTGATGGCCGCCGTCGCGGCGCTGCTCGTGGCACGGGTCTTCGTGAGTGCCGACGCCGGGTTCGGTGCGGCGCTGCGGGGTGCGGCGATCGCGCTGGTGCCGGCGACGCTGGCCTTCGGTCTGGCGTACGCGCTGCTGCTCCTGGTCCTCGTACGGCTGCTGAGTCTCGGGCTGCGGGAGGGCACGCATCCGACGCACAGCCGGATCGGCTGGCAGGCGTGGACGGTCACGCAGCTGATGGACCGCTCGCGCGAGACGCTGTTCCCGCTGTACGCCGGGCTGATCACTCCGGTGTGGCTGCGGCTGCTCGGTATGAGGATCGGGCGGGGCGCCGAGATCTCGACGGTCCTCGCGCTGCCGAGTCTGACGACGGTCGGCGAGGGGGCCTTCCTCGCCGACGACACGCTGACCGCGCCGTACGAGCTCGGCGGCGGCTGGATGCGCATCGGGCGGGCCGAGATCGGCCGCCGGGCGTTCCTCGGCAACTCCGGGATGACGGCGCCGGGCCGCAGCGTGCCGGACGGCGGTCTGGTCGGTGTCCTGTCGGCGACGCCGAAGAAGGCGAAGAAGGGCAGCTCGTACCTGGGTCTGCCGCCGGTGAAGCTGCCGCGCTCGGCGCAGGGCGGCGACCAGAGCCGTACGTACGACCCGCCGGCCCGGCTGCTGTGGGCGCGCGCTCTGGTGGAGGCGTGCCGGATCGTGCCGGTGTTCTGCTCGGCGGCCCTGGCGGTCCTGACCGTCGCCGCGCTGTGCGCGCTGGGTCCCTGGGCGTGGGTGTTCCCGGGGGCGGTGCTGCTGGCCGCCGGTGTGCTCGGGTGCCTGGTGTCGGTGGTGGCGAAGTGGCTGCTGGTGGGGCGGCACCGTGCCGGTGAGCACCCGCTCTGGAGCGGCTTCGTGTGGCGCAACGAGCTGGCCGACACCTTCGTGGAGGTCGTCGCCGTGCCGTGGCTGGCGGGTTCGGTGCCGGGTACGCCGCTGATGACGGCGTGGCTGCGCGCTCTGGGCGCGCGGATCGGACGGGGTACGTGGGTGGAGAGCTACTGGCTGCCCGAGACGGACCTGGTGACACTGGAGGACGCGACCACGGTGAACCGGGGCTGTGTCCTGCAGACCCACCTCTTCCACGACCGGATCTTGCGGACGGATACTGTGGTCCTCCGTGAGGGCGCCACCCTGGGCCCGGGCGGAATCGTCCTGCCCGGCAGCACCGTCGGGGCCCGCTCGACCCTGGGTCCCGCGTCGCTCGTGATGGCGGCGGAGTCCGTTCCCGACGACACCCGCTGGCTGGGCAACCCGATCGAGGCCTGGCGTTCGTAGAGGACGTCGGCCGGTCGGCCACGGAGGGCGGGACAGCGGTACGCCGAGCACAGGGCAGGGAGCAGTCGCAGCAGTGAGCGTTCAGCAGACAGCGGGACCGGACCCCTATTTCCCGGCCAACGGCGATCCCCGTTACCGGGTTCACCGGTACGAACTCGCGCTGGACTACCGCCCCGCCCCGAACCGGCTCTCCGGCACCGCGCGGCTCAACGCCATAGCGGGCCGCTCGGCGCTCACCGAGTTCCAGCTGAACCTGGCGGACTTCCGGATCGGCAGGATCCGGGTCGACGGGAAGGCGCCGCACTACACGCACCGTGGCGGCCGGCTGCGGGTCCGCCCGCCGAAGCCGATCCGCGCCGGTGCGGCGTTCACCGTCGAGGTGCAGTGGTCGGGCAACCCCAAGCCGGTGAACAGCCCCTGGGGCGGGATCGGGTGGGAGGAGCTGGAGGACGGGGCGCTGGTGGCGAGCCAGCCGGTCGGTGCGCCGTCCTGGTACCCGTGCAACGACCGGCCGGCCGACAAGGCCGCGTACCAGATCTCGATCACCACGCCGTCCGCGTACGCGGTGGTGGCGGGCGGGCGTCTGCTGACGCGCACGACGAAGGCCTCCACGACGACCTGGGTGTACGAGCAGGCGGCGCCGACCTCCAGCTATCTGGTCGGCCTGTCGATCGGCAAGTACCAGACGGTGCTGCTGGGCGACCCGGGCCTCGTGGGCGTACCCCAGTCCGGGCATCTGCCCGCGCGGCTGCTCCCGGAGTTCTCCCGGGACTTCGCGCGGCAGCCCGCGATGATGGAGCTGTTCGAGGACCTCTTCGGGCCGTATCCGTTCGGTGAGTACGCGGTGGTGGTGACCGAGGAGGAGCTCGACGTCCCGGTCGAGGCACAGGGACTTTCGCTGTTCGGTGCCAACCACGTGGACGGCGCGCGGGGTTCGGAGCGGCTGATCGCGCACGAGCTGGCGCACCAGTGGTTCGGCAACAGCGTGTCGATCGCCGACTGGCGGCACATCTGGCTGAACGAGGGGCTCGCGAAGTACGCGGAGTGGCTGTGGTCGGAGCGTTCCGGCGGACGCACGGCCCACCGGCTGGCGACGGCCGCGCACCGCAAGCTGGCCGCGCTGCCGCGGGATCTGCTGCTGTCGGACCCGGGCCGCAAGCTGATGTTCGACGACCGGCTCTACGAGCGCGGCGGGCTCACCGTGCACGCGATCCGCTGTGCGCTGGGCGACGAGGCGTTCTTCCGCATGCTGCGCGGCTGGACCGCCCTGCACCGGAGCGGCGTGGTCACCACGTCGGTGTTCACCACGCACGTCGCGCGCTACGCGGCCGAGCCGCTGGACGACCTCTTCACGGCGTGGCTGTACAAAACGGCGCTCCCGCCGCTGCCCCCGGCCGCCGCACAGCTGCCGGCCCGGCCCAGCTATCCGCCCACGAACGCCGACTCGGCCCGGGTCCGGGGAGAATGACGCCATGACCAGCCGTTCCTGCCCCTGCGGGCTCGCCGAGCCGTACGCGCGCTGCTGCGGGCGCTTCCACCGCGGTGAGTCCGCGGCGCCGAGTGCCGAGGCCGTCATGCGGTCGCGGTACTGCGCCTTCGTCCAGGAGGACGAGGCCTATCTGCTGCGGACCTGGCATCCGCGGACGCGTCCGGCCCGGGTGGAGTTCGACCCCGGGATGCGGTGGACGGGCCTGGAGATCCTCGGCACGGAGCAGGGCTCGGCGTTCCACGCGACCGGGACCGTGACCTTCCGCGCCTCCTACCGGGGCGGTTCGCTGCACGAGCGCAGCCGGTTCGAGCGGGCGGACGGCGCCTGGGTGTACGTGGACGGGGAGTTCCTCGACTGACCGTCGGGGCCCGGTCGTCCGGGCCCGGCCGTCAGGGGGCCAGGATGTCCAGTTCCTGGAGTGCGCCGACCGTGATCTCGCGCGTGAGCCGCTCGGCGAGCGGGGCGTCTCCCTCGCGGACGGCCTCGGCGACCTTGACGTGCAGGGTGACGGCGGCGGGGTCGGGGTCCGCGAACATGACCTCGTGGTGGGTCCGACCGGACAGGACCTCCGTGACGACGTCCCCGAGACGGGCGAACATCTCGTTGCCGGACGCGTTGAGGATCACCCGGTGGAAGGCGACGTCGTGGTGGAGGTAGCCCTCCAGCTGGTGGCCGCGTGAGGTGGCGACCATGCCCAGCGCGCACGCGGTGAGCTCCGCGCACTGTGCGGCGGTGGCGTGCCGGGCGGCGAGTCCGGCGGCGACCGGTTCGACGGCGGAGCGCAGCACCGTGAGGGAACGGAGCTGGTGGGGGCGGTCGGCGCCGGCCAGTCTCCAGCGGATGACCTGGGGGTCGAAGACGTTCCACTCGGACTTGGGGCGGACCGTCACGCCCACGCGGCGGCGGGACTCGACCAGGTACATGGACTCCAGGACCCGGACCGCCTCGCGCATCACGGAGCGGGACACCTCGAAGCGCTGGGCGAGTTCGTCGGTGCGTAGGACGCTTCCCGGCGGGTAGTCGCCCGCCGTGATGGCCGGCCCGAGGGATTCCAGTACATGTCCGTGCAGTCCCCGGCCCCGTGTGGTCATGAAGTCAGCGTACGAGGCGGACGCCACAATCAAAAAGTCAGACTTATAAGTCACAGACTCTTGAATTTGTCGTACCTAATGCGTTTCAGTGGCGTCGACATCAGATGTCGACGAAGACAGCGAGAGCCCGATGCAGCACAGTCCCACCCCTCATGTCCTGGTGGTCATGGGCGTCGCCGGTACCGGCAAGACCACCATCGGACCGCTGCTCGCGGCCCGGCTCGGTGTTCCGTACGCCGAGGGCGACGACTTCCACCCGCAGGCCAACATCGCCAAGATGTCGGCCGGGACGCCGCTGACCGACGACGACCGGGCTCCCTGGCTCGACGCCATCGGCCGGTGGGCGCACGACCGGGCCGGCCTCGGCGGCGTGGTCAGCTGCTCGGCGCTCAAGCGCGGCTACCGGGACCGGCTGCGTGCCGCCGCCCCCGGGGTCGCCTTCGTGCATCTCACCGGTGACCGCCGGCTCATCGAGGACCGGATGTCGCACCGCCAGGGCCACTTCATGCCCACCGCGCTGCTGGACTCCCAGTTCGCCACGCTCCAGCCGCTGGCGGCGGACGAGGCGGGAGTCGAGGTGGACGTCTCCGGTGACCCCACCGAGATCACCGAGCGGGCCGTGGCCGCGCTCGCGCACCTCGCACCTCCGCGGTAACCGCACCCCTTCACGTCGGGCGCCCCCTCTTCGCCGCATACCTCGCGCGCGAAGCGTCGGCGCAGGACTCGGCGCTGCCTCCTCCCGGAAGCGGCACCCCGCACCATCTTCCCCCGCGACCTTCCACAAGCAAGGGATCACCGTGACCAGACTCAGTGTCGAGATGCTGGCAGCGGACACCGTCGAACCGATCACCTCGGCGGGCCACGCTCAACTGGGCATCGCCGTGCTGGCCGGCATCGCCGTCATCGTCCTGCTCATCACCAAGTTCAAGCTGCACGCCTTCCTGGCCCTGACCATCGGCTCGCTGGCCCTCGGCGCCTTCGCCGGAGCCCCGCTCGACAAGGTCATCGTCAGTTTCTCGGCCGGACTCGGGTCGACCGTGGCCGGCGTGGGTGTGCTGATCGCCCTCGGCGCGATACTCGGCCGGCTGCTCGCCGACTCGGGCGGCGCCGACCAGATCGTCGACACCATCCTGGCGAAGGCGGGCGGCCGGGCCATGCCCTGGGCGATGGTGCTGATCGCCTCCGTGATCGGCCTGCCGCTGTTCTTCGAGGTCGGCATCGTGCTGCTGATCCCGGTGGTCCTGATGGTCGCGCGGCGCGGCAACTACTCGTTGATGCGGATCGGCATCCCGGCCCTCGCGGGCCTGTCGGTGATGCACGGTCTGATCCCGCCGCACCCCGGTCCGCTGGTCGCCATCGACGCGGTCCACGCGAACCTCGGCATCACCCTCGCCCTCGGTGTCCTGGTCGCCATCCCGACGGTGATCATCGCCGGTCCGGTGTTCTCGCGTTACGCCGCCCGCTGGGTGGACGTGCAGGCGCCCGAGCGCATGATCCCGCAGCGCGCCTCCGAGGACCTGGACAAGCGCCCCAGCTTCGGCGCCACGCTCGCCACCATGCTGCTGCCCGTCGTGCTGATGCTGGCCAAGGCGCTGGTGGACATCGTCGTCGACGACCCGGCGAACATGACGCAGCGCGTCTTCGACGTCGTCGGAGCGCCCCTCATCGCACTGCTCGCCGCCGTGATCCTGGGCATGTTCACCCTCGGCCGCGCGGCCGGTTTCACCCGCGACCGCATCTCGACGACCGTCGAGAAGTCCCTCGCCCCCATCGCCGGCGTCCTGCTGATCGTGGGTGCGGGCGGCGGCTTCAAGCAGACCCTGATCGACTCCGGCGTGGGCCGGATGATCCTGGACATCTCCAAGGACTGGTCGATCCCCGCGCTGCTGCTCGCCTGGCTGATCGCCGTGATCATCCGGCTGGCGACGGGTTCGGCGACGGTGGCCACCATCTCGGCGGCCGGTCTCGTGGCACCCCTGGCGGCCGACATGTCGACCACGCACACCGCCCTGCTCGTCCTCGCGATCGGCGCGGGCTCGCTCTTCTTCAGCCATGTCAACGACGCCGGCTTCTGGCTGGTGAAGGAGTACTTCGGCCTGGACGTCGGCCAGACCATCAAGACCTGGTCCGTCATGGAGACGATCATCTCGGTGGTGGCGGGCGGCCTGGTGCTGCTGCTGTCCCTCGTCATCTAGCCGGCGACGCAGGGGGTGGGTCCGGCGGTCCGGACCCACCCCCTTCCGGCGGGCTCCTCGGCCGCGGCGGCGTCCTGCCGTACGGCTCAGGCTCATGGCCGCCGGGCGGGTCCCGTACCGCTCACGGCCGCCACAGAGGGTGTTCCCGTTCGGCCCACTCGCGGCTCACCGAGCCCGTGCGCAGGCCGCGTCGGGCCTCCGGGTCGCCCAGTGCCATGCCGATGTGGCCCGCGAGGACGATGCCGATCGTCAGGGCCAGCCAGTCGTGCACGAAGGTCGCCGAGGTGCGCCACATCAGCGGGGTGAGGTGGGTGAACCACATCAGCAGCCCGGTGCCCACCATGACCAGCGTGGCGCCGGCGATCCAGGCCGCGTAGACCTTCTGTCCCGCGTTGAACTTGGCCGCAGGGCGGGAGTCCCGGTGCTTGTCGCGGCGCAGCGCGGCCCGCAGCCATACCCGGTCGTGCGGGCCGAAGCGGTTGAGATGACCGAGGTCGCGGCGGAACGCGCGGGAGGCGAGGCCCGCGAGGACCGGTACCGGGAGCATCAGGCCGGCCCATTCGTGGACGCGCACGACGAGTTCGCGGCGGCCGACGAGTTCGGCGAGCTGGGGAACGTAGAGACAGGCCGCGGTGACCACGCACACGCCCATGAGCAGGGCCGTGACGCGGTGCACCCAGTGTTCGGCCCGGCTGAAGCGGTGGACCTGGCGGGACGGGGCGGGGGCGGCGGACACGTCCGGGGCGCCGTCAGCTCGTGGGTTCATCGTCGCGTCCGTTCGAACGGCCGACCCAGGCGTCGACGTCGTACCCCCGGTCCTCCCAGTACCCGGGACGGACGTCCTCGGTGACGGTGATGCCGGAGAGCCACTTGGCGGATTTGTAGAAGTACATCGGCGCGACGTAGAGGCGGGCGGGGCCGCCGTGGTTGTGGCCGAGGGGCTTGTCCTGCATGCGCAGCGCCACCAGGACGTCCGGGCGGCGGGCCTGGCGGAGCGTCAGGGACTCGGAGTAGGCGCCGTCGAAGCAGGTGAAGCGGACCGCCCCGGCCGACGAGCGGACGCCCGCGGCGTCGAGCAGGTCGGAGAGGCGGACGCCCTCGAAGGGAGTGCCGGGAACCCGCCAGCCGGTGACGCACTGGACGTCGTGGACCAGCCGGGTCTGCGGCAGGGCGCGCAGGTCGGCGAGGGTGTAGGCGGTCGGGTGGTCGACCAGGCCGTCGACGGTGAGCCGGTAGTTCGTGTCGTCCTTGTGCGGGACGGACGAGGTCACCGAGTAGTAGCGGAAGCCGCCGCCGTTGGGCAGCAGCCCCGTCAGGCCCGTGGGGTCCTTCTCGGACGCGCCCGCCAGGAAGGACTCCATGGTGCGCTGGAGGGTCGGCGCCGTCAGTACGCCGAGGGCGCCGAGTCCGAGGGTGCCGAGCAGGACGCGCCGGCCGATGGGCTTGCCGCGTTCCTCGGGACGGGCGGGCTCGTCGCGCCGCTCGGGGTCGGGTTCGCCCGGCCGTTCAGTGTTCACCCATTGATTCGAGCACCCGCGACCCCCAAAAGGCCAGCGGTGGCGGGTGCTCGTCAGCGTTCCGTCATCTCTTCTCACGTCCTGTTCGCCGCCCGGGGCTCCGAACAGGACGCGCGGGCCGCCTCAGGAGGTGGACTCGGCCGCCTTGTCCAACTGGAACGCCTCGTTGCCGAGGCCGATCCGGGCGTGCGCCTCGGGCTTGCGTGAGCGCAGCACGAGCCCCTGGACCAGTCCGACGATCGCGGCGGCCCCGATGACGGCGGGCAGCAGCCAGCTGAGGGTGGAGCCCGGACCGGCGCCGACCAGGACGTCGAAGTCCTTGACGGTGTAGACCACGATGACGAGCAGGGCGACGCCGGCGACGGCGGAGGTGACCAGGCGCCAGGCCTGGGCGCGGGCGGCGCCGCGGCGGACGAAGAACACGATGACCGACAGGGAGGCGGCCGCCATCAGGAGGATGACGCCGAGCGCCCCGACGTTGCCGCCCCAGGTGAACAGGTGCAGCACGGGTGCGGTCGGGTCGCCGGTCGGCTTGTCGTCGGCCAGCGCGAAGCCGCCGACCACGACCAGGGAGACGACGGTGTGCAGGAGCGAGCCGGTGCCGGGGGCGCCGCTGGACTCCGTGGTCCGGCCGAAGGCGGCGGGCAGCAGCCCCTCACGGCCCATGGCGAAGGCGTACCGCGAGACGACGTTGTGGAAGCTGAGCAGCGCCGCGAACATGCCGGTCACGAAGAGCACGTGCAGGACGTCGGTGAAGGTGGTGCCGAGCCGTGACTCGGTCAGGAAGAACAGCAGTCCGGCGCTCTGCTTCTGGGACGTCCCGATGATCGCGGAGGGTCCGGTGGCCACCGTCAGCGCCCAGGAGCTGATGGCGAAGAAGACGGCGACGAAGCCGATCGCCAGGAACATGACGCGCGGGACCAGGATGTGCGGGCGGCTGGTCTCCTCCGCGTAGACCGGCGCCTGTTCGAAGCCGGTGAAGGCGGCGATGCAGAAGCACAGCGCGGTGCCGACGCCCGCTCCGGTGAGGGTGTCCGGGTTGAACGCGTGCAGCGACAGCCCCTGCTTGGCGGGGTCCGCGACGGCCGCGATGTCGAAGACGACGACGAGGGCCACCTCGATGACCAGCAGCACGCCGAGCACCCAGGCGTTGACATCGATCTTCAGCCAGGCCAGCGCTCCGACGACGAGCACGGCGGCCAGCGCGGGTATCCACCAGACCAGCTCGGTGTCGAGGTAGGTGGCGAACAGGCCGGAGACCTCGAAGCCGAAGAGTCCGTAGATGCCGACCTGGAGGGCGCTGTAGGCGACCAGGGCGACCGCCGCCGCGGCCGCGCCGGGGGTGCCGCCGAGTCCGCGGGAGATGTACGCGTAGAAGGCGCCCGCGTTGTGGACGTGCCGGCTCATCTCGGCGTACCCGATGCTGAAGAGCACGAGGACGACACCGAGGATGACGAAGAGCAGCGGCTGTCCGACGATGCCCATCACCGCGAATGTGGTGGGCATGACACCCGCGACCACCATGAGGGGGGCGGTCGCCGCGAGGACGGACAGCAGCAGGCCCCCCGTGCCGAGGCGGCCGGCGCGCAGGGCGCGGTCCTGTCCCTTGAAGGTGCTGATGCCGGCCTCGTCGGCTGCCGGTCTTCCCGTGCTCGACGTACTCGATGTGCTCGAACTGCCCGTCGTCATCGCGGGGTCGTCCTTTCGGATGTCTGGTCGTCGGGGGGCGTTCACACCGTGCCGAGCGCGCTGTCGCGTGCGGTACGGAAGGCTGTGTACGGATCGCGGTCCGGGTAGGACCAGGGAGCCGGGGTGGGGTGCTCGCCGATGCGGTGGAACAGGGCCGCGGCCTCCGCGCCGCGGCCCTCGCAGGTCTTGGCGTGGGCCAGGAAGTTGAGGTCGACGAGGCGCCGCGGGTGGCCGTCGCGTTCCCACTCCAGCCACCAGTCGAAGGCGGCCTTCATCACCTGCCGGGCGCGGCGTCCGACCCAGTGCCCGGAGGCCACCGGATCGGTGGGTTCGCTCCCGGCGGCGGCGAGCACCCGGAAGCGCTCGGCGTGCGCGACCACGGGGAGGATCGCGAGCGGTGAGTCGGCGGGGGCCTGCTCGGCGGCCCAGTTGGCGAAGTCGTAGACCTCGTGCAGCGGGTCCTGGCCGGCGGTGGCGCGGCGTTCGGCGAGCCGCGCCACCATCAGGTGGTGCGCGTGGTGGTGGCCGGCGTGCCGGTGGCGCACCTCGTCGAAGAGGCGGACCACGTCCTCCTCGGCGCCGAGCGAACGCTCCAGGAGGAGCAGGCCGAGCCAGGGCGTGGGGTCGGCGGGCGCGAGCGCCGCCGCGGCCCGGCAGGCGTCCCGGGCGCGTTCGGGGCGTTCCTTGCCGTTCAGGGCGCGCTCGACGGTGGCGCAGCCGAGCAGGACGGCCGCGTCGGGGGACTCCGGTTCGGCGAGCTGCCAGTCGCGCGCCCAGGCGAGGGTGGCGGACTCCTGCGCGAGCACGGTGAGGCGGTGCCCGCGGCGGTCCCAGTCCTCGCCGGTGTCGGCGAGCAGGGCCCGGACGTCGGTCCACCGGCCCTGGCTCAACGAGGTGCGGGCGACGACGAGTTCGGCGTCGTCGAGGGCGGCGTCGAACGACTGGGCCGCACGCTTGCGGCCGCGGCCCAGGGGTGGCGGGGGTGGTGACACCGCTGCTCAACCTCACAGGCGCGGTTCGTCAGAGAGTGATCACGGACAGCAAACCCTCAGCCAGAGTTCAAGTCAAGAGCCGGCCAATTCGCTACACGTGTCAACTGACGTGGGGTACGGCGGAGTTGACCCCCACCGCCCCCATCGTCCCGAAGCGTCCCGGCGAGGTCGGACGTCCCGCCTCCCCCGACGCCCGCCCCTCGATGTCCGGCCTCCGTACGGACGTCCGCACCCTGCCCACCGCGCGGACGTCCGTGCCCGGCCCACCGGGCTCCCGCTCAGCCGACCGCCTCGGCCGCCGCACGGCCCGCCGTCCGGCCGGAGAAGAGGCAGCCTCCGAGGAACGTGCCTTCCAGGGACCGGTATCCGTGCACCCCGCCGCCGCCGAACCCGGCGGCCTCACCGGCCGCGTACACGCCCTGCAGCACTTCGCCGCCCTCGGTCAGCACGCGCGAGGAGAGGTCGGTCTCCAGGCCGCCGAGGGTCTTGCGGGTCAGGATGTTGAGGCGGACGGCGATCAGCGGGCCCGCCTTGGGGTCGAGGATGCGGTGCGGACTCGCGGTGCGGATCAGCTTGTCGCCCAGGTACTTGCGGGCCCCGCGGATCGACATGACCTGGAGGTCCTTGGTGAACGGGTTGGCGATCTCCCGGTCGCGCGCCACGATCTCGCGGCGCAGCGCGGCCTCGTCGATGAGCGGCTCCTTGGTGAGGGCGTTCATCCCGCGCACCAGGGCGGCGAGGTCCTTCTCCACGACGAAGTCGGCGCCGTGGTCCATGAACGCCTTCACCGGGGCGGGCACGTCGGCGCGGGCGCGCCCGATGACGTCGCGGATCGACTTGCCGGTCAGGTCGGGGTTCTGCTCCGAGCCGGAGAGCGCGAACTCCTTGCCGATGATCTTCTGGTCGAGCACGAACCAGGTGTAGTCGTGTCCGGTGCGCATGATGTGTTCGAGGGTGCCGAGCGTGTCGAAGCCGGGGAAGAGCGGGACCGGCAGCCGCTTGCCGCGCGCGTCCAGCCAGAGCGAGGACGGTCCCGGCAGGATGCGGATGCCGTGCTTGTCCCAGATGGGGTTCCAGTTCTGGATGCCCTCGGTGTAGTGCCACATCCGGTCACGGTTGATGAGACGGGCGCCCGCCTCCTCGGCGATCCCGAGCATCGCTCCGTCGACGTGCGCGGGCACGCCGGAGATCATCCGCTCGGGCGGGGTGCCGAGGCGCTCGGGCCAGTTGGCCCGGACGAGGTCGTGGTTGCCGCCGATGCCGCCGGAGGTGACGATCACGGCCTGGGCCCGCAGTTCGAAGGCGCCGGTGACCTCGCGGCCGCTGGCCTGGCCGCGCTCGACGCCGGACGGCTCCAGGACCTCGCCGGTGACGGTGTCGACGGAGCCGGCGCTGCGGGACAGACCGGTGACGCGGTGGCGGAACCGCAGCTCGACGAGGCCGCGGGCCACGCCCTCGCGCACCCGGCGTTCGAAGGGCGCGACGAGGCCGGGTCCGGTCCCCCAGGTGATGTGGAAGCGCGGCACGGAGTTGCCGTGCCCGGTGGCGTCGTAACCGCCCCGTTCGGCCCAGCCGACCACCGGGAAGAAGCGCACGCCCTGGCCGTGCAGCCAGGACCTCTTCTCGCCGGCCGCGAAGTCGACGTACGCCTCGGCCCAGCGGCGCGGCCAGTGGTCCTCCGGACGGTCGAAGCCGGCCGTGCCCATCCAGTCCTGGAGGGCGAGGGCGTGACTGTCCTTGATCCGCAGGCGGCGCTGCTCGGGCGAGTCGACGAAGAAGAGCCCGCCGAACGACCAGTGCGCCTGCCCGCCGATCGACTGCTCGGGCTCCTGGTCGAGGAGGATCACCTTGCGGCCCGCGTCGACGAGCTCGGCGGTCGCCGCGAGCCCCGCGAGGCCCGCTCCGATGACGATCACATCTGCGTCGTAGGCCATGGGCCCGTCCTCTCGGCATTCCGACCGGCCGGATCGGATCGCCGCCCGGGGACGACTTGATGACGTTTGTCACGGCCCGATCGGCGGCGTCGCTGGTTGATGAGACATTGGAGGTGTGGTGGTCGGCCACGACGGGCGACCAGCCGTTGTTACTGATCGGTCAGATCCTTCGGCAAGAAAGGTGACCGAGTCAACCGCCTGGTCCTCGGGACTCCCGGGGCGGGCCCCGGCCCATGGCACTAAAGTCGGCGGGAAACGCACCGTGGCCCCCGACCCCGATGTATCGAGGTACCCAGCGTGTCGGTTCTCGTTCTGGTCCTCGCGGTGAGCGCGGCCTGCTGCCTGGGCTTCGGCTTCGTGCTCCAGCAGAACGCCGCCTCGCACGCCCCGCTGAGCGACTTCCTCTCCCCCCGCATCCTGCTGGACCTCGTCCGGGTCCCGCGCTGGCTGGGCGGCATCGGGCTCATGGTGTGCGGCATGGTGCTCGGCGCGGTCGCGCTCGGCGAGGGCGAGGTCTCCCTGGTGGAGCCGCTCCTCGCCACGAATCTCCTCTTCGCGCTGGCGCTCTCCCGCCACCAGACCAAACAGCCGCTGGGCCGGCAGGGCTGGGCCGGGCTCCTGCTGCTCGCGGGCGGTGTCTCGGCGTTCATCGTCGCCGGGCAGCCGCAGGGCGGCGAGGCCATCGACGATCCGCTGCGGCACTGGCTGATCATCGGGATCGTGGTCGGACTCGCCCTGCTGCTGACCGCCTACGCGAAACGCTCACGGCTGAGCGCGGGACCCGTGCTGCTCGCCACCGCCGCCGGCCTGCTGTACGGCCTGCAGGACGCGCTCACCCGGGTGAGCGGCCAGCGGTTCGGCGACGGCGGCTGGTCCGAGCTGCTCACCGGCTGGCAGCCGTACACGGTGCTCGTCCTCGGCGTGACCGGGCTGATCCTGGTCCAGAGCGCCTTCGAGACCGCTCCGCTGCGGATGTCGCTGCCCGCGCTCACCGCCGCCCAGCCGCTGGCCGGCATCGTCTGCGGGGTGGGCTTCCTCGGCGACCAGCTCCGCACCGACGCGGGCGCCCTCGCCTGGCAGGCCGCGGGGCTCGCGGGGGTCGTGGTGGGGATCATCCTGCTCGGGATGCACCCCGCGATGCCCTCGGGCACGGCCGAGCCGGAGCACTCGCGCGACCTCCAGCCGCACTGACCGGACCCGCCGAGGTCACGGGCACCCCTCCCCCACCGTGGCGGCGTCCGTCGACGCTCCCCGGCTGCTTGGATGGGGCCCATGAGTGCCGCTGACGAGATCCTCGACATCGTGGACGAGAACGACCAGGTCATCGGGCAGTCCCCGCGGGGGGAGGCGTACGAGCGCGGGCTGCGTCACCGGTGCGTGTTCATCCAGGCGCGGGACGCCGGGGGCCGGGTCTTCGTCCACCGGCGCACCCCGACCAAGCTGGTGTTCCCCTCCTTCTACGACATGTTCGTCGGCGGGGTCGTCGGCGCCGGCGAGTCCTACGACGACGCGGCGCTGCGCGAGGCCGAGGAGGAACTCGGCGTCTCCGGGCTCCCCCGGCCTACCCCCCTCTTCCGGTTCCTGTACGACGACGGGGCCGGCCGGACGTGGTGGTCCGCCGTCTACGAGGTCCTCTGCGACCTTCCGGTGGACCCGCAGGTGGAGGAGGTCGCCTGGCACGACTTCCTCACCGACGACGAGGTGGAGGCCAGGCTGGCGGACTGGACCTGGGTCCCGGACGGTCTCGCGGCCCACGAGCGGCTCAGGGACTACCGGGCGATGGACTGAGCATCCGCCCGTCCGGGTCCACCGCGTGGTGCCGGCCGGTGAGCGCGGCGGCGAGGGCGCGCTCCTGGTCCGCGGTGACGCCCCGGGCGAGCGGGACGGCGCGCGGGCTGTGCGGTCCGTCGCACAGCGGGAGCGGGCCCGGCTCCGCGGTGCTGCCGCTGAGCGGGCTCCTGCCCTGCACCGTCCACGTGGGGCCGTCCCAGAAGGGGTGGTCCAGGAATCGCCCGGCGGCGGCCCGTGCCGCGCCGGCGGCCATGCCGGCGGCCGTGAGCGCGTCGGCGATCCGCTCCTTCGCCTCCTCGGGCGGCGCGTCCGCGTCACCGAACGCCGGGAGCGACAGCAGCAGCCGCGTGCCCGGGTCGAGCACGCCCTCGGCGCCGGGCGGGGCGGAGCCGGCGACGGCCGACAGTTCGGGCCAGGACAGTCCGGGTCCGCTGAAGTGCCCTTCGATCGACGCCAGGTGGCCGGGGCGGGACCAGGCGGGATGGGTGATCAGGTAGTCCGTGCCGGAGTCGTCCGGATGGTTCCGGTGGACGATCCACAGCACGTGGCCGCCCGCCAGGGGCAGCCGGTACGCCGGCCACGGGTCCGCAGGCCCGTAGAGCGCCTCAGCGGCGGCGTCGACGTCCGCGCCGTCCGCCCCGAACAGCTCCGGCTCCTCCGCGAAGGCGTCCCAGGTGGGCCCGTAGTAGGCGGGCCAGAAGCCGGGGAGGCGCAGCAGGTGCTCGGCCGGGGCGACGGGAAACCCGAGCGGGGCGAAGCCGGGCGGCGACGGGGAATCGTCCATGGCTCCGGACGGTAGCGGGCGGCACCGGCACCGGCGCGCGGCGGGCTCCCGGTAGGGTCCTGGGCGTGATCGAACTCGTGCGTAATGTCCGGCTGTGGTTCGCGCCCCGGCAGATCCGGGAGGAGGGCGGGACGCCGGACTACCGGTTCTCCCTGGCCAACGAGCGGACCTTTCTGGCCTGGCTGCGCACCGCGCTCGCTCTGATCGGCGGCGGCTTCGCGGTGGACCAGTTCCTGCCGGACCTGCGCTGGGCCTGGCGCGCGGGCCTCGCTCTCGCGCTGTTGGCGGCGGGGGTGCTGTGCTCCCTGCGGGCGGTCAACCACTGGGTGCGCTGCGAGCGGGCGATGCGGCGCGGCGAGGATCTGCCGGTGTCGGGGTTCCCGGCGGTGCTCAGCATCGCCGTGGCGGTCGTCGCGGTCGCGATGATCGTCGTGGTCCTCGCCGGCTGGGCCGGATGACCCCGGCGGCGCGCGAGGAGCGGGATCCCGGCCTCCAGCCGGAACGCACCCGGCTCGCCTGGCGACGTACGACCCTCTCCAGCACCGTCGTCGCCGTGCTCGCCGCGAAGGCCGCTCTCCAGGACAGGGACTCGGCGGCCGGGATCGCGGCCTGCGCGGTCGCCTGCGTCCTGTGGCTGTGCTTCCTCGCTCTCGCCCACCACCGCATCCGGACGCTGGCCCTCGCGGGCCCGGCAGGCCCCGACACGCTCTCCCCCCGGCACGCGGTGGCCACCGCGGCGTGCACGCTCCTCCTCGCGGTGTGCGCGGTCGCGCTGGTGTTCTAGCGCCTGCCGTCCGGACCGGCCCGGGTCCTCCGCGGGCTCCGGCCACGCGGCCGTACGCGATGCGGGCCCGTGTAATTCCCAGGTCCGCCGGGAACCGCACGGGGTCGAAATGCGTGCCAATGATCCGAAACACACCCCTTTGCGGCGATAGCCTGAGGTGCCGTTCCGCCCCGCTCCGGAGGCGGACGGACCACCCACTCCACGCCCAGCCGAAGGTGAGCACGATGACCACCCTTCACCAGGAGCACCCCACCCACCAGCACACCCACGGCCCGGACTGCGGTCACTCCGAGGTGCGGCACGGGGACCACGTCGACTACGCGCACGACGGGCACCTGCACCGCGAGCACGCGGGTCACTGGGACGAGTGCGAGCCGAGCGCCCACGTGGCGCACGAGACCCACACCCACCAGCACGGCGAGGGCTGCGGACACCCGGCGGTCCCGCACGGCGACCACGTCGACTACCTGCACGAGGGGCACCGGCACGCCGAGCACGAGGGCCACTGGGACGACCACTGACCTCCACGCTCCGACGGCGTCTCCCCCGGTTCCGGACACTCCGGGGGAGACGCCGATCACGTTTCGCACAGCCGCTGGACGACATACCGACTGGTCGGCATCATGGTCACGACCCGTTTCCGTGTGCTGAGGAGCAAAGATGAGTCCGGACCACCCGCCAGGTCTCGATCTCGACCGGCTGCGTGACCTGCTCGACCGTGAGCGGCCCGGGCTGGTGAACGGCCCGCTGACCGGCCGGCTGATCGAGGGCGGACGGTCCAACCTCACCTACGCGGTCTCCGACGGCGCCTCGCGGTGGGTCGTACGGCGTCCCCCGCTCGGCCACGTGCTGGCGACCGCGCACGACATGAAGCGCGAGCACCGGGTGATCAGCGCGCTGCACCCGACGGCCGTGCCGGTCCCGGATCCCGTGCTGCTGTGCGAGGACGACTCGGTGCTCGGCGCCCCGTTCTACGTCATGGAGTTCGTGGAGGGCACGCCCTTCCGTACCGCCGACCAGCTCGCCCCGCTCGGCCCGGAGCGCACGCGCGACGCGGTGCTCGGCCTGGTGGACACGCTGGTGGAGTTGCACGCGGTGGACCCGGCCGAGGTCGGGCTCGCCGACTTCGGCCGGCCGGAGGGCTTCCTCGACCGGCAACTGCGCCGCTGGGGAAAGCAGTTGGACGCGTCGCGCAACCGCGACCTGCCGGGCATCGACGAACTGCACGCGGCCCTCGGGCGTGAACTGCCGGTCTCCCCCGCGGCCACGGTCGTCCACGGCGACTACCGGCTCGACAACGTGCTGATCGGCCCCGACGACCGGATCAGGGCGATCCTGGACTGGGAGATGTCCACCCTCGGCGATCCGCTCACCGACGTGGGACTGCTCGTCATGTACAGCACGCGCCTGGAGCTTCCCGACTCGCCCATCAGCACCACGGCTTCGGCCGCCGGACACCCGGAGGCCGCCGAGATCGTCGAGCGGTACGCCGCGCGCTCGGGGCGCGACGTGTCCGCGGTCTCCTGGTACACGGCGTTCGCCTGGTTCAAGCTCGCGGTGATCCTCGAGGGCATCCACTACCGCTACACGAAGGGCCAGACCGTCGGCGCGGGCTTCGACCGCATCGGCGAACTGACGCCCGTCTTCATCGAGCACGGCCTGACCACCCTTCAGGAGGGCTGATCCGCCATGGACTTCGGATTCGACGCGCGCACCGAAGAGCTGCGCCAGAAGCTGCTCGCCTTCATGGACGAGTACGTCTATCCGGCGGAGGCCGTCGCCGAGGAGCAGCGCGCCCTGCTGGCCTCGCCGTGGGACACCCCCGCCGTGGTCGGCGAGTTGAAGGCCGAGGCCCGCCGTCAGGGCCTGTGGAACCTCTTCCTGCCGGACGCCGAGTACGGCGCCGGACTCACCAACCTCCAGTACGCGCCCCTCGCCGAGATCACCGGCCGCAGCCCGCACCTCGCGCCCACCGCGCTGAACTGCGCGGCGCCGGACACCGGCAACATGGAGGTGCTCTCCCAGTTCGGTGACGAGCGGCAGAGGAAGCAGTGGCTGGAGCCGCTGCTGGCCGGGGAGATCCGCTCCGCGTTCGCCATGACCGAGCCCGAGGTCGCCTCCTCCGACGCCACGAACATCACCACGCTGATCGAGCGGGACGGCGACGAGTACATCATCACCGGCCGCAAGTGGTACATCTCCGGGGCGATGAACCCCGACTGCAGGATCTTCATCGTGATGGGCAAGACGGACCCGGACGGCCCGGACATCCGCCGCCAGCAGTCGATGGTCCTGGTCCCGCGGGACGCACCGGGCCTGGAGGTCCGCCGTGCCATGCAGGTGTACGGCTACGAGGACCACTCGCACGGCGGGCACGCGGAGGTCGTCTTCGACCACGTCCGGGTCCCGGTGACCAACCTGGTGGGCGAGGAGGGCGGCGGTTTCGCCATCGCGCAGGCGCGGCTCGGTCCGGGCCGGATCCACCACTGCATGCGGCTGATCGGCATGGCCGAGCGGGCCATCGAGCTGATGTGCAGGCGGGCGGTGTCCCGTACGGCGTTCGGCAAGCCGCTGGCCCAGCAGGGCGTCGTGCAGAACTGGATCGCCGACGCGCGGGTCGCCGTCGAGCAGCTGCGTCTGCTGGTCCTGAAGACCGCCTGGATGATGGACACCGTCGGCAACAAGGGCGCCCACACGGAGATCCAGGCCATCAAGATCGCCACTCCGCGCACGGTCGTCGACATCCTCGACAAGGCTGTTCAGCTGCACGGTGCGGGCGGGGTGAGCCAGGACTTCCCGCTGGCCGAACTCTGGGCGAGCGCGCGGACGCTGAAGCTCGCCGACGGGCCGGACGAGGTCCACCAGCGGTCGCTGGCGTACCGGGAGATCAAGAAGTACGCGTGACGCGGCGGGGGCGGGGGGAGTTTTTCGCCCCTCCGCCCCTCCTCGGCCCGTTCCCGGGGGCGCTGCCCCCGGACCCCCGCCCGCTTCTCCGTCGCCGCGGGGGCTGAGTTCGCCGGCCGGCAGACCTCAGGTCCGGGACGGGAGCCTACGGGCGCAGGGCGCGCAGCAGGAGGTCCGCCAGGTGGTCGGCCACCTCCTGGCGGGCGAGGGGGCCGTCCGGGCGGTACCACGTCGACAGATGGTGGACCGAGCCGAAGTGGTAGTCGACGACCAGGTCGGCCGGCGTGGCCGTGGAGAAGACGCCCTTCTTCTGGCCCTCCTCGATCAGCGCGCGGAACCGCTCGTGGTAGCGGCGCCGCTCGGAGCGCACCTGCTTGAGCTTCTCCGGGCCGAGGTGGTGCATGGAGCGGAAGAAGATCGAGGCGTCATCGAGGTTGTCGATGGTGGTGACGACCACGTCGGCGGCCGCGCCGCGCAGCCGCTCCTCCACGGGCGCGTCCGAGTCCGCGAAGGCGTCCAGCCGCTCCTGCTGGAGACGCAGCACGCGCGCGTAGACCTCGTGCAGCAGGTCGTCCTTGGAGCCGAAGTAGTGGTACAGCGCCCCCTTGGTGACGCCCGCCGCCTCGACGATCTCCTGCACGGAGGTCCGGTCGTAGCCCTGCTCGGCGAAGAGCCGGGTGGCGGCGGCCAGCAGCCGCTGCGGGACGGGCGTACCGTCACCGTCCGTCGTCCTGGGCACTGCCGCCACCTGCCTTCCGTGCGTTCACATCGATCACTGTCGTCCTCGGGGCCTTCCCGGGAACCGCTGGGGCCCCCGGGAACCGTCGGCCCCGGGGCCTACGGGGAGTCCTCGGTGCGGGAACGCAGTTCCCGCCGCAGGATCTTCCCACTCGCCGTCTTCGGCAGTTCGGGCAGGATCACCACCTGCCGCGGATATTTGTAGGCGGCCAGTCTCTCCTTGCACCAGGCGGCGAGCGCGTCGGGGTCCTCGGAGGCGCCCGGCCGCAGGCTGATGTAGGCCTTGACGGTCTCGCCGCGGTAGCCGTCGGGGATCCCGACGACGGCCGCCTCACGGACCGAGGGGTGGGTGTAGAGGACGTCCTCGACCTCGCGCGGCCAGACCTTGAACCCGGACGCGTTGATCATGTCCTTCTTGCGGTCGACGACGTAGAGCCAGCCGTCGGTGTCCATGAAACCGATGTCACCGGTGCGCAGTTCGCCGTCCGGGAACGTCTCGGCGGTGGCGTCGGGGCGCCGCCAGTAGCCGGGCACGACCTGCGGGCCGCGCACGAGGATCTCGCCCTGCTCCCCGAAGGGGACGTCCTGGCCCAGGTCGTCGACGATGCGCACGACCGAGTCGGGGCCGGGCACACCGACGGCCAGCGTGCCGGAGACGGGGTCGACCGGCGCCTCCAGGCCGGGCGGCACGGAGGCGCAGGGCGCGGTGCACTCGGTGAGCCCGTAGCCGTTGCGGATGTACGGGCCGAAGCCGGCGCGGAACTTCTCGACGAGGGCCGGCGGCAGCGGCGCGCCGCCGGAGGAGATGTTCACGAACGAGGAGAAGTGGTCCGGTGTGGCCGACGGGTGGGCGGCCAGCGCCATGAAGGCGGTGGAGGGTCCCACGGTGTAGAGCGGCCGGTGCTCGGTGAAGGCGTCGAGGACGACACCCGCCTCGAAACGGTAGGCGAGGACGAGCGTGCCCTCGCTGTTGAGACAGGCCGCCAGCTGGCAGACCATGCCGGTGATGTGGAACAGCGGTGCCATCGCGAAGTACACGGGCGCCTCGGGCAGGGCGAGCCCGGTCCGCTGCCGCTCGGCGTTGTACATGATGTTGCCGTGCGTGTTGGTGGCCCCCTTGGGGGTGCCGCTGGTCCCCGAGGTGTAGCTGATGAGGGCGATGTCGGACGGGCCGAGATCACGGTCCTCCGGGGCGGCATGCCCCTGCCGGGCGACGGCCACGAGGTCGTCGGCGCCCGCGTCGAGGGGCAGCCGCTCGAAGGACAGCACGCGGCTGTCGCCCCGGGTCTGGAGGTCCAGTTCGCAGGCGGTCAGGACGATCCGCACGGGCGAGTCGGCGGCCGTCTCGCGCAGATACGTGTCCCACGCGCGGTCGGAGCAGACGAGGGCGGTCACCTCGGCGTCGTGCAGGACGTGCCGGACCTCCCCCGACTTGTACATCGGGTTGACGGGTACGACCGTCGCGCCGGCCTTCCAGGCGCCGAGCAGGGCGAGGACGAACTGCGGGGAGTTCTGGAGCAGGACGGCCACCCGGTCGCCCCGACCGAGGCCGCGCCCGGCGAGGTGCCCGGCGACGGAATCGCTCAGCTCGTCGACCTCGCGGTAGCTCAGCCGCCCGTCGAAGTAGGCGAGGGCGGCGCGGTCCGGGGTGTGCGCGACGGCGTCCCGAAGGGCGTGCACCAGGGTGTCGGCGGGGTGCACCGGCGCGCGCTGGGCGTCGTTGAGCAGGGCCACCCAGGGCCGGTCGGCATAGCTGGTCACTCGGTGGTCTCCCACTTCTGCTGGAGGTGGTTCATGTTCGTCATCCAGCGGTCGGGGTCCGCGGCGCGGGCCTGGTAGTACCCGGCGACCTCGGGGTGCGGCAGGATCAGGAAGCGGTTCTCCTCGATCCCCTTCATCAGCGCGTCGGCGACGTCCGAGGGCTCGATCGCGGTCGGCCGGAGCACCAGGTCGCCCGCGCTGCCGGTGGCGGCGAGCATGTCGGTGCGCACGCCCTGCGGGCAGATCGCGTGCACGTTCACCCCGCGGTGGCGGTAGGTGAGGGAGAGCCACTCGGCGAAGGCGTACGCCCCGTGTTTGGTGACGCTGTAGGGCGCGGCGCCGATCATGGTGAGCAGGCCCGCGGCGGAGACGGTGGAGACGAAGCGGCCGCTGCCGCGCTCCAGCCAGTCCGGCAGGAGGGCGTGGGCGGCGCGCACATGGGCCATGACGTTGACGTCCCAGGCGAGGGCCCAGACGTCCTCGCCGGCCGCTTCGGAACCGCCCGAGCCGACCCCGGCGTTCGCGCAGTAGACGTCCACGGTGCCGCCGAGGGCGTCGCGGGCCTCCTCGATGATCAGGGACGCGTCCCCCGGGACCGCGGTCCCGCCGATCTCGCCTGCGACGGCCTTCGCCTTCGCGGCGTCGAGGTCGTTGACGACCACCCGCGCCCCCTCGGCGGCGAAGCATCGGGCCAGCGCGGCTCCGATGCCACCTCCCGCTCCGGTGACGACCACTCCCGCACTCTGCACGGCTCCCACCATCGGTCTCCTTCGACGCGACACGGCACTGCTGCGACGCCAGACTAACCAGTCGGTATGTGACTAGGGAAGGGGCTCCCGGCGCGCGCCGACGGCCGCGTGACAAGCGGCGAGGGGAGAAACGGAACGGGGTCTACGAACTTCCGCCGCGAGCGCTTAGCGTGCACGTGCCAACCTTCCGCGATCACGGAGGTCACACCATGCGCATGTCCCGACGGTCACTGCTCGCGGCCGGCACCGCCGCCGCGGCCCTGACCCCACTGCCCGCGGCGGCGTTGCCGGCCCCGGACTCCGGCCACCGGCTCCGCACGGGGTTCGAGCGGCTCGCCGCCGCCGGATACGCCTCGCTGGGCGGCGGCCGCGTCGGCGTGGTCACCAACCCGACCGGGGTCACCCGGGACGTCCGGCACATCGTGGACGTCATGCACGCCGACGACCGGGTGGACCTGACCGCCGTCTTCGGACCCGAGCACGGCTTCCGGGGCACCGCGCAGGCCGGCGGATCCGAGGGCCGCTACGACGACCCGGCGACCGGGCTGCCCGTCTACGACACGTACCTGAAGAGCGGGCAGCCCCTGGCCGACGTCTTCACGGCCTCCGGCGTGGACACCGTCGTGTTCGACATCCAGGACGCGGGGGCGCGGTTCTACACGTACATCTGGACGCTGTACGACTGCATGGAGGCGGCCCGGCTCGCCGGGAAACGGTTCGTGGTGCTCGACCGGCCGAACCCGGTCACCGGCCGGGCCGCCCTCGGACCGGTCCTGCACAAGGAGTTCGCGACCTTCGTCGGCCGGCAGCCGATCGCGCAGGCGCACGGGATGACGGTGGCGGAGCTGGCCCGGCTGTTCAACGGGGAGTTCCTCGCGAAGCCCGTCGAGCTGGACACCGTGCTGATGTCGGGCTGGCGGCGGAGCGACTTCTACGACGCCTCGGGGCTGCCCTGGGTGCCGCCGAGCCCGAACATGCCGACGGCCGACACCGCCCTCGTGTACTCGGGGACGTGTCTCTTCGAGGGGACGAACCTGTCGGAGGGTCGCGGCACGACCCGGCCCTTCGAACTGCTCGGCGCGGAGGGCGTCGACGGGCGCTGGGCCGCGGCGGCCGGTGAACTGGAGCTGCCCGGCGTGTACTTCAGAGAGGCGTACTTCGCGCCGACGTTCTCCAAGTTCGAGGGCAGGACCATCGGGGGCGTCCAGATCCATGTGCACGACCGCGCGGCGTACGACCCGGTCCGCACCGGGATCGCGCTCCTGGTGACCGCCCGGAAGGTCTGGAGCGGTTTCGCCTGGCGCTCCGACAACTGGATCGACAAGCTGACGGGCTCCACGCAGGTGCGCACGATGATCGACGCGGGCGCGAGCACGGACGAGGTCGTGGCCGCCTGGCAGGACGAACTCGGCGCGTTCCGCCGGACGCGCAAGGAGTACCTGCTCTACAGGTGACCGTCTCGCCGCCGGCCTGCTGGACCGTGCGGGCCACGATGGACAGTCCGAGGCCCGATCCCGGCAGGGCCCGTGCGTCGGGTGAGCGCCAGAAACGGT
>NZ_JBEXGN010000040.1:0-30177 GCF_040607345.1 Streptomyces sp. NPDC005302
GGCCGACGCCGCCCGGCTCCTCGCCGTCCTCCCCCGCTGCCCCCGCTGGTGGGGTGGGCGGGGGCCCCTCCTCCCGTACGCATCGCGTACGGGAGGAGGGGCCCCGGCCCGTGGCCGAGCGGCGAAGGGGGTCAGCGCACCGGCGTGAAGTCCCGCGCGCCGATGAACTCCGGCCTGCGCACCGGAGCCGCGAAGGGCTCCACGGCGGCGTTCTCCACGCTGTTGAACACGATGAAGACGTTGCTGCGCGGGAACGGCGTGATGTTGTCGCCCGAACCGTGCATGCAGTTGCAGTCGAACCAGGTCGCCGAACCGGCCTTGCCCGTGAAGAGCTTGATGCCGTGTTGGGTCGCGAAGCGGGTGAGCGCCTCGTCCGAGGGCGTGCCCGCGTCCTGCATCTGCAGCGACTTCTTGTAGTTGTCCTTCGGGGTCTCGCCCGAGCAGCCGAGGAAGGTCTTGTGCGACCCCGGCATGATCATGAGACCGCCGTTGGTGTCGTAGTTCTCGGTCAGCGCGATGGAGACGGACACCGTCCGCATGTTCGGCAGACCGTCCTCGGCGTGCCAGGTCTCGAAGTCCGAGTGCCAGTAGAAGCCGCTGGCGCCGAAGCCGGGCTTGACGTTGATCCGCGACTGGTGGACGTACACGTCGGAGCCGAGGATCTGCCGGGCGCGGCCCACGACCCGCTCGTCACGGACGAGCCGGGCGAAGATCTCGCTGATCCGGTGCACCTCGAAGACGGACCGGATCTCCTGCGACTGCGGCTCGATGATCGAGCGGTCGTCGGCGCGGATCGCCGGATCGGTGACGATCCGCTCCAGCTCCTGCCGGTAGACGGCGACCTCGTCCTCGGCGATCAGTTCCTCGACGGGGAGGAAGCCGTCGCGCTCGTACGTCTGGAGTTCGGGCACGGTGATCGGGCCGGGTCCGCCCGGCGCACCCCACAGGACCGGGTCCTGTCGGGGCAGGGCCACTTCGGTGGTGCCTCGGCTGGGGTACAGATCGGTGAGCGTGGTCATCGGTGTGTCACACCTCCTCGGGTTCGGTGAGCAGCGGGTAGACGCCGTTCTCGTCGTGGTCCTCCCGCCCGGTGACGGGCGGGTTGAAGACGCAGACGCACCGGAAGTCGGTCTTGGGACGCATGGTGTGGCGCTCGTGGCCGTCCAGCAGGTACATCGTCCCGGGCGAGATCCAGTGCTTCTCGCCGGTCTCCTCGTTGGTGAGCTCGGCTTCGCCCTCCACGCAGAGCACGGCCTCGATGTGGTTCGCGTACCACATCTGCGTCTCCGTACCCGCGTACAGGATCGTCTCGTGCAAGGAGAAGCCGACCTTCTCCTTGGCGAGGACGATGCGCTTGCTCTCCCAGGTGCCGGTCGCCGCCTTCACATGCCGGTCGGTGCCTTCAACATCCTTGAACGAACGGACTATCACGGTGGTGCGATGCCTCTCTCTCGTGCTTCTCGTGGTGTGCGGCGGTCTGGTCAGACGGTCTCGCGGACGGCGCGGGCGAGGGTACGCAGGCCCTCGTCGAGCTCGTCGGGGGTGATGGTGAGCGCGGGCAGCAGTTTCACGACCTCGCTCTCGGGGCCGGACGTCTCGATGAGCAGGCCGAGTTCGAAGGCACGCTTGGCGACGCGCCCGGCGCGGTCCTTGTCCTTGAACTCCAGGCCCCAGACGAGGCCGCGGCCCCGGTACTCCTTGACGTCGGCGAGGTTCTCCTCGGTGATGGAGATCATCGCCTGTTCGACCTGCTCGCCGCGGGAGCGCGTCTGCTTCTCCATGGCGGAGCCGTCGGCCCAGTACGCCTCCAGGGCGGCGGCGGCCGTGACGAACGCCGGGTTGTTGCCGCGGAACGTGCCGTTGTGCTCGCCCGGCTCCCAGATGTCCAGTTCCGGCTTGAACAGGCACAGCGACATCGGCAGCCCGTAGCCGCTGATCGACTTGGAGACCGTCACGATGTCGGGCACGACCCCGGCCTCCTCGAAGGAGAAGAACGCGCCGGTCCGGCCGCAGCCCATCTGGATGTCGTCGACGATCAGCAGCATGTCGCGGCGCTTGCACAGATCGGCGAGGGCACGCAGCCACTCGGGCCGCGCGACGTTGATGCCGCCCTCGCCCTGCACGGTCTCGACGATCACCGCGGCGGGCTGGTTGAGGCCCGAGCCCTGGTCCTCCAGGAGCCGCTCGAACCACAGGAAGTCCGGGACCTGGCCGTCGAAGTAGTTGTCGAAGGGCATCGGGGTGCCGTGCACCAGCGGGATACCGGCGCCGGCCCGCTTGAAGGCGTTGCCGGTCACGGCGAGCGAGCCGAGCGACATGCCGTGGAACGCGTTGGTGAACGACACGATCGACTCGCGGCCCTTCACCTTCCGCGCGAGCTTGAGCGCGGACTCGACGGCGTTGGTGCCCGTCGGGCCGGGGAACATCACCTTGTACGGCAGGTCGCGGGGCCGCAGCACCAGGTTCTGGAAGGCCTCCAGGAAGCCGCGCTTCGCGGTCGTCGACATGTCGAGACCGTGGGTGACCCCGTCACGCTCCAGGTAGTCGATCAGGGCCCGTTTGAGCACGGGGTTGTTGTGCCCGTAGTTCAGTGACCCGGCACCGGCGAAGAAGTCGAGGTACTCGTGGCCGTCCTCGTCGTACATGCGGCTGCCCTGGGCACGGTCGAAGACGGTGGGCCAGTTGCGGCAGTAGCTGCGCACCTCCGACTCCAGGGTCTCGAAGACGCTCAGGTCGGGCTGGGTGATGGTCACGAATCGCTCCTCGAAGCGTGGGGGGGCGGAAGAAGAAGGGGGCGAGGGGAGAAGAAGTTCAGAGGGAGAACGGGCCGATGCGGTACAGCACCTCGGGGTCGTGCGGTCCGTCGGGGAACTGGTCCGTCTCGAACAGCACCTCGCGCTCGACGGCCGCGCCATGACGCTCTGCGTACGACAGGAACAGGCGCTCGGAGGCGGTGTTGCCCGGGGAGATCGTCGTCTCCAGGACGGACAGTCCGCGCTCGGCGGCCACCCGTGCCGTCAGCCCGTCGAGCAGCCGCGCGGCCAGTCCGCGTCCGCGGTACGCGGCGTCGACGGCCACCTGCCACACGAGCAGGGTGCGCGGACGCTCCGGGCGTACGTACGCGGTCACGAAACCGACGGGGCGCCCTTCGGCGTCACGGGCCACCGCGGAGGTGCCGGCGAAGTCACGGCACCACAGCAGGTAGCTGTACGAGGAGTTCAGGTCGAGAGTTCGGGAGTCCTTGGCGATGCGCCAGAGGGCGGCCCCGTCGGCCACCTCCGGACGGTCGATCCGAAGGCCCTCCGGCATTTCCAGGAATTCCGCTGACAGGTCTGGGTGTGCGGCGGTCATGCGGATTGAATTTACCGATGGAAAGCCGAAATTGCATCGTCGGACGGGGTTACGCGCAGCGCCTTCATGTGTTATCGCGCGCCTGTGAGGGAGTGGCCGCGCACACAACTTTATGACCGGTTTTGCACGGAAAATACCGGAGAAAACGGGCGCGTTGTGGAGTGCGTCACAGCATCGTAATGCGCTGGAGACCCGCCCGAATTACGTCGGTTGGCGTTCGCGAAATCTTTGCGTTTAGCCGCGGAGATCGCGGGCAGAAGAATGCGGGAAGCTATTCAGGAGCAATTCGGTATCCGAATTGACAGCAGGATAAGCGCGTGGAAGAGATGTGCAATTCCCGCGGTGCCGTCGGTCCGGGCCACCGGGCGCGCCGGGCGCGCGCGTGCCTGCCCGCCGGGCCGCGTTCCCGCGGCCCGCGCGGCGGCGCCGGACGGAGCCGGCGCACCGGCGGAGGCGCGCACGCCCCCGCCGGGCGCTCCGGGCCGGGACGGATCAGCCCCAGGCCTGCGCCACGGCGCGGCGCGCGCCCTCCAGGTCCACCGGGAAGCCGGACTCGGCCAGCGCGGCGCCCAGGCCCGCGAGGCTGGAGTGGACGGCACCCCGGGTGGCGTCCGGGCCGTAGTGGTTCACGCGGATCATCGACTGCGCGAGCGCGCCGCCGCCCGCGGCGAGCGGCAGCACCGGATCGGCGGCCAGCGCCTTGGCGACCAGCGCGGACGCGTCCGCCCCCTCGGGCACCCGCAGCGTCGTCGCGACCGGCGCCGCGTCGGAGGCGTCGTGGACGTACGGCTCCAGGCCGCCGCCGAGGGCCACGGCGCCCGCGCGGGTCGCCGCGGCGGCCGAGGCGTGCCGGGCCATCACCGCGTCGAGACCCTCACCCTCGATCCGCTCGACGCACGCCTCGAGCGCCAGCATCTCCAGCTGCGCCGGGGCGTGCAGCAGCGCCTTGCGGCCCCCGTCGACCCACCGCTCCTTCCAGTCCAGCAGGGAGAGGTAGGAACGCCGCGGCGCGGCGGGGTTCGCGGCCATCCGCGCCCACGCCCGCTCGCTCACCGACACCGCGGACACGCCGGCCGGGCCGCCCATCGCCTTCTGCGCCCCGATCACGCACAGGTCGACGCCCCAGGCGTCCGGCAGCACCGGCTCCGCGCCGATCGACGCGACGGCGTCCAGGTAGAAGAGCGCGCCGTGCTCCCGTACCACCTCGCCGATCTCCGCGACCGGGTTGGTGTTCCCGGTGGCCGCCTCGGCGTGCACGAGCGACACGAAGTCGATCTCCGGGTGCTCGGCGAACGCGTCACGGATCTGTCCGGCGGTGACCGCGGTGTGGAAGGGCACCGCCAGATCGATCACGGTGGCCCCGCAGTCCCGCAGCCAGTTCCCGAAGGTCTGCCCGTACGGCCCGGTGACGACGTTGAGGGCGGTGGTGCCGGCTCCGGCGGTGCCGCGGATGGCGCCTTCCAGGGGCAGCAGCGCCTCGCCCTGCATGATCACGACGTCCTGCTCGGTGGAGAGCAGCCGGGCGACGCGGTCCTCGATCGACGCGAAGTGCGCGGCGCTCAGCGGCGCCAGGTCAAGAAAGGGGTGGGTCACGGCGGTGCTCTCTTCGCTCTCAGGGATCGACGATCAGAGCGTATCCGGCGGCCCCCGCACCGCTCGGACCGGCGAGTTCTGAGGCCGTACAGCCCAGTGGCCATCGGATTGATTTGAGGAACCCAAACATCTCCTTATAATCGGAACCCTTCACTCCCCCCACAGGAGGTCCCCCGTGAACCCCGTCCTCGGACGCAGGCCCCGCATTCTGGCCGCCACCACCGCCACGGCAGGGCTGCTGCTCGTGGCCGGCTGCTCCTCGGGCGGCGGGGGCGGCAAGTCCACCACCGCCGACGGGGTCCCGCTGGTCAAGGCAGGTCAGCTCACGACCTGCACCCACCTCCCGTATCCGCCCTTCCAGTCGGAGATCGACGGCAAGGTGCAGGGCTTCGACGTGTCCCTCATCGACCTGGTCGCCAAGGACCTCGGCGTGAAGCAGGACATCGTCGACACCCCCTTCGAGAACTTCAAGACGGGCGCCTTCCTCAACTCCGAGCAGTGCGACCTCGCGGCGGCCGGCATGACGATCACGCCCGAGCGGGCGAAGAACGTCGACTTCTCCGACCCGTACTTCGACGCCACCCAGGCCGTCCTGGTCGACAAGAAGAGCGGCATCGGATCCTTCGCGGACCTCAAGGGCAAGAAGGTCGGGGCCCAGGCGCAGACCACCGGCGAGGAGTACGCGAAGAGCAAGGGGCTCGACCCCGTCTCCTTCGAGTCCTCCGACGCCGTCCTCAACGGCCTGCGCACCGGCCAGGTCCAGGCCGTCGTCATCGACTACCCGGTCGTCCAGGGCTGGCTCAAGGACAAGGCCAACGCCGACGCCTTCAAGGTGGTGGACAACCTCAACACCGGTGAGCAGTACGGCTTCACGGTGAAGAAGGGCAACACCAAGCTCACCGCCGCCATCAACAAGGCGATCAAGGACGCGAAGGCCGACGGGACCTACAAGAAGCTGTACGAGAAGTGGATCGGCCCGTACGACGCGGCCGCGGCCTCCGCTTCGCCCTCCGCCTCATGAGTGATACCGACACAGAGGTCGCGCCCCGCCGCTCGGGCATGAGCAGGCGGCAGAAGCGCTCGCTGTCGCGCGGCGCCCAGTACGTGGTCTTCGTCGCCGTCGTGGCCGTCTTCGCGGTCACGGCGGACTGGGGCCGTCTGAAGAACCAGTTCGCCCAGTGGGACCTGGTCAAGCAGATGTTCCCGGACGTCATCACGCTGGCGCTGAAGAACACCGTCCTCTACACGGTGTCCGGCTTCGCCGTCGGACTCGTGCTGGGCATGGTCATCGCCCTGATGCGGCTGTCGTCGGTGGGCCCCTACCGCTGGGTCGCCGGGATCTACATCGAGATCTTCCGCGGCCTGCCCACCCTGCTGATCTTCGTCTTCGTGGGCGTCGCGGTACCCCTCGCGTTCCCGGGCACGGAGATCCCCGGCGGAACGTACGGCAAGGTCGCCATCGCGCTGGGTGTGGTGGGGGCCGCGTACATGGCGGAGACGTTCCGCGCGGGTATCCAGGCGGTGCCCAAGGGGCAGATGGAGGCGGCCCGTTCGCTGGGCTTCTCGCACGCCCGGGCCATGGTCTCGATCATCATCCCGCAGGCGTTCCGGATCATCCTCCCGCCGCTCACCAACGAGCTCGTGACCCTCTTCAAGGACTCCTCGCTGGTGCTGATCCTCGGCGTGACGCTGGAGGAGCGCGAACTCTCCAAGTTCGGCCGCGACCTGGCGAGCACGTCGGCCAATTCCACGCCCATCCTCGTCGCCGGCCTGTGCTACCTGCTGGTGACCGTGCCGCTCGGATTCGTCGTCCGGCACCTCGAGGCCAAGGCCGGGGAGGCCAAGTGAGCACACCCGAGATCCAGGTCGAGGACCTCCACAAGTCCTTCGGCGACAACGAGGTCCTGCGCGGCATCGACCTGGAGGTGGGACAGGGCGAGGTCATCTGTGTCATCGGCCCGTCCGGCTCCGGCAAGTCGACCCTGCTGCGCTGTGTGAACCTCCTGGAGGAACCCACCCGGGGCAAGGTGTTCGTCGGCGGCGCGGAGGTCACCGACCCCGATGTCGACATCGACGCCGTACGCCGCCGCATCGGCATGGTCTTCCAGCAGTTCAACCTCTTCCCCCACCTGTCGGTGACCGAGAACCTCACGCTGCCGCAGCGCCGGGTGCTCCGCCGGGGCAAGGCGGAGGCGGCCCGTGTCGCGGCGGAGAACCTCGACCGGGTGGGGCTCTCCGCGAAGGCCGACGCCTACCCGGCCTCGCTCTCCGGAGGCCAGCAGCAGCGCGTCGCCATCGCCCGGGCCCTCGCCATGGGCCCCCAGGTGATGCTCTTCGACGAGCCGACCTCCGCCCTCGACCCCGAACTCGTCGGCGAGGTGCTCGCCGTCATGCGGATGCTCGCGAACGAGGGCATGACGATGATGGTCGTCACCCACGAGATGACGTTCGCGCGCGAGGTCGCCGACCGCGTCGTCTTCATGGACGGCGGCGTGATCGTCGAGGACGGCACCCCGGCGCAGGTCATCGGGAACCCGGCCCACGAGCGGACGCGGCACTTCCTGTCCCGGCTGCTCGACCCGGCGATGGCCGACGTCGAGGAGGACACGAAGGGCCCGTCGGACACGCCCTAGGGGGAGCCGCCCCGCCGCAGCGGCTGCTCCCGGGGGCCGAGCCGTCCCGCCGGGACGCGGCCTCACTAAGGTGCAGTGCATGAGCGAAGACGCTGTGCTGCACGTGAAGGGGCGGGTCCTCGTCGGACCGGACGACGTCCGCGACGAACTGTGGGTCGTCGGCGGCCGGATCTCGTACGAGCGTCCCGGCGGCGCCCGTGACGTCCGCACCGTCGAGGGCTGGGCCCTGCCGGGTCTCGTCGACGCGCACTGCCACGTCGGGCTCGACGCGCACGGCCCGGTCCCGGACGAGGTCTCCGAGAAGCAGGCGCTGACCGACCGCGACGTCGGCACCCTCCTCGTGCGGGACGCCGGTTCGCCCTCCGACACCCGCTGGATCGACGAACGCGACGACCTCCCGAAGATCATCAGGGCCGGCCGGCACATCGCGCGCACCCGCCGCTACATCCGCAACTACGCCCACGAGATCGAGCCCGAGCACCTCGTCGCGTACGTCGCGCGCGAGGCCCGGCGCGGCGACGGCTGGGTGAAGCTCGTGGGGGACTGGATCGACCGCGGCACCGGCGACCTGAGCGCGTGCTGGCCGCGCGAGGCCGTCGAGGCGGCCATCGCCGAGGCCCACCGGCTCGGCGCCCGCGTCACCGCGCACTGCTTCGCCGAGGACTCCCTGCGGGACCTGGTCGAGGCGGGCATCGACTGTATCGAGCACGCCACCGGCCTCACCGAGGACACCGTCCCGCTCTTCGCCGAGCGCGGCGTCGCGATCGTGCCCACCCTCGTGAACATCGCCACGTTCCCGCGGCTCGCGGACGGCGGCGAGTCCAAGTTCCCGACATGGTCGGCCCACATGCGCCGCCTGTACGAACGCCGCTACGACACGGTGCGCGCCGCCTACGACGCCGGGATCCCGGTCTACGTCGGCACCGACGCGGGCGGCACCCTCCCGCACGGCCTCGTCGCGGCCGAGGTCGCGGAGCTCGTCACCGCGGGTATCCCGCCCGTCGAGGCGCTGTCCGCCACCGCCTGGGGAGCGAGGCGCTGGCTCGGCCGCCCGGGCCTCGACGAGGGCGCGCCCGCGGACCTCGTGGTCTACGGCGAGGACCCGCGCGCCGACGTACGGGTCCTGGCGGCTCCGCGGCGGGTGGTCCTCAACGGACGGATCGTCGGCTGACGGGATCATGCGGCCGACGGACGGGCGCGGTTGACGGAACGTGACGATCCGGACGCCGCGCTCGTTACGCACTCTCGTGGCCGCTCCGGCGTGCGGTGCGGCGTGTCAACCAGCGCATTCGTCCAGTGCTGTTGATCGAGTGACGGCGGGGAACAGTCGTGCCGTCGGATTCGAAGACTTGCACGGGAAACCCACGTCCGGGTGAACTCACGCCAGGTCGCTGACTGTTCACTCTCAGTGCGTAATTCTTTCCGGGTCCCAGGCTTTCTCTTATGGGGGTCCCACCCTTGAACAGCAACAACTACCGTATGCCCGCACGCCGTTTCGCCGTCACGGCGGCGGCCACCGTCCTCGCCGCGGGTCCCACCGCGCTGGCCGGTGCGGGTTCCGCTCACGCGACCACCGACCAGGGTCGCGCGAGCGCCGTCGTACTCCGTACCGGACTCGACGTCTCCCTCCTCAACAAGACCGTGAACGTCCCGCTCGCGGTCTCGCTGAACGAGGTGCAGGCACCAAGGAGCGCCGAGAAGACCGCGCTCACCGCCCAGTTGGACGGCGTCGACCGCGGACGCCCGTTCAGCGTGCTGCGCGCGGACGTCGCCAGTGCCAAGGCCACCGTCGCGGACGGCAGGGCCGAGGGCTCCACCCGCATCGCCCACGCCGCGGTCCATGTTCCCGGGCTGCCGCTCCTGTCGCTCATCGAGCTGGAGGCGGTCTCCTCGAAAGCGACGTGCGAGGTGGGCAAGAAGCCCGTGGCCACCGCGAACCTGCTGGGGTCCGTCAACGTCCTGGGCAAGAAGGTGACGCTGACCGCGGGCGGTCCGACGGAGGTGAAGGTGCCCGGCGTCGGCGAGGTACGGCTCGACCTGTCCAAGACGGAGACCACGACCCGGACGGCCGCCGCGTCGGCGCTCGAACTCAAGGTGTCCATCAACCCGTTGAAACTGAACGTGGCGGAGGTCGAGGGCACCCTGACGCTGGCCGGGGCCACCTGCGAGACGCCCCCGGCGCCGGCCGCCCAGCAGGCGGAGCCCTCCGAGCCCGCCGGGCCCGCGGACTCCGCCGAGCCGGTGACCGAGGTGAAGCCGCAGGGTGCTCCGGCGGAGGCCGGGCTCGCCGAGACCGGCGGCAGCTCGACGACGCCGTACATCGCGGGCGGCGCGCTGGCGCTGCTCGCCGCGGGCGGCGGAGCGGTCGTCCTCTCCCGCCGTCGGCGCGGCTGACCTCTCCCGCACGGGGCCCGGCCCCGGACCCCCGCTCCCCGAACGCCGGAGAGGCCCGACCGGGCACCCGCGGCGATCGGGGAGCGGAACCGTCCGGGATCAGTCCCCGCCGGCCGTCACCGCCCGGTCCAGGGCCTGGAGGAAGCGGTTGACCGTCGCACGGTCCCGGACCGCGATCCGCAGCCACTCCTCGCCGAGCCCGGGAAACGTGTCCCCGCGCCGCACCGCGAAACCGAGCCGGCGAAGACTCCGCCGGACACCCGCGGCCCGCGGCAGCCGGATCAGCACGAAGGGGCCCTCCGCGGGCTCCACCATCCGCAGCCCGTCGGAGCAGCCGAACTCCCGCAGCCCGGCCACGAGATGGGCGCGGTCCGTGGCGATGCGATGCGCAGCGTGCGCCGCCTCCGCGAGCGCCTGCGAGGACATGCACGCCTCGGCGGCCGCGAGCGCCGGAGTGGACACCGGCCAGAGCGGCTGGGCACGCTCCAGCGCGGCGATCGTCTCCGGGTCGGCGAGCGCGTACCCGATCCGCAGGCCGGCCAGCCCCCAGGTCTTCGTGAGGCTGCGCAGCACGACGAGTCCCGGCACGTCGGTGCGGCCGGCCAGCGCCTCGCGCTCCCCGGGCACCGCGTCCATGAACGCCTCGTCGACCACCAGCACCCGCCCGGGGCGGGCCAGTTCGGCGACCGCGGCGGCCGGGTGCAGCACCGACGTCGGGTTGGTGGGGTTGCCGATCACGACGAGGTCGGCGTCCTCGGGGACGGCCGCCGGGTCGAGCCGGAAACCGTCCTCCGCGCGCAGCAGGACACGGCCGACCGTGTGTCCGGCGTCCCGCAGCGCGGCCTCCGGCTCGGTGAACTGCGGGTGCACGACGACCGGCCGCCGTACCTTCAGGGCGCGGGCGAGCAGCACGAAGGCCTCGGCGGCACCCGCCGTGAGCAGCACCCGCTCCGTCGGCAGCGCGTGCCGTGCGGCCACCGCGGCCCGTGCGGCGCGGCCGTCCGGATAGGCCGCGAGGCCGGTCAGCGACCCGGCGATCCGTTCACGCAGCCACCGGGGAGGGGTGTCGGCGCGGACGTTCACGGCGAGGTCGGTGAGCGCGGAACCGTCGTCGCGCACCTCGGCGTCCCCGTGGTGGCGCAGATCGTGCCCGCCCTCGGCGGCCTCGTCAGTGCGCATGGGAGTGTGCGTGGCCGCCGTGGTGGTGCCCGTGTCCGTCGTGGTGGCCGTCGTCGTCCGGGTGGAAGTGGGGTTGCTGGGGGAGCCCCACCTTGTCCTCGAAGCCGGGCAGCGCGATGCGGTAGACGCAGGAGTCGCAGTTCATCCGCAGGTCGCCCTGGACGGCCTCCCGGTAGCGCTCCATGACCAGGTCGAGGAGCTCCGGCTCGGGACCGATCACGTCGGCCGAGCGCACCTCGACGTCCGGGTGCGCGGCGGCCCAGCCCTCGGTCTGCTGCCGCACGCGCTCCGGGAGGATGCCGGTGAACAGGAAGTAGGGCAGCACCACGATCCGGCGCGCGCCCAGCCGCACGCAGCGGTCGAGGCCGGACGGCACGTCCGGGGCCGCCAGCGACACGAACGCCGTCTCGACGCCCGCGTATCCGCGGCCCTCCCACAGCAGCCGGGCCGCCTTGTGCACCTCGGCGTTGGCGTCCGGGTCGGTGGAACCGCGGCCGACGAGCAGCACCGTCACGTCGGCGCGGTCCGCGGGCGTGCGGGCCGTACCGCCGAGCGCCTCGTCCAGCCGTCGCTCCAGGACCGCGAGCAGCGAGGGGTGCGGGCCCAGCGGACGCCCGTAGGTGTACGAGATCCCGGGGTGCCGTTCCTTCTCGCGGTTCAGCGCCGCCGGGATGTCGCCCTTGGCGTGCCCGGCGGACACCAGCATGAGCGGGACGGCGGCGAACCGGCGTACTCCCCGCTCGACCAGTTCGGCGACGGCGTCGCCCAGCGGAGGCGGCGACAGCTCGATGAACCCGCCGGCGACCGGCAGTTCGGGATGGCGACGGCCCAACTCCCGTACGAAGGAACGGAACGCCTCGGCTCCGGCCTCGTCCCGGGTGCCGTGGCCGGCGATGAGCAGCGCGGGGGCAGGGGTGGTCACGATGTCTCCTTGACGGGCGCGGTGGCCTCGGTGGTGGTCGAGGCCTCGGCGGCCAGGGGGGTGGGGGTGGGGTGGTACGGCAGGGGGTCGGGAGCGGCGGCCGCTACCGCCGAACCGCCCAGCCGCGACAGGTTGCCGATGGCGGGCAGCCCGATGACGGGCACGGGCACTCGCACTGGCACAGGTACAGGTGCAGGCACGGGGTCGGCGTCCGGCCGCGACCGCTGCCGCCGGAACGACTCCCACTCGACGGGGTGCGCGACCCGGCTCTCGCGGAACACCTGGTTCACTCCGGCTCCTCCTGCCAGCGGTAACCGCGCGGCGTGACCATGCGCCCGGCGATCCGACGGGTCGCCGTGTTGCCCACGGTCACCACGGTCATCATGTCGACGATCGCCGGATCCAGGGACCCCAACGTCGTCACCCGGCTCGACTCGTCCGGCCGGGAGGCGTTGCGGACGACCCCGACGGGCGTCACCGGCTCCCGGTGCTCGGCGAGGATCGCGAGGGCCTTCGGCAACTGCCAGTCCCGGCCCCGGCTGCGCGGGTTGTAGAACGTCACCACGATGTCGGCCTCGGCCGCCGCGCGCACCCGGCGCTCGATGACCTCCCACGGGGTGTGCAGGTCGGACAGGCTGATCGACACGTGGTCGTGGCCGAGCGGCGCGCCCAGGATCGCTCCCGCGGCCAGCGCGGCGGTCACCCCCGGCACCCCGACCACCTCGATGTCGTCGGACGCCTCGGCCAGCGCGGGCGACGCCATCGCGTACACGCCCGCGTCGCCGCTGCCGATCAGCGCCACGGCCCGACCGCGCCGGGCCTCCGCCACCGCCGTGCGCGCCCGCTCCTCCTCCGCGCCGAGCCCCGACTCCAGGACGAGGGTGCCGGGCCGCAGCAGATCGCGGATCTGGTCGACGTACTGGTCGAGTCCGACGAGCACCGACGCCCGGCGCAACTCCCTTGTGGCACGCGGGGTGAGCAGGTCGCGGGCTCCGGGGCCGAGGCCCACGACGGCGAGCCGTCCACGGACCGGCCGGCGCACCACCGCGACGGTCGCCATCGCGGGCCGGCCGTCCGCGCGCACCGACTTCCGCTTGGGGACGAGGAGTTCGCCGCCGCCCGCGAGCGCGGCGGCCTCCGCCACGGAGGGGGTGCCCACCGCGGCGAGCGGCGCGTCGGAGGGGTTCGGGACCGTGACGGCCGCCAGTTCCCCGGCGGTGCGGGTGACGACGGGCACGCCGAGCCGGGCGGCGGCCCCGAGGATGCCGGGCTCCCGCGACTTGGCGTCCACGGTGGCGAGTTCGGCGACCGACCGGACGCAGAGACCGGCGTCCGCCAATGCCTCCTCGACGAGCCCGAGGACCTCGTCCACGGGCGCGCCCCGCGAGGCGCCGACCCCGACGACGAGGGACGGCGGGCGCAGGACCACCTCGCGCGCGGCGGGGCCCTGAGCGCGGTCGGAGACGCGGATCACGGCGGCGCCGTCCCGGGCGGGGGACCCGACGTTCGGCGGCAGCGCGGGCAGCGGCCAGACCGTCTCCGTGTCCAGCACCACCGGTTCGCCGTCGAGCACGGCCCGCGAGACCCCGGCGACGTCACCCTCCACGGGCAGGCCGAGCGTGTCCAGGCCGGGCATGCCGACCGCGTCGGTCGCTGTCGTCACCACCGGCTCCGCGCCCAGCAACTCACCGATCTCCCGGGCCAGTTCGTTGGCCCCGCCGGTGTGGCCCCCGACCAGTGACACGGCGAAGCGGCCCGCCTCGTCCACGCACACCACCCCGGGGTCGGACGTCTTGTCCGCGAGCAGCGGCGCGACGAGCCGTACGACCGCGCCGGTGGCGAGGAAGCACACGAGCTGGTCGCACTCGGCGAAGGCCCGCCGTACGGCGTCCGCCACGGTCCCGTCGTACACCCGGGTGCGCGCGGGCCATGCCGCGGCCAGCCGGTCGCGGGCCGCCGCGCCCGCCGCCGTGGCGGAGATCAGGCCGATCACTGAGGAACTCCTTCGGTACGGGCCGGGGGCCGGACGCCCCACAGCACGAAGACGGGATTGGTCGCCGCGAGCCGGGACACGCCACCCGGCAGCGGGGCGAGCCGCGACGACTGGAGCAGCACGCCGTCGCAGTCGAACCCGGCCGCGGCCAGGGCGTCGCGGGCGGCCGGCACCCGGTCGAGCGAGGCCATCGCGACGACGACGGCGCGCCGCGCCCGGCGTGCCGACGCCGTGACGATGGCGGGCAGTTCACGTCCGCCACCACCGATGAAGACCGCGTCCGGATCGTCGAGATCGGACAGCACGGTCGGCGCGGACCCGTGCACGACGTGCACGTCGACACCGTGCGCGGCGGCGTTGGCGCGGATGCGGTCGCAGCCGTCCAGGGTCTTCTCGACCGCGGTCACGGCCGCGCCGAACCGCGCGCACTCGACGGCCACGGAGCCGGAGCCCGCGCCGACGTCCCAGACCAGCTCGCCGAGCCGCGGTCCGATCCGGGCCAGGGCCAGCGCGCGGACCTCGAACTTGCTGATCATCGAGTCGCGGTGGGCGAACTCGTCCTCCTCCAGGGCCCATCGGGCGGGCCCGGCCGGCGGACCGGCGACGGTCCGCACCGCGGCGAGGGCGCGGGCGGGGTCCAGACAGAGGACGACACTGACCGCCGCACCCCAGTCGCGGGCGGCCGCCTCGGCGGGTGTGACCCGCTCGACGCGCTCGTGCTCCGGGTCGCCGAGCGCGCTCGCCACGACCAGGACGCGGTCGGCGCCGCGGTGGACGAGGGCGGCGCCCAGTTCGGCGGGCCCGGCCGCGGGGCCGGTCAGCACGCCCACCTTCGGCTGCGACCGGCAGACCTGGACGGCCGTACGCAGGTCGCGGCCGTGTGCGCTGACGATAACCGCGTCGTCCCAGGGCAGCCCGGCCCGCGCGAAGGCGGTCGCCACCGAGGAGACACCGGGCCGCACGTCCAGCCGCCCGGCCCCGAACCGTTCGGCCAGCGCCCGGACGATCCCGAAGAACCCGGGGTCGCCCGAGGCGAGCACCACGACCGGCCCGTCCGGCGCCCCGGCCTCCGTGTACCGCTCGATGGCGTCGAGCGCCGGTGCCAGCGGGCCGAGCACGATCCGCCCGGTCCGCGCCGGGAGAGGGGCGGCCGCCAGATGCCGCCGGCCGCCCACGACAAGACCGGCCCCGGCGAGCGCCGCCCGCGCCTCCTCGGAAAGCGGCGCGCCCGTGCCGGTACCGACCACGGTGATCACCTCGGAGCGGTCCGCCGACGCGGCACGCACGGCTCCGTCCTCCGCGCCGACCACCTCCACGCTCACGACGCGGGCCCCTGCACGGCGCCCCGGCGTGCCGCGCGCAGCTCCGCGCGCGCCTGCGGGTCGGCCTTGCGGAACCCGTGGAAGTGGCCGGGGTGGTACAGGTGCGAGCGGGTGCCGCTCGCGTCCAGCGCCGGACCGACCAGGAAGAGGGTGTGCTTCCAGAGCTTGTGCTCCTTGACGGTCTCCTCCAGCGTGCCGATCGTGCACGTCACGATCAGCTCCTCCGGCCAGGTCGCCTGATGGGCGACGACGACCGGCGTGGACGTCGGATAGCCGCCCTCCAGCAGCTCCCGTACGAGCTGGCCGCTGCGGGCCGCCGACAGGAACAGCGCCATCGTCGTGCCGTGCTTGGCGAACTCCCGGACCTCCTCGCCGGGCGGCATCGGCGTCTTGCCGCCGCCGAGCCGGGTGAGGATCACCGACTGGGCGACCTCGGGGATCGTCAGCTCGCGTCCGGCGAGCGCCGCCACCGCCGAGAAGGACGAGACACCCGGCACGATCTCGGTCGCGATGCCGAGGGCCGCGCACCGGTCCATCTGCTCCTGCGTACCGCCCCACAGCGCCGGGTCGCCGGAGTGGATCCGCGCCACCCGCAGACCCTGCTCACGGGCCCGCTCGTACACGGCGACGACGTCCTCCAGCGACATCGTCGCCGAGTCGAGGATCTCGGCGCCCTCGCGCGCGTGGTCGAGGACCTCGGCCTGCACCAGGCTGGCCGCCCAGATCACCACGTCGGCCTCGGCGATGGCGCGCGCGGCGCGGAAGGTCAGCAGGTCGGCGGCGCCGGGGCCGGCACCGACGAAGGTCACTTTGCCGGTGGGGGCATCGGCCATGGGAATCGGTCCTCTCCTACGGAAAAACTGGGGTGATGTGGCACATCAGTGGGCACGGGGCCGTCGCCGAAGGTGCGCGAACGGGGGTTGATCGGATAGCAAGGGCCTATGGCGGTCCTCGTCGCGCTCGGCGCGTTCCTGATGACGCTGGCCGGCGGCTGGACGGCACAGCGGGTGACCGACCGTCGTCATCTGGTCCTCGGACTGGCCGGCGGCCTGATGCTCGGCGTGGTCGGCCTCGACCTGCTGCCCGAGGCGCTCGCCACGGCGGGCCGGGAGGTGTTCGGCGTACCGGCCGCGCTGCTGCTGTTCGTGGCCGGCTTCCTGCTGGCCCATCTGGTCGAACGGCTGCTCGCCCACCGGCAGGCCGCGCACGGTGGCGACGAGCACGACGGACGCGCGCCCGAGGTGGGTCTGACGGCGGCGGCCGCCATGGTCGGGCACAGCGCGATGGACGGCGTCGCGATCGGAGCGGCCTTCCAGGTCGGCGGAGGCATGGCCCTCGCGGTCGCCCTCGCCGTCGTCGCCCACGACTTCGCCGACGGCTTCAACACCTACACGATCACCAGCCTGTACGGGAACGCCCGCCGCAAGGCCCTGTTCATGCTGTTCGCGGACGCGGCGGCCCCGGTGGTCGGCGCCGCCTCCACGCTTCTGTTCACCATCCCCGAGGGGCTGCTCGGCGGCTATCTCGGGCTCTTCGGCGGCGTGCTCCTCTACCTCGCGGCCGCCGAGATCCTCCCCGAGGCGCACCACGACCACCCGGCCCGCTCGACGCTGCTGTTCACGGTCGCGGGAGTGGGCTTCATCTGGCTGGTGGTGGGCCTCGCGAGCTGAGCCCGCGCCGCCCGCCGGACGTGCCGGCGGGGTGCGGTTCACAGTTTCCCGCCGCGTTTCCCGTCGCGCGGCGCGGGCGCGATGAGCGTCGAGAGGTACGGCAGCGGCTCGCCCTCGAGGTCGTCGGCCCGCCGGATCGACTCGCCCTCCAGACCGAGCGCCGACCCCCAGACCGCGTCGTCGATCCGCCCGCTGTCCCGCAGCGCCTCGGCGACCTCCCGGGCCTGCCGCCCGAACTTGTACGCGACGACCGTGCCCGGCCCGTTCAGCGCGTCCTTCAGCACCGCCGCGCCCGCCGTCACCGGGACGAGCGTGAGCGGCTCGGTGCCCTCGGTGAGTACGGCGCCCGAGCGGGCCGCGAGGTCCTGCATGGCGGTGATGCCGGGAACGCTCTCCACGACCGTGCCGGGGACCAGCTCGCCGATGGTGTGGGCGAGATAGGTGAACGTCGAGTACACGTTGGGGTCCCCGATGGTCGCGAAGGCGACCGTGGAGTGCCGGGCCAGGAGGTCCGCGACCCGCGCGCCCGCCGCGTCCCAGGCCGCCTCGCGCCGCGCGTGGTCGCTGCGCTCGTTGAGCGCGAAGACCACCCGCAGGACCTTCTCCTCGGGCACGTAGTGCAGGACGGTCGCCTCGGCGCGCCCCCGCTCGCCGGTGTCCATCACGGGGACGACGACGACCTCCGCGGCCCGGAGCGCGTTGACGCCCTTGACGGTCACCAGCTCGGGGTCGCCGGGGCCGACCCCGACTCCGATCAGCTTGCTGCTCATGACGTCAGGCACCTCTCCACGAACCGACGGGCCACACCGGGCTCGGACGCCCAGTGCGTGTGCAGATAACTCGCGTGCACACCGCGCTGCACGAAACCTTCGACGCGCCGCTCGGGGGCGCGCACCCCCCAGGCGGGGGCCGGACCGGCGCCGGGCTCGACGACGGTCCGGTGGAACTCGTGGCCGCGCATCCGCCTACCGGCCACGGCGAGCACACTGTCGCCGACGGCCACCGCGTCCCGGTAGCCGAGGGTGAGCCGCTCGTCCATCCGGGCCGTGGCGTCGATCACCCCGCACATGGGCCGGCCGTCGAGCTCCCGCGCCAGGTAGAGCAGCCCGGCGCACTCGGCCGCGACCGGTGCTCCGGCGAACGCCAGCTCGGCCACCGCTTTGCGCAGCGGCTCGTTGGCGGACAGCTCGGGCGCGTACACCTCGGGGAAGCCGCCGCCGATGACCAGTCCGCCCGTTCCTTCGGGGAGCCGTTCGTCCCGGAGCGGGTCGAAGACGACGACCTCGGCCCCGGCCGCGGTGAGCAGTTCGGCGTGCTCGGCGTAGGAGAAGGTGAAGGCGGGACCCCCCGCGACGGCGACGCGCCTCGTCCCGGACGGAGTTCCCGGCGCCGTCGAGGGGGCCGTCCCGTCCGTCGTCGGAGCGCGCCCGGCCGTCGCGGTGTGCTCCGCCGGGGCCGACGGGCGGACCGCCCCGGCCGCGTCCCACGCGACGCCCGGCAGCTCGCCCGCGCCGCGTGCCAGCGCGAACAGCGCGTCCAGGTCGCACCCGGCGCGCACCTGCGCGGCCATCGCGGCGACCGCCTCGACCGCCTCCGCGCGCCGCTCGGCGACCGGCACGAGCCCCAGGTGCCGCGACGGGGTGCCGACCTGCGGGGCGCGCCGCAGGGCGCCGAGAACCGGCACTCCGGAGGCGTCCAGCGCCTCGCGGAGCATGGCCTCGTGCCGGTCCGAGCCCACCTTGTTGAGGATCACCCCGGCGACCCGCACCCCGGGGTCCCAGGAGGCGAAGCCGTGCACCAGCGCGGCCACCGACCGCGACTGCGAGGAGGCGTCGACGACCAGCACCACGGGCGCGCGCAGCAGCTTCGCCACCTGCGCCGTGGACGCGAGTTCGCCCTCCCCGGCGGCGCCGTCGTAGAGGCCCATCACGCCCTCGACGACCGCGAGGTCGCAGCCGCGCGCGCCGTGCGCGAACAGCGGCCCGATCAGCTCGGTGCCGCACAGGTAGGAGTCCAGGTTCCGTCCCACGCGCCCGGTGGCGAGCGCGTGGTAGCCGGGATCGATGTAGTCGGGCCCCACCTTGTGCGGGGACACGGCGAGCCCCCGCGCGGCGAAGGCCGCCATCAGCCCGGTGGCCACGGTGGTCTTGCCGCTGCCCGAAGAGGGCGCGGCGACGACCAGCCGGGGGACGGAGGACATCACCACTCGATGCCCCTCTGGCCCTTCTGGCCCGCGTCCATCGGGTGCTTGACCTTGGACATGTCCGTCACGAGGTCGGCGATCCCGACGAGCTTCTCGGGGGCGTTGCGGCCGGTGACGACGACGTGCTGGGTGCCGGGCCGGTCCCGCAGCACCTCCACCACCTCGTCGGTGTCCACCCATCCCCAGTGCATGGGGTACGCGAACTCGTCGAGCACGTACAGCTTGTACGTCTCCGCGGCGAGGTCCCGCTTGACCTGCTCCCAGCCCTCGCGGGCCTTCTCCTCGTTGTCCATCTGCGCGTCGCGCTGGACCCAGGACCAGCCCTCGCCCATCTTGTGCCAGTCGACGGTGCCGCCCTCGCCGGAGGCCCCGAGCACGCGCAGCGCGTTCTCCTCGCCGACCTTCCACTTCGCCGACTTGACGAACTGGAACACCCCGATGGGCCATCCCTGGTTCCAGGCGCGCAGCGCGAGCCCGAACGCGGCCGTCGACTTGCCCTTGCCGATGCCCGTGTGCACGACGACCAGCGGACGGTTCCGTCGCTGGCGGGTCGTCAGTCCGTCGTCCGGTACGACACTCGGCTGTCCCTGCGGCACTACGCGGCCCTCCTCGAAGTCCCCTGCACGTCCCGGACGAGTCCGGCGAGGGAGTCGGCCCGCAGCGCGTCCAACGTCACCGCCGTTCCGCCCAGTTCACCCGCGAGCTGTCCCGCGAGCCCGAGCCGCACCGGCCCCGACTCGCAGTCGACGACCACCGACGCGACCCCGTCGGCCGCGAACAGCCGCGCCGCGCGCCCGGCCGTCGCGACCGGCTCGGGCCCGCCCGTGGCGCGCCCGTCGGTCACCAGGACGACCAGCGGCCGCCGCGCGGAGTCCCGCAGCCGCTCGACGCGCAGCACCTCGTGCGCCCGCAGCAGCCCGGCGGACAGCGGCGTGCGGCCGCCCGTCGGCAGCGACTCCAGCCGGACCGCCGCCGCGTCCACCGACGACGTGGGCGGCAGCGCGACCTCGGCGGCCGACCCGCGGAACGTCACGAGCCCCACCTTGTCCCGCCGCTGGTAGGCGTCGAGCAGCAGCGACAGCACCGCGCCCTTGACGGCGCTCATCCGCTGCCGCGCGGCCATGGAACCGGAGGCGTCCACGACGAACAGCACGAGGTTGCCCTCACGGCCCTCCCGCGTCGCCTGCCGCAGATCGTCCCGCCGCACGACGAGACCCCGTCCCGACCGTCCGCGCGCCAGCTGGTGCGGGGCGGCGGCCTGGACGGTCGCCGCCAGGTGCAGCTTGGTGAGCGTCCCCCGGGGACGCCGCGAACCGGTCGTCCGGCCGTGCTCGGTCCGCGCGCGCGAACGCCGGCCGGCCGCACCCTCACCGAGGCCGGGCACGCTCAGCACCTTCGTCCGGAACGGTTCGGCCGACCGCACCGGCGACTGCTCGCCCGCGCTCTGACCGGCCGGGGCCTGCCCGTCCTCCGACGGCTCGCCCTGCGCGGGCACGTCACCGGCGGGAGAACCGTCGTCCGGCCCCTCCTGCGGCGGCTGACCGCCGCCGCCCGGCCCGTCCGGGTCAGGGTCGTCGTCGGGGCCGTTGTCGCCCTCGCCGTCCGAACCGCTGAACTCCTCCAGCGTCTCGTCGAGTTTGTCCTCGTCGAGTCCCGGCGCGTCGAAGGGGTTGCGCCGCCTGCGGTGCGGCAGGGCCAGCAGGGCCGCCTGCCGGACGTCCTCGGCGAGCACGTCGGTGCGCCCCGCCCACGCGGCGAGCGCGGTCGCCGTCCGCGCCATCACGATGTCGGCGCGCATGCCGTCCACCTCGAAGGCCGCGCAGGTCGCCGCGATCTGCCGCAGCGCGCCGTCCCCGAGCCGCACGGACGGCAGCAGCGCGCGGGCCGCCACGATCCGGGCCCGCACCTCCGCCTCCTCGTCCGCCCAGCGCGCCACGAACGCCGCCGGGTCGTCGTCGTGGGCGAGCCTGCGGCGCACGACCTCGACCCGCTGGTCGGGCTCCCGCGACGCGGCGACCTCCACGGTCAGCCCGAACCGGTCCAGCAACTGCGGCCGCAGCTCGCCCTCTTCGGGGTTCATCGTCCCGACGAGCAGGAACCGCGCCGCATGCCGTACGGACACGCCCTCGCGCTCGACGTAGGAGGCGCCCATCGCGGCCGCGTCCAGCAGCAGGTCGACCAGATGGTCGTGGAGCAGGTTGACCTCGTCGACGTAGAGGATGCCGCGGTGCGCGTCGGCGAGCAGGCCCGGCTCGAAGGCCTTGACGCCCTCGGAGAGCGCCCGCTCGATGTCCAGGGCGCCGACCAGCCGGTCCTCGGAGGCGCCGACGGGCAGTTCGACCATCCGGGCCGGACGGGTCGTGGACGCCTCCACCTCGTGCGGCCCGTCGGGGCACGCCGGGTCCGGGGCCCCCGGATCGCAGGAGAAACGGCAGCCGGTGACCACGTCGACGGCCGGCAGCAGCGCCGAAAGGGCCCGTACGGCCGTCGACTTGGCGGTGCCCTTCTCGCCGCGGACGAGCACGCCGCCCACGGCCGGGGACACGGCGTTCAGCAGCAGCGCGAGCCGCAGGTCGTCCTGGCCGACCACCGCCGTGAACGGGAACGGAGTACTCACTGGTCGTCGCCCTCCAAGTCGCCTTCGAGCTCCAGATAGGTGGTGCGCAGCCGCTCCAGCGTGTCCGCGTCCGGCTCGGCCCACAGACCGCGGTCGGCCGCTTCGAGGAGCCGCTCGGTGATACCGCGCAGCGCCCACGGGTTGGACTGCTTCATGAAGTCCCGGTTCTCCGCGTCGAAGACGTACTCCGCGCTGAGCTTCTCGTACATCCAGTCGTCCACGACACCGGCCGTCGCGTCGTACCCGAAGAGGTAGTCGACCGTCGCCGCCATCTCGAAGGCGCCCTTGTAGCCGTGCCGCCGCATCGCGGCCATCCAGCGCGGGTTGACCACCCGGGCGCGGAAGACACGGTGCGTCTCCTCGCCGAGGGTGCGCGTCTTCACCTGGTCGGGCACGGCCGAGTCGCCGACGTACGCCTCCGGGCTGGAGCCCGTCAGATGGCGCACCATCGCGACCATGCCGCCGTGGTACTGGAAGTAGTCGTCGGCGTCGACGAGGTCGTGCTCGCGGGTGTCGACGTTCTTCGCCGCGACCGCGATGCGCTTGAACGCGGTCTCCATGTCGCCGCGCGCCGCGCGTCCGTCGAGCCCGCGCCCGTAGGCGTAACCGCCCCACACCGCGTACACCTCGGCGAGGTCCGCGTCCGAGCGCCAGTTGCGGGCGTCGATCAGAGGCAGCAGTCCGGCGCCGTACGCTCCCGGCTTCGAACCGAAGATACGGGCGGTCGCGCGCCGCCGGTCACCGTGCTCGGCGGTGTCCTCGTCGGCGTGCCGGCGCACGTAGTTGCGGTCGGCGGGCTCGTCCAGTTCGGCGACCGTGCGCACCGCGTCGTCGATAAGCCCGACCACGTGCGGGAACGCGTCCCGGAAGAAGCCCGAGATACGGACCGTGACGTCGATGCGGGGGCGTCCCAGCTCGTCGAGCGGGACGACCTCGAAGCCGGTGACGCGCCGCGAGGCGTCGTCCCACACCGGGCGGCAGCCCAGCAGCGCGAGGATCTCCGCGATGTCGTCGCCCTGCGTGCGCATGGCGGACGTGCCCCAGACCGTCAGCCCGACGGACGTCGGGTAGTCACCGGTGTCCTGGAGGTAGCGCTGCACCAGCGAGTCCGCGAGGGACTGGCCGACCTCCCAACTCAGCCGGGACGGGATGGCCTTGGGATCGACGGAGTAGAAGTTCCGGCCGGTCGGCAGCACGTTGACGAGTCCGCGCGTCGGCGAACCCGACGGACCCGCGGGGACGTAGCCGCCGTTCAGCGCCTTGAGGATGTGCCCGATCTCGTCCGTCGTCCGGGCGAGCCGCGGCACGACCTCGCGGCACGCGAACTCCAGCACGGCCACGGCGTCCGGGAGTTCGGCGCCCAGCACCTCGCGTGCGAGGGCCGGGACGGCGGCCGTGTCCCAGCCGCGCTCCTCCATGCCCAGCGCCGCCCGCCGGCACAGCTGCTCCAGCAGGTCGATCGCGTCGGCCGCCGTACGGGAGGGGCCCTCCACGAGATCGCTCAGCTCGGCCGGCACCTTCACCGGGGCCCCCGGCTCGGCCAGCAACTCCTTCTCCACCAGGCCGAAGTGCTCGGCGAGAGCGGCGCGCAGACCGGGCAGCGCGTTCGCCGCGCCGCCCCACACCTGCGAGGCGCGCAGCACGGCCAGCACCAGGTTCACCCGCGGTTCCGCCTCCGGGCCGCCGCCCAGGATGTGCAGGCCGTCGCGGATCTGCACGTCCTTGATCTCGCACAGATAGCCGTCGATGTGCATCACGAACGCGTCGAAGTCACCGTCGTCCGGCTGGTCGTCGACGTGCAGGTCGTGATGGAGTTCGGCGGCCTTGACCAGGGTCCAGATCTGCGCGCGGACCGCCGGGGCCTTCGTCGGGTCCAGGTCGGACACCAGCGCGTACTCGTCGAGGAGCTGTTCCAGCTTGGCGAGGTCCCCGTAGGTGTCCGCGCGGGCCATCGGCGGCACGAGGTGGTCGACGACGGTCGCGTGCCCGCGCCGCTTGGCCTGCGTGCCCTCGCCCGGGTCGTTGACGATGAACGGGTACACCAGGGGGAGTTCACCGAGGACGGCGTCGGGCGCGCAGCCACCGCTGAGCCCGAGCCCCTTGCCCGGCAGCCACTCCATCGTGCCGTGCTTGCCCATGTGCACGACGGCGTCCGCGCCGAAACTGTTCTCCAGCCAGCGGTAGGCCGCCATGTAGTGGTGGGAGGGCGGCATGTCCGGGTCGTGATAGATCGCGATCGGGTTCTCGCCGAAGCCGCGCGGCGGCTGGATCATCACGACGACGTTCCCGAACTCCAGGCACGCCAGCACGATGTCGTCACCGTCGATGTAGAGCGAGCCCGGCGGTTCGCCCCAGGCCTCCAGCATGCCGGCGCGCAGATCCGGGTCGAGCGTGTCGAACCAGGCCCGGTAGTCCGCCAGCGGCACGCGCGCCGGGGCGGCGGCGAGCTGGTCCTCGGTCAGCCACTCCACGTCGTGGCCGCCGGCCGCGATGAGCCGGTGGATCAACTCGTCGCCGTTGTCCGGGTATTCGGTCAGGGCGTAGCCCGCGTCCCGGAGCGCGTCGAGCACCCGCACGGCGGAGGCGGGGGTGTCGAGACCGACCGCGTTGCCGACCCGCGAGTGCTTGGTCGGGTAGGCGGTGAAGACGATGCCGAGCTTCTTCTCCGCGTTCGGCTTGTGCTTCAACAGGGCGTGCCGCAGGGCGATCCCGGCGACGCGCGCGGCCCGCTCGGGGTCGGCGACGTACACCGGGACGTCGTCCGGACCCGGCTCCTTGAAGGAGAACGGCACGGTGATCAGACGGCCGTCGAACTCCGGGATCGCGACCTGCATCGCCGCGTCCATGGGGGACAGCGCGGCGTCGGACGCGTCCCAGGCGCTCCTCGACGAGGTCAGGCAGAGCCCCTGCAGGACGGGGATGTCGAGGTCGGCGAGCGCCCCGATGTCCCAGGCCTCCTCGTCGCCGCCCGCGGACGCCTGCGAGGCGTGGGTGCCGCCCGCCGCGAGGACGGTGGCGACGAGCGCGTCGGCCCGGCCGAGGATCTCGTACAGGCCCGCGTCCGCGTCGCGCAGCGAACCGCAGTACACGGCCAGGGCGTTGGCGCCGCGCGCCTCGATCGCGTCGCACAGGGTGTCGACGAACGCCGTGTTCCCGGACAGCTCGTGCGCCCGGTAGAACAGCACGCCGACGGTCGGCCGGCCCTCGACGAACGCGCGCTCGCCGTGGACCCCGAACTCCGCGGTCCTGTGCGGCTCCTCGAACCCCTCGCCCGTCAGCAGCACGGTGTCGGAGAGGAACCGGGCCAGCTCGGCGAGGTTGGCCGGGCCGCCCTCGACGAGATAGCGCAGCGCCTCCGCGACGACCCCGGCCGGGACCGACGACTCGGCCATCAGCTCGGCGTCCGGGACGGACTCGCCGCCCAGCAGCACGGTCGGGACGCCGGACGCCTTCAGGAAGGCCAGCCCGTCCTCCCAGGCCCGCTTGCCGCCCAGCAGCCGTACGACGACGAGGTCGGCGCCCTCGACGAGCGCGGGGAGTTCGTCCGTGACGTCCACCCGGGTCGGATTGCCGATCCGGTAGGCGGCGCCGGAGGCGCGGGCCGCCAGCAGATCCGTGTCGGCGGTCGACAACAACAACACTGTGCTCATGCGGGCGCTCCCGGTGGAATGAAAGGCAGTCCTTGCGGCGCGCCCGACTCGATGAGCCGCCAGAGCGCGTCCGTGTCCGCGTGTTCCTCGATCAGGTCGCCGAGCCGGTCCAGCTGCTCCTCGCGCAGCGCCGCGAACGACGTGTCGGCCGCCGGCACGAAGCGGCGGCCCGCGGCGCCGGCCACCGCGCGCAGGAAGGCCCGGCGGAAACCGTCCGACTCCAGGGAGCCGTGCCAGTGCGTGCCCCAGACGGCGCCGACCCGGCACCCGTCCAAGAAGGGCTCACCGCCGGTCACTTCGGCGACACCGTGATGGATCTCGTACCCCTCGACGGGCTCGCCGAGCGCCTCGCCGACCGGCCGGGTCAAGGTCTTCTCCCGCGCGAACCGCACGCGGACGGGGAGGAGTCCGAGCCCGTCGACCTGGCCGGCCCGCGACTCGACCTCGTCGTCGATGTGTTCCCCGAGGAGCTGGAAGCCGCCGCAGATCCCCAGCACCGGGCGCCCCTCGGCGGCCCGGCGGGCGATCGCGTCGGCGAGGCCCCGCTCACGCAGCCACGCCAATGCCTTCACGGTGCCCCGGGTCCCCGGCACGACGACCAGGTCCGCGTCGGCCAGTTCCTCCGCCCGGTCCACGAACCGGACGACGACGCCCGGTTCGGCGGCCAGCGCGTCCACGTCGGTGAAGTTCGACATCAGCGGGACCGCGCACACGGCGACCCGCAGGATGTCCGCTCCCAGGGGGGAGGAGACGGCCGATTCGCGGACCGTGCCGCGCAGCGAGACCCGCAGCCCGTCCTCCTCGTCGATCCCCAGCCCGTGCTGGAAGGGCAGCACACCGTAGGTGCGGCGCCCGGTGAGACCGTGCAGCATGTCGAGCCCGGGCTCCAGCAGTGCGACGTCGCCGCGGAACTTGTTGACGAGGAACCCGGCGACGAGCGCCTGGTCCTCGGGCGACAGCAGGGCGACCGTTCCGAAGAACGAGGCGAACACCCCGCCCCGGTCGATGTCGCCGACGACGAGCACGGGCAGCCCCGCGTTCCGCGCGACCCCCATGTTCACGATGTCGGTGCGCCGCAGATTGATCTCCGCCGGACTGCCGGCCCCCTCACAGATCACCGCGTCATACGTGCCCCGCAACTGGGCGAGACAGTCGAGAACGGTGCCGAGCAGTGCTTCCCGGTGGCCCCCGTGCGGGGAACCTCCGGAGGAGGCGCCGGCCGACAGCGCGCCTCCCGGCTCGCCGAAGAACCCGCGGGCGCTCATCTCGCCCACCGGCCTGCCCATCAGCACGACCTGGCTGCTGCGGTCGCTGCCCGGCTTGAGCAGCACGGGGTTCATCAGCGCCGTCGGCTCCACGCGGGCGGCCTGGGCCTGCATGGCCTGTGCCCGGCCGATCTCGGCGCCCTCCCGCGTGACGAACGAGTTCAGGGACATGTTCTGCGCCTTGAACGGGGCGACCTTCACGCCCTGGCGTACCAGCCACCGGCAGATCCCGGCGGTCACGACGCTCTTGCCCGCGTCGGAGGTGGTCCCGGCGATCAGCAGTCCGCCGCTCATGCCGTACGTCCCTTCCTGGTCAGCAGTACGCGTGCGGCGGCACTCACGCCGAGGGCCAGCCAGCCGACGCGACGGGAGAGCCGTACGGCCCGTTCGATGTCGGCGACCCGGACGGGGCGCCCGGTGTCGTTGAGCACGGGCCGGTGCTCGACCCGGCCCCCGTACGAGAGGGTTCCGCCGAGCCGCACACCGAGCGCGCCGGCGAAGGAGGCCTCCACCGGACCGGCGTTGGGGCTCGGATGTCTGCGCGCGTCGCCTCGCCAGGCGCGGACGGCGCCCCGCGGGTCGGGTCCGGCCACGGTGGCGAGGACGGCGGTCAGCCGGGCTCCGGGCCAGCCGGCGACGTCGTCGAGCCGTGCCGAAGCCCAGCCGTAGCGGCGGTACTTGGGGGACTTGTGCCCGACCATCGCGTCGAGCGTGTTGACGGCGCGGAAGGCGACCAGTCCGGGTACGCCGGCGGCGGCACCCCAGACCAGCGCGCCGACCACCGCGTCGGAGGTGTTCTCGGCGACGGACTCGACGACGGCCCGCGCGACACCGTCGGCGTCCAGCGCCTGCGGGTCGCGCCCGCACAGATGCGGCAGCCGCTCCCGGGCGACGTCGAGGTCCCCGGCCGCGAGCGCGCCGCCGATCGCCCGTGCCTCTCGGCCGAGTGAGGTCCCCCCGACGACGGCCCAGGTGGCGGCGGCGGTCAGGGCGACGGACGCGGCGCCCGAGGAACGCAGGGAACGGCCGGCGAGCGCGGCGAGGCCGGTGGCCCCGCCCACGCACACGGCTGTGTGCAGCGCGCCCCACCCGCGGTGGTCACGCCACAGGGTCCGCTCGACGGCCCCGGCCGCCCGCCCGAACGCGGCGACCGGATGGGCCCGGCGGGGATCGCCGAGCAGCAGGTCGCCGAGGAGGCCGGCGGCGGCGCCGTACGCGAAGACGCGATCGGCCCGCACGGGGTCAGCCCGCCGTGCGGTGCGGCGGAACTCTCAGGGACGACGGAACCGGCAACGGGCAGCCGCGCATGGCGATATGTCCTCACTCAGGGTGTCCACGCCCTGGTTCGACGAGACCGGCGGCGAGAGTTCCTGGCTCCCGGGGAGTTTCCTCCCCGATGACAGTGGCGGGACCGCGCCGGATTCGCACCGGCTTCCTCTCATGCCGCCGTACTTGGCTCCGGCAGTCCACCACGGGGTGAGAACGGCCGTCAACTTGCTGTTGACCTGCGGAGGGAGAGTGTGCGAAGCCCCACACAGCAAAGGGGTGCGGGACGGAGATCCGTCCCGCACCCCAGGTGAAGTGCTGCCCGGGAACGGCCCGTTCGGGGCCGTTCGTGCCGGGTTACTTGCTCATGATGAGAGAGATGCCGTACGCCACCGCCGCGGCGCAGGCCGCGAAGCAGACGTAGGCGCCGGTGGCCGCCGCGACGGCGGAACCGCCCTGGGCCGACTCCTTCTTGGAGAGGCCGGCGACGCCGAGGGTGAAGAGGCCGACGAGGACGACGGTGGCTCCGAGACTGACCCCGAAGACGGACCCGAGGGCTGACCAGTCGATGTGCATGCTGTTTCTTCCTTCGGTTCTCAGGCCACGCGCGACGGCGCCGACGGGTTCGCCGTGGGCTCGGCGGGTGCGGGGATGGTGGCCGTGAGGTCCTCGGCCACGGTGCCGGCCGGGGGCGGGGTGACGGCGGCGATGGCCGTGGTGACCACGCCGGCCGGCTCGTCGGCGTTCACGTTGGTGTGGTCGATGACCTCGCGGCGCGAGCGGCGCCAGATCGCGAAGCTGGAGGCGACCAGGAAGACGGCGACGAGCGTGGTGCCCCAGGCGCCGAAGCCGGTGACCCACTCGGCGAGCGCGCCGACCAGGGCGGCGGCGGGCAGGGTGAGCGCCCAGGCGACGAACATCCGGGTGGCGGTGGACCAGCGGACCACGCCGCCCTTGCGGCCGAGGCCCGCACCCATCACGGAACCGGAGACCGCGTGGGTGGTGGAGAGGGAGAAGCCGATGTGCGCGGAGGCGAGGATGACCGTCGCGGCGCTGGTCTGGGCGGCGAAGCCCTGCTGCGGCTGGAGGTCGGTCAGGCCCTTGCCCATGGTGCGGATGATGCGCCAGCCGCCCAGGTAGGTGCCGAGCGCGATCGCGAGACCGGCGGAGAGGATGACCCAGACCGGCGGGTCGGAGTCGGGAGCGACGGCGCCACCGGCGACCAGGGCCAGGGTGATGATGCCCATCGTCTTCTGCGCGTCGTTGGTGCCGTGGGCCAGCGAGACCAGGCCCGCGGAGGCTATCTGGCCGGCGCGGTACCCCTTCTCGGTGGCCTTGCCACCGGCGTTCCTGCTGAGCTTGTACGACAGCCGGGTAGCCAGCATCGCGGCCAGACCGGCCACGATCGGGGCCGCGACGGCGGGTATGAGCACCTTGCCGACCAGGACGTCCCCGTGCACCGCGCCGGTGCCGGCCGAGGCGATGGTGGCGCCGACCAGGCCACCCATGAGGGCGTGCGAAGAGCTGGACGGCAGTCCGATGAGCCACGTCACCAGGTTCCAGAGGATCGCGCCCACCAGGGCGGCGAAGATCACTTCGGGCTGGATGCCGGACTCGTCGACGAGGCCTTTGGAGATCGTGTTGGCGACCTCCACCGAGAGGAAGGCGCCGACAAGGTTCAGCACGGCGGACATGGCCACCGCGACCTTGGGCTTGAGTGCGCCGGTCGAGATGGTGGTGGCCATCGCGTTGGCGGTGTCGTGGAAACCGTTCGTGAAATCGAACACGAGAGCGGTAACGATCACGATTCCGAGGAGGAGCGTGATGTGTTCCATTTACCCAGGCTTCTGTTGGACGTCAGTGGCAGGTGGACCGTAAGCAACCTGGATGAACGGAAGATGAACTGGGTCGGGCTTTGTGGTGTCCCGAACGGCGAATCCGCGTTCCGCTTGTCTCCAGGGGGAGATGGCGGGGTTCGAACGGAGGCGGAGCGCCGGGCTCCAGTGCGGTTCGCCGCCCCCGCGCGCGTCGTTCGAGACCGGCCGGGGACCCGTGGAGGAGATCCTGGTCACCCGGCAGATACGACACCACCGGCCGGTGGTGTCGTATCTGCCGGCCC
>NZ_JBEXGN010000041.1:0-28544 GCF_040607345.1 Streptomyces sp. NPDC005302
GGGGCCGGTCAGCACATTCCGGCGGGCTCGGAGACCGTGCACCTGTTGCCCCGGAACGTGTTGCCCTGGCCGGTGTCACGGTTGGCCAGGTCGGCCGGGCCGTTGCGCAGCAGGACGTTGTCGCGGACCTCGTTGCGCTCGTTGAGGGCGCCCACGAAGCTCTTGAACAGCACGATGCCGCCGGACAGCGGGGACGTGCCCACGTTGTCCTCGATGCGGTTGCGTGTCACGAGGGAGTCCTCGGCGCCGGTGAGGACGATGCCCGAGCCCTGGAGGAAGGGCAGGCGCGCGGTCTTGGGGCAGGACTTGTTGTTGGCGTGGATGTGGTTCTGGCGCAGGGTCAGGGCGCCGACCCGCGGCTTGTTCTCGTCGCCGACGACGAACACGGCGGCGCAGTTGCCGGTCGCGTCGTTGCGGGCGACGGTCAGGTTCCGCAGCCGTCGTACGGTGACGCCGATCCGGTTGCCGCTCAGCCGGTTGCCGGCGATGAGGGTGTTCCCGCTGTCGCGGGCGCCCTCCTCGCTGTCGACCGTGTTGGAGACGAAGACACCGGCGTCGCCGTTGTCCCGGGCGGTGTTGCCGACGAGCGTGGCGTGGGCGGACCGCTCGGTGGCGATGCCCCACTGGCCGTTCTTCTCGGCGGTGACCCCGCGGACGGTCAGCCGGTCCGTCCCGGTGGCCCACAGTCCCTGCTTGGTGAAGCCCCGGAGGGTCAGCGCGGCCACGGTGACCCGGCGGACGGGACTGCTGTCCGTCCCGGCGACGCAGATGCCGTCGCCGGCCGTGGCGCACGCGCCGCCGGTGGCCGTGCCCGGGACGATGACGGTGTTGCGGGCGCCGGAGCCGCGCAGGGTCAGGCCCGACACGGTGATGCGGACGCTCTCGTGGTACGTGCCCGGGGAGACGACGACGGTGTCGCCCGGCTTCGCCGCGTCCACGGCCTTCTGGATGGATTCGCCGGCGCGCACCAGGTGCACCGACCGGTGGGTGGCCGAGGGGGCGGCGGCGCCCAGGCCGGACGCCGCTACCGCCGCCGCGCAGGCGAGGTGGGCCAACTGTCGTTTGGTCATAGGCCGAAGTTATGAAGGGGCGTTGCGGCCCGCCACCGGTGATCGCCCAGGTGGGCCCGCCCCTGTCACCGTGACGCGCCGAGCGGCGAGGAACGGTGCGCGAAGGCGACGGTGGAGAGGGCGGCGGGGAGCGGGCCGGATGACCGGTCCGGCGCTCGTTCGGGCGTTCGCCGCCCGGCGGGGTCCGTCACGACGCACGCCGCCCCGGCCGGAGAGTCCGGCCGGGGCGGCGTGTGCGGAGCTACCTCCGCGGAGTCGCCTCCGCGGGGTGACGCGTGGGTCAGGCGAGGGTCGCCAGCGCCTCGTTCCAGGTGGCCGACGGGCGCATGATCGAGGCGGCCTTGGCCGGGTCGGGCTGGTAGTAGCCGCCGATCTCGGCGGGCTTGCCCTGGACCGCGTTCAGCTCGTCGACGATCGTCCGCTCCTGCGCGGTCAGCACCTCGGCGAGCGGGGCGAACGCCTTGGCGAGCTCCGCGTCGTCGGTCTGCTGGGCCAGCTCCTTCGCCCAGTACAGGGAGAGGAAGAAGTGGCTGCCGCGGTTGTCGATGCCGCCGACGCGGCGGGTCGGCGACTTGTCCTCGTTGAGGAAGGTCGCCGTCGCGCGGTCGAGGGTGTCGGCGAGGACCTGGGCACGCGCGTTGCCCGTGGTGGTCGCGAGGTGCTCGAAGCTGGAGGCCAGGGCGAGGAACTCGCCGAGGCTGTCCCAGCGGAGGTAGTCCTCCTTGACGAGCTGCTGCACGTGCTTCGGCGCGGAGCCGCCGGCGCCCGTCTCGAAGAGCCCGCCGCCCGCCATCAGCGGGACGATCGACAGCATCTTGGCGCTGGTGCCCAGCTCCAGGATCGGGAACAGGTCGGTCAGGTAGTCGCGCAGCACGTTGCCGGTGACCGAGATGGTGTTCTCGCCGCGGCGGATGCGCTCCACGGACAGCTTGGTCGCCTCGACGGGGGACAGGACACGGATGTCCAGGCCCTCGGTGTCGTGCTCCGCCAGGTACTGCTCGACCTTCTTGATGAGCACGGCGTCGTGCGCGCGGGTCTCGTCCAGCCAGAAGATCGCCGGGTCGCCGGTGGCGCGGGCGCGGGTGACGGCCAGCTTCACCCAGTCCTTGATCGGGGCGTCCTTGGTCTGGCAGGCGCGGAAGATGTCGCCGGCGGAGACCGTCTGCTCCAGGACGACGTCGCCGGCCTGGTCGACGAGACGGACGGTGCCGGTGGTCGGCACCTCGAAGGTCTTGTCGTGGCTGCCGTACTCCTCGGCCTTCTGCGCCATGAGGCCGACGTTCGGGACGGTGCCCATGGTCGCCGGGTCGAAGGCGCCGTTGGCGCGGCAGTCGTCGAGGACGACCTGGTACACGCCGGAGTAGCTGCTGTCGGGCAGGACCGCGAGGGTGTCGGCCTCCTGGCCGTCCGGGCCCCACATGTGGCCGGAGGTGCGGATCATGGCCGGCATCGAGGCGTCGACGATCACGTCGGACGGCACGTGCAGGTTGGTGATGCCCTTGTCGGAGTCGACCATCGCCAGCTCGGGGCCCTCGGCGAGCTCGGCGTCGAAGGACGCCTTGATCTCGGCGCCCTCGGGCAGGGACTCCAGGCCCTTGTAGATGCCGCCGAGACCGTCGTTCGGGGTCAGACCGGCGGCGGCGAGCGTCTCGCCGTACTGCGCGAACGTCTTCGGGAAGAAGGCGCGCACCACGTGACCGAAGACGATCGGGTCGGAGACCTTCATCATCGTGGCCTTGAGGTGGACCGAGAACAGCACGCCCTCGGCCTTGGCGCGGGCGATCTGCGCCGTGAGGAACTCGCGCAGCGGCGCGACGTGCATGACGGACGCGTCCACGACCTCGCCGGCCAGGACGGGTACGGACTCGCGCAGCACGGTGGTGGAGCCGTCGTCGCCGACCAGCTCGATCCGCAGCGCGCCCGCCTCGGAGATCACCGCGGACTTCTCGGTGGAACGGAAGTCGTCGACGCCCATGGTGGCGACGTTCGTCTTCGAGTCGGAGGTCCACTTGCCCATGCGGTGCGGGTGGGTCTTGGCGTAGTTCTTGACCGACGCGGGGGCGCGGCGGTCGGAGTTGCCCTCGCGCAGCACCGGGTTCACGGCGCTGCCCTTGACCTTGTCGTACCGGGCGCGGATGTCGCGCTCCTCGTCCGACTTCGGGTCGTCCGGGTAGGCCGGGAGCGCGTAGCCCTGCGCCTGAAGCTCGGCCACGGCCGCCTTCAGCTGCGGGATCGACGCCGAGATGTTCGGCAGCTTGATGATGTTGGCCTCGGGCGTCTTGGCCAGCTCACCCAGCTCGGACAGGGCGTCCGCGATGCGCTGGTCCTCCTGGAGGTACTCCGGGAAGAGGGCGATGATGCGCCCGGCCAGCGAGATGTCACGGGTCTCCACAGTGACACCCGCCTGCGAGGCGTACGCCTGGACCACCGGCAGGAACGAATACGTCGCCAGGGCCGGGGCCTCGTCAGTGTGCGTATAGATGATGGTCGAGTCAGTCACCGGGTGCTCCGCTCCACGTCTGCAACATTGCTCGACATCAAGATATCTCGTGAGCGACCCGGCCTCGACAGGGGTCCGCGCCGCGGCGGCCCGAGGGCGACGGGAAACCGCCGCCCGTGTCGCACCGGGCCGGGCGGGGCCCAAGTGAAAGCGCGGACCGAAGTGAAAGCGGGAAAGGGTGAACCGGAGGCAACCGGGCTCCCTCCTCACGCGTACTGAGGGTGATCCCCTGCCGCGATACGGCGGCGGGCCTCCAGGCTCCCCGCCGCCCGAACGAAAGCGAATCATGAGATATCGCACCAGAGTGACGGCCCCCGCGGCCGCACTGCTCGGCACGGCCGCCGTGCTCGCCGCCGGATCCTCCGCCTCGGCGCGGTCCCAGGCCTTGCGACCCGGGGCCACCCCGGGCGCGGAGTCCCTCGGCGACTCCGTCTTCCCCTCCCTCGGGAACGACGGCTACCGCGTCGAGGCGTACCACCTCGACTTCGCGTACGACGCCACGACCCGTCTGGTCGACGCCGAGGCGACCTTGATGATCAGGTCGACCCAGGCCCTCTCGCGCTTCTCGCTCGACGCGCTCGGCCTGGACGTGCGGTCGGTGCGGGTCGGCGGCACCGCGGCCACCTTCGAGCAGGTGGACGAGAAGCTGCGGATCACCCCGGCCCGCACCCTGCCGGAGTCCTGCGCCGTCGCGGTCTGTGTCGAGTACGCCGCGGACCCGGCCAGGACCCTCCCGTACACCGCCTGGGTCCCCACCCCCGACGGATTCGCCGTGTGCCCCCAGCCGAACGCGGCGCACACCGTCTTCCCGTGCAACGACCACCCGCTGGACAAGGCGGACTTCAGCTTCCGCATCACCGTGCCGAGCACCCTGCGCGGCGTCGCGAGCGGCAGGCTGGTCCGCACGGAGAAACTGGACGGCGACCGGACCGCGTACACCTACCGCTCGGGTTCGCCGACGGCCACCGAACTCGTGCAGATCACGGTCGGCGACTACCTCGTCAAGGAGCGGCGGGGGCCGCACGGGCTGGGACTGCGGGACGTCGTCCCGACGGCGCGCGCCACCGCGCTGGAGCCGGCGCTCGCGCTCACCCCCGGCCAGCTCGACTGGCTGGAGCAGCGGCTCGGCGCCTACCCGTTCGAGACGTACGGGCTGCTGCCCTGCAACTCCGACGCCGCGAACGCCTTCGACTTCACGGGCCTGGAGACGCAGACGCTCACGCTCTACAAGCCGAACTTCCTGCTCCAGGAGGAGAAGAAGATCGGCTCGCACATGATGCACGAGCTGGTGCACTCCTGGTTCGGCAACAGCGTCAGTCCGGCCGACTGGGCCGATCTGTGGATCAACGAGGGTCACGCCGACTTCTACGGGCTGCTCTACCGCTACGAGCGCGGCTGGGCCGACTCGCTCGGACTGCTCACCATGGAAGACCGGATGAAGGACACGTACGCCAGGGGCGACCAGTGGCGGGCGTCCTCCGGGCCCGTCGCCGCGCCGAACGCCGTCAACCTCTTCGACAGCCAGCGCTACCTGGGCGGAGTCCTCGTCCTCTACGCGCTGCGCGAGGCCGTCGGCGAGGACGTCTTCAACCGTATCGAGCGCACCTTCCTGGAGCGCCACCGCAACGCGGCCGCGACCACCGCGGACTACATCGCGGTCGCCACGAAGATCTCCGGACGGGACCAGTCGGGCTTCCTGAACGACTGGCTGTACGGGACGAAGACACCGCGTATGCCCAACCACCCCGACTGGACGGTCACCCCGGTCGTGTCGGGTCAGGTCGCGCCTCGCCACCGTGAGCCCGGCCACTACCCGGACTCGTCCGCGACGCTCTGACCGCTCCGTCGACGAGCAGAGGCCGGGCGGAGAGGTTCCGCCCGGCCCCTTACGGTTCTCAGCGCTGTTGCGTGGCCTCGTGCCGGGCCTCGCGCTGGTGAGGGATGGCCGATTCCGGCAGGGGGGTGCCGCCGGGCTGGAGGGCGACCGTGCGGGCCGGGGACGGGATGCGGATGCCCTCGTCGCGATAGCGCTTGTGCAGGCGCTTGATGAACTCGTGCTTGATCCGGTACTGGTCGCTGAACTCGCCCACGCCGAGGATCACGGTCAGTCCGATGCGTGAATCGCCGAAGGTGTGGAAGCGGACGGCGGGCTCGTGGTCCGGGAGGGCTCCCGTGATCCCGGTCATCACCTCGGTCACGACCTCGTTCGTCACCCGCTCGACGTGGTCCAGGTCGCTGTCGTATCCGACGCCCACCTGCACGGTCAGCGTCATCTGCTGCTCGGGCCGGGTGAAGTTGGTCATGTTGGTGCCCGACAACTGGGCGTTGGGGATGATGACCAGGTTGTTGGAGAGCTGGCGGACCGTGGTGTTGCGCCAGTTGATGTCGACGACATAGCCCTCCTCGCCGCTGCTCAGCCTGATGTAGTCGCCCGGCTGGATCGTCTTCGAGGCGAGGATGTGCACCCCGGCGAAGAGGTTGGCGAGGGTGTCCTGGAGGGCCAGGGCGACCGCGAGACCGCCGACGCCCAGAGCCGTGAGCAGGGGCGCTATGGAGATCCCGAGAGTCTGCAGGACGACCAGGAAGCCGATCGCCAGCACCACGACCCGGGTGATGTTCACGAAGATGGTGGCCGATCCGGCGACACCCGACCGCGACTGGGTCACCGACCGCACCAGTCCCGCGATGAGCCGTGCCGCCGTGACCGTCGTGACCAGGATGAGCAGCACGGTCAGCGAGCGGCTGACCGTCCGTCCGACCGCCGAGGTCAGCGGCAGCACCGCGGCCGCCGAGGCGAGCCCGCCCACGATCGCCACCCACGGCACCAGGGCGCGCAGCGCGTCCACGATGACGTCGTCGCCGCTCCAGCGGGTGCGCTCGGCGTGCCTGCCCAGCCAGCGCAGCAGCATCCGCAGCAGGAACGCCGCCAGCAGCCCCGCGGCCACGGCTATGCCGGCGATCATCAGGTCGTCCAGGGTGACCGAACGCTTCATCGGTGACCTCCCGGGAGTCCGGGACCGGGGTGAGGGCCCGCGGGCCGTATGCGCTGCGTCGTCACTTGCCACCTGCTCGAATCCGGGAACACGCGATCATGCCCGGACAGGTGTTCGTCGTCCGGGGCGACCGCTCATCCTGCCGCATCCGGCTGCCCCTCCGTCACCAGCGGGGCGTACTCCCGCCATTGACCGGAACCGCCCGTCAACGCCCGTCCTGCGAGCACATGGTGACCGTTCTCCGCCTTCGCGCGGCTCTTCTCCGGCTCTTCTCCGACACGGGCCCCGCCCGCCCCCGCGCCCACATGGCCGGGATACGCCGTCGCCCCCGGCGCAGGCCCGACGGCGACGGCCCCGAGCGCCGGTCCCCGGCGTCAGGCCCCGTCGAACGAACCGTGTCGCCCGGCGCCCGACGAGAAGCGGGCCGCGCCCTCCATGCTCTCGTCCAGCACGTCCATGCCGTAGCGGAGTTCGGTGCGCAGGGCGGCCTTCTCGATCAGGCCCTCCTGGTCGAGGACCGAGGCGCGGTCGCTGCGCAGGCAGGCCTGCGGGAAGTCGGCGATCTCCGCCGCGAGCCGCTCCGCCTCGGCGCGGGCCCGGCCCACCGGGACCAGCCGGTTCGCGAGGCCCATCGCGTACGCCTCCGCCGCGGGGACCGCGCGGCCGGTGAGGATCATGTCCATCGCGCGGCTGGTGCCGATGAGCCGGGGGAGCCGCACGGTGCCCCCGTCGATGAGTGGGACGCCCCAGCGGCGGCAGAAGACACCGAAGACGGCGTCCTCCTCGGCGACCCGCAGATCGCACCAGAGCGCCAGTTCCAGACCGCCGGCCACCGCGTGCCCGGCGACGGCCGCGATCACCGGCTTGGTCAGCCGCAGCCGGGTGGGGCCCATCGGACCGTCGCCGTCCTCGGTGACCTGGTTGCCCCGCTCGGCACCGATGGCCTTGAGGTCCGCACCCGCGCAGAAGGTGCCGCCCTCGCCCCACAGCACCGCGACGCGCGCCGTCTCGTCGGCCTCGAACTTCTTGAAGGCGTCCGCGAGTTCCGCCGCGGTCGGCCCGTCCACCGCGTTGCGGGCCGCCGGCCGGGAGAGGACGACGGTGGTGACATGGCCCTGGCGTTCGATCCGTACCGGCATGGCACCGTCCCCTTCTCCGGCCGACGCGCCTCACCGCACGTCGTGGTCACTCCTCGGTACCACAGCTCGCCGGGGAGCGCACCGCCTCAGGGGGCCGCCCCCGGCTCAGATCACCTTCCAGCGCACCAGGGCCCCCAGCGTCAGCGCCCCCGGCAGCAACGGCACCCACACCGTGATGATCCGGTACGCCAGTACCACCGCCGTGGCCACCGCGACCGGACCGCCAGCCGCGACCAGCGCCACGGTCAGGGCCGCCTCCACCGAACCGAGGCCACCGGGCGTCGGCACCAGCGCGACCGCGACCGTCGCCGCGAGGTAGGCGATCACCATGTGCGCGGGTGACACCGGCAGGCCCAGCGCGCGGCCCACCGCCGCGAGCCCCGTGGCCTGGAGCAGCGGGAACGCGAGCGAGCCGCCCCACAGGGCGAAGGCGCGGGCCGGCCGGGTGTGCACGGAGCGGGCCTCGCCGAGCGCGGTGCGAAGGAAGGAGGCGACCGGCGTGCGCAGCCGTCGTACGAGCAGCAGGGTCGCCGCCGCGACGGCCGTCAGCAGCCCGATGCTCAGCAGCAGCGGCCCGACCGCACCGTCCGGGAGCAGACCGCCGAGGCGCAGGGCGCCGGGGAACGCGATCAGCAGACCGAGGAGCAGGCCGAGCCGGGCGATCGACTCGGCGAGCAGATACAGCGCGAGCGCGGCCGACGAGCGGGCGAGCGGAACCCCGCACACCGTCATGAACCGCAGATTGACCGCTCCGGCGCCCAGGCCGGTCGGCAGCAGATGATTGGCCGCGCCCGCCGCGAACTGGGTGGCGACCAGCCGGCGTGCGGGCAGCCGTTCCATGACCGCGCCCTGACGGGTCAGCGCCGCGGCCACCCAGGTCAGCGCGGTCGCGGTGGCCGCGACCGCGAGCCACGGCCACTCGGCGGACCGCAGATGGCCGAAGCCCTCGGCGAGGACGGACCGGTGGCGCACGGCCACCACCAGGACCAGGGCCAGCGGAAGCAGGCACAGGACCGGCCGGACGGCGGGGCGCAGGGCGAGGCGCCGGGGAAGCGCCGGCCTCGCTCGGGGGAGTCGTACGGTCGTCACATCGGGAGAGGTTTTCCACACCGCACCAACGTGAGGTTGCGGGCACGGGGACGGCGGCTGACACGCCGGGCAAGCTGCGGGAGGGGTGGCTCCGGCAGGTCCCGGGTTGACGCCGTCCCGCCCGTGCGGGTGTCCTCTCCGGGAACTCTTGACCTCAACGAAGCTTGAGGTTCTACCGTCTCTCCCATGAGCATGGAGAGCACGGCCTGGACCCAGCTGTACAGCGTGATGAACGCCCAGCGGGAACGCAGGCCCTTCGACCGCGCGACGCTGCGGCGCATCGCCGTCTTCGCCCGCCCGCACCGCCGCCGGATCGCCCAGTTCGTCCTCCTCAGCGTGGCGACCGCGCTGCTGGCCGTCGCGACACCGGTGCTCGCGGGGCACGTCGTGAACACCATCGTGTCCCACGGCGACGAGCGCACCGTCGTCCGCCTTGCCGTGCTCATCGCGGTCATCGCGGTCGCCGAGGCGGCGCTCGGGATCCTGAGCCGCCTGCTGTCGTCGACGCTCGGCGAGGGACTCATCCTCGATCTTCGGACGGCTGTGTTCGATCATGTGCAGCGCATGCCGGTCGCGTTCTTCACACGTACTCGTACGGGCGCGCTCGTCAGTCGACTCAACAACGACGTCATCGGAGCCCAACGCGCCTTCAGCAACACCCTGTCCGGAGTCGTCAGCAACGTGGTGACGCTGCTGCTCACGCTGGCCGTCATGCTCACCCTCTCCTGGCAGATCACCCTGCTCGCGCTCGTCCTGCTGCCCGTGTTCGTGCTCCCCGCCCGGCGCATGGGCAGCCGCATGGCCCGGCTCCAGCGCGAGGCCGCCGACCTCAACGCCTCGATGGGCACCCGCATGACGGAGCGCTTCTCCGCCCCCGGCGCCACCCTCGTCAAGCTCTTCGGCCGGCCCGGCCAGGAGTCCGTCGAGTTCGCCGCGCGCGCGGGACGGGTGCGGGACATCGGGGTGCGTACAGCGATGGCGCAGTCCGCCTTCATCACCGCGCTGACCCTGGTGTCGGCCCTGGCACTGGCCCTCGTCTACGGCCTGGGCGGCTGGTTCGCGCTGCGCGGCACCCTGGACGCCGGCGCCGTGGTCTCCCTCGCCCTGCTGCTCACCCGTCTGTACGCGCCGCTCACCTCGCTCGCCGGGGCGCGCGTCGAGGTGATGAGCGCGCTGGTCAGCTTCGAGCGCGTCTTCGAGGTGCTCGACCTGAAGCCGCTGATCGCGGAGAAGCCGGACGCCCGCGACGTCCCCGAGGGGCCCGTGGCCGTCGAGTTCGACGACGTCCGCTTTGCCTACCCCTCCGCCGACAAGGTCTCGCTCGCCTCGCTCGAAGAGGTCGCCGCCCTCGACACCCGGGGCGGAGCCGAGGTCCTGCACGGCATCTCCTTCCGCGCCGAACCCGGCCGGACCGTCGCGCTCGTCGGCTCCTCCGGCGCAGGCAAGTCGACCATCGCGCAACTCCTGCCGCGCCTCTACGACACCGACGCGGGCGCCGTCCGGATCGGCGGCGTCGACGTCCGCGACCTCAGCGCCGCGTCGCTGCGCGCGACCCTCGGCATGGTCACCCAGGACGGCCACCTCTTCCACGAGTCCGTCCGGGAGAACCTGCTCCTCGCCCGGCCCGCCGCGACCGAGGACGAACTGTGGGACGTGCTGCGCCGCGCCCGTCTCGACGCGCTGGTCGCCTCCCTGCCCGACGGCCTCGACACCGTCGTCGGCGAACGCGGCTACCGGCTCTCCGGTGGCGAGCGGCAGCGCATGACCATCGCCCGCCTGCTGCTCGCCCGCCAACGCGTCGTCATCCTCGACGAGGCCACCGCCCACCTCGACAACACCTCGGAGGCGGCCGTCCAGGAGGCGCTCGCCGAGGCGCTGGAGGGGCGGACCGCCGTCGTGATCGCACACCGGCTGTCGACCGTGCGGGCCGCCGACCTGATCCTCGTCGTCGAGGCGGGCCGGATCGTCGAGCGGGGCACCCACGAGGAACTGCTCGCCGTGCGGGGCCGGTACGAGGAGCTGTACCGGACGCAGTTCAGGACGGCGCGGGAGGACGCCCCGGAGCCGGAGCCGGCCGTGGCGGTGGAGGCGACCTCGTAGGACACCGCGGGAGGGGCGGCGTACGGAAGTCCGGGCGCAGGCCGCGTACGGGGACCGGGTGGGTGCCCGCCGAACCTCCGCGGACGTCCACCCGGTGTCCGGGTCGGTCCCGGTGCGCGGCGCGCACCGGGACCGACCCGTCCCTCCTGCCTCCCGCGGCGGTCGTCAGGCCGTGAAGCGGTGACTGCCGGAGCCGACCCGGTACACCGCGCAGCCGTCCTCCTTACGGACGTAGGCCGCCCGGGTGTGGGTGACCGCCTCGGGGCCGGCCGCCGGGATCCACACCTCGGCCGTCGTGTTGGCGGGCACGGCGCAGGTCAGGTCGAAGGTGCCCGAGCGCAGGCTCCACCGGGTGGAGACCGGACCGTGCACCGACGTGAACGTGGCCCGCGCCGAGGTGACGTCGCCGCCCGGGCGGGGCCGCACGACGATCTCCCGGTAACCCGGCCGGCCCGCCGAGATGCCGGCGATGTTCGCGTACATCCACTCGCCGACCGAGCCGTAGGCGTAGTGGTTGAACGAGTTCATGTCCGGTGTCTGGAAACTGCCGTCGGGCCGGATGGAGTCCCACCGCTCCCACATCGTGGTGGAGCCCTTGTCGATCTGGTAGCCCCAGCTCGGGAAGGAACGCTGCTGGAGCAGCCGGTAGGCGACATCGGTGTGCCCGGTGTCCGTGAGCACGGGCAGCAGCCGGGGTGTGCCGAGGAAGCCGGTCGACAGGTGCCAGTCCTTGGCGCGGATCAGATCGACGAGCCGGCCGGCCGCGGCGGTGCGCAGCGCGTCGGGCATCAGGTCCATCGACAGGGCGAGCACGTACGCCGTCTGTGTGTCGCCCTTCACCTTCCCGTCGGTGCCGACGTACGCGGTCCGGAACGCGTCGCGGACGCTCTCGAAGAGTCGGGAGGAGGGCGTGGCGTCCTTGCCCAGCTCCGTCGCCATCCGGGCGGCGAGGTCGGCGCTGTGCGCGAAGTACGCGGTGGCGATGACGTCCTTGGGAGTCTCGTCCGAGACGTTCAGCCAGTCGCCGTACCCGCCCGCCGGGCGCAGCAGCCCGTCGCTGTTGCGCTCCAGATAGGCCAGCCATGCCTGGACGGACGGCCAGGCGTCCTCCAGTACCTGCCGGTCGCCGTACGCCTGGTAGAGCGCCCAGGGGACCGTCACCCCCGCGTCGCCCCAGCCCGCCACACCGTTGCCGACCGTCCCGACCATCGGCGCGACGTCGGTGAACGCGCCGTCCGCGGTCTGCGCGTCGCGCAGGTCCACCAGCCACTTCGTCAGGAAGCGGGCCGACTCCATCGTGTAGGAGGCGGTCGGCGCGAACACGTTGATGTCGCCGGTCCAGCCGAGCCGCTCGTCGCGGGCGGGGGTGTCCGTCGGCACGGAGAGGAAGTTGCCGCGCTGTCCCCACGTGATGTTGCTGTGCAGCTGGTTGAGCATCGGGACGTCGGTCTCGAACTCGAGGGTGAAGGGCGCCGAGGTGTGCATCACGCGGCCGGTCACGGCCCGCGCCGAAGGGGTGCCGGGGAAGCCGGTGATCTCGACGTAGCGGAATCCGTGGAAGGTGAAGCGCGGTTCGTAGGTCTCCTCGCCGCCGCCCTTCAGGGTGTATGTGTCGGTCGCGGCGGCCGAGCGGAGGTTCGCGGTGTACAGGGTGCCGTCCGGGTTCAGCACCTCCGCGTGCCGGAGGCGCACGGTCGTCCCGGCCGCGCCGGACACCCGCAGCCGCACCGAGCCGACCATGTTCTGCCCGAGGTCGAACACGTGGACGCCCGGGGCCGGTTGCGTCACCTTCTCGGCCGGCAGCTCACCGGCGACCCGGACCGGGCCGTCCACCTGCGCGACGATCCGGGGCGGCGCGGCGTCACCCGCGGCGCGCACCGGCAGCCAGTTCCGGTCGTCGAACCCGGGCGAGGTCCAGCCGGAGGTCTCCAGCCGCGCGTCGTACGTCTCCCCGCCGAGCAGGTCGGCGGCGACGATGGGTCCGGCGGCGGCCCGCCAGTCCTCGCCCGACGTGATCCGCTCGCTCGTCCCGTCGCTGTACTCGACCTCCAACTGTGCGAGGAGCGCCGGGCGTTCACCGTACTGGTGGGGTCCGAACATGCCGACGTTGCCCGCGTACCAGCCCGGCGCCACCCAGGCGCCGAGGGCGTTGGCGCCGGGCCGCACGAGCGAGGTCACGTCGTAGGTCTGGTACTGGACGCGCTCGCGGTAGTCGGTCCAGCCGGGGGCGAGCTGGTCGACGCCCACCCGGCGGCCGTTGAGGTGCGCCTCGTACAGGCCGAGCGCCGTCGCGTACAGGCGCGCCCGGGCCACCTTCTTGCGGGGGAGCGTGAACGCGTGCCGCAGCTGGTTGGCGGCGAACGACGCCGGGACGACCCGCCCCCAGGGGCCGGCGCCCCACGCCGCGGCCACCTTCGCGGCGGGCCAGCCGCTGTCGTCGAAGCCGGTCTCCCGCCAGTCGGCCGCGGGTTCCGCGTCCGTCGCCTTCCAGGAGGTGTCGGTGACGATCCGCTGCTCGCCGGACGGCGTCCGCAGGTCGAGGACGGCGATCAGGCCCGCCGGACTCTCCGTGGCGTTGGTGGCCGCGACGGCGAGAACGTTGCGTCCGGGGCGCAGGTGGGCCAGGACCTCGACGACGGCCGGGCGGCGCCAGTCCTCGTTGTCGGTCGCCAGATCGGTGCGGGCCACCTCGGTGCCGTTCACCGAGAAGGCGTAGACGTTGTCGGCGGTGACGGCCACCTTCGCCGAGGTGACGCCGTCGGGGACGTCGACCACCCGCCGGAACCAGCGCGTGCCCTTCGGGGCCCCGCTCGCCGGATCCCCCTCGGCGAACCAGATCCACGAACCCCCGTCGAGGGACGGCGCGTCGGTGAGGGCGGCGGGAGCGGAGACCCAGGTCGCGGACCACTGCTCCGTGCCCATGAGGCCGGTCTCCCACCAGGACGGCGCGCTCCACGCGGAGACGCCGCCGTCGGTGTCCCACACCCGAACCGACCAGAAGTACCTTTTACGGGGCGCCAGTTGCGGTCCGGCGTACGGGACGAGGGCGGACTGGCCGGAGGTCACCCTGCCGCTGTCCCAGACGTCGGGCCGGGACAGGCCGGACGCGCTGGAGGCCACCCGGATCTGGTAGGCGCTCTGCCGCATCCCCGGGGTGTCCGAGGTCATCGGCCAGCTCAGCCGGGGGTGTTGGGCGTCGAGGCCCAAGGGGTTCTGCACGTATTCGACGGTCGGCGCCGTGACCCGCGCCCCACCGCGCTGCCCGGCCGCCGCGGACGCCGGTGCGGCCGCGGCCGCACCCGCTCCCGTGGCCGTCACGGCGACCGCGCCCGCGGCGCTCGCCAGGATGTTCCTCCTGCTGATCAATTGCGGCCCCTCACCTCGGAGTTGTGAATCGATTCACGTCGGTGAAGGTAGGGGTGTGGGAGGCGGGGGTCAATGAGTGTGCCGGGATTTCCTGTTGCTCGGCTGTACTGGCGTGATGTGTGGGGGAGGGTGGCCGGTTCGCGTCTCTGGGAAATTGAACGGTTTCAATCGGAGTCGACGGGCCCACGCACGGTGTCCGACCTGCGGGAGGCGGATCGGCCCGGCGTCCGGAGACCGGTGGGGTGTGAGGTCCGGTCAGCCGGCCGGAGCGAGGCGGCTCTCCGGGCCCACGGCGAAGCGCAACACCCCGAGCAGACGGGCGAGTTCGCCGAGTTCCGGCTCGGTGAGCGGAACGCCGACGAGGGCGTCGAGAGCGTCGGCGTACACGAGGGTCGCGTCGTCGAGCAGTCCGTGTCCCGCGGGGGTGACGTCGACCAGGCTGGAGCGCCGGTCCCGCGGATTGGAGCGGCGCCCGCACAGCCCGCGCCGTTCCAGCCGGTCGACGGCCTGGCTCGCCCCGCCCACGCTGAGGCCGAGCGCGTCGGCGACCTCCTGGACGCGGCAGAAGGGGGCCCGGCCGGAGGCTGTCAGCAGCACCCGGAAGCCGTTCAGGGACAGGCCGCACTCCTCGCGCAGACGCGTGTCGATGTCCTGGGACAGCAGGGCGCCGAGACGGGCGAGGTCCTCGAAGACCTGGTGCGGACGTGTGGTCACAGGGGTTCTCCCGGTCTGTCGGGCGGGGCGGCGCCGACGGCGGCCGCGGGGGTGGGGGAGCGGGTGGGGGAGGAGGAACGGGACGGGCGCGTGGCCCGGGCGGGGGGGGGGGGGCGCGGGGGGGGGGGGGGGGGGGGGGGGGGGGGGGGGGGGGGGTGGGGCCGGGGGGGGGGGGGGGGCCGGGGGGGGGGCCCGCCGGCCGCGGCGGGGCGGCGCCCCCCGCCCTCCGGTTCACGGCCGTCGCGCGTGCGCGAAACCGCGTCGGTGCCAGACCAGGCCACCCGAGTGCGCGGGCTCGCCGCCCACATCGGTCACCCGCCCCACCAGAATCGTGTGGTCGCCTCCTTCCAGGACGTCGTGGCGGACACACGTCAGGGTCAGGGACGCGTCCCGCAGGACGGGGGCCCGGCGGGACTCCGCCGCCAGCGGGACGTCGTCGAAACGGCGCTCGGCCGGCCGCATGAACCGGTTGACGAGGTGTTCCTCGCCGGGGCCCAGCAGGTGCACGGCGAAGTCCTCGGCGTCCGTCAGGGCGTCGTGCGTACGGGAGTTGCGGTCGAGGCAGACGAGGAACAGCGGCGGGCTGAGCGAGAGCGAGCTGACGGCGCTGGCCGTCAGACCGCGCGGCCTGCCCCGGTCGTCGTAGCAGGTCACGATGGTGACGGGGGCGGCCAGCGCCGACATCGCGGCGCGGAACGCCTCGGCGAGATCCTGGGCCGCGCCGGCCGACGGCTGGGCCGCGAGCAGCGCCGGAGTCACCGCGCCACCTCCAGAGGCCGGGCCGAACCCTGGAGCCAGCGGCCCTCGGGACGGCCGGAGAAGCCCGTACGGATGTCCCAGGACACGCGGCCGGCCTTGACCGTCGTCGTGAAGCGCCCGGTGAACGTCCAGCCCTCGTACGCGGACCAGCCGCACAGCGCCTGCACGTCGTGTGCGGAGAACTGCCAGCGCGCGGCCGGATCGAGCAGGGTCAGGTCGGCGTCAGCGCCCGGTTCGAGCCGCCCCTTGCCGGGCAGGTCGAAGAGCCGGGCGGGTCCCGAGCCCATGAGCCGGGCCAGATGCGAGGCGGCCTCGTCCGGACCGATCTCCCGGGTCCGCAGCCCCGTCCACACGGCCGTGGCGAGTTCCTGGACACCGGGCAGACCGGGCGGCGCGTCGGCCGGCGGACGGTTCTTCTCCTCCACCGTGTGCGGGGCGTGGTCGCTGCCGATGGAGGCGGCCTCGCCGTGCAGCACGGCCCGCCACAGACGCTTCTGGTCACGGCACTCGCGGATGGCCGGGGAGAGCCGGGTCCGCGGACCGCGCCGGGTGGTGTCGTCGTGCGTGAACGACAGGTGGTGGCCGGTCACTTCGAAGGTGAGGGGCAGCCCCTCGGCGGCGGCCGCCGACAGCAGATCGGCCTCCTCCGCCGACGACACGTGGAGGATGTGCGCCTTCGTGCCGTACTCCCGTACGAGATGCACGACCTGGGCGACGGCGACGATGCCTCCCGAGCGCGGCCGGTGCGGCTCGTACTCGCCGTACGAGTCCGGGGGGCTCGAACTCGCGTCGAGCAGGTCGAAGACATGCTGGTCCTCGGCGTGCAGCACGAGCCTGATCCCGCCCCGGGCCGCCGCGGCGAAGGCCCGCCGCAGCTGCTCGGCGTCCCGGAACACGACCGGCGCCGTGTGGTGGCCGGCCATGAACACCTTGGCCGAGGTCGCGATCCGCGGGTCGATGTCCGCCAGCAGCTCCGGACGGTCCGGGTCGGCGCCCAGATGGAAGCGGTAGTCGGCCCACGAAGTCCCCCGGATCACCTCGTCCTTGGCGATCAGAGCGGCCTCGTCCAGCGACGGCGGTCGGGTGTTGGGCATGTCGACCACGGTCGTTACGCCGCCGACGAGGGCGGCCCGGCTGCCGTGCTCCCAGTCCTCCTTGTACTCCAGACCGGGAGTGCGGAAGTGGACGTGGGAGTCGATCAGGCCCGGCAGCACGTAGCGGCCACGGGCGTCGAGGCGCGGGCCCGCGGGCAGCGGCTCGTCGGGGGCGAGCAGGGCCGCGACACGGCCGTCCCGGACGACCACCGTGCCGTCGCGGACACCGTCGGGGGTGACGAGCCGGCCGCCCTCGACGACCAGTTCGGCGGGAAGGTCCTCGGATGCGGGATTCAACGGTTCCACGTCAGACTCACCAGTTCCTTGCAGAGGTCGTTGGTCGGTCCCATCAGGGCGACGGCGCGCGCGTCGCGGCCGTAGCGGTTGATCTCGTTCGACGCGACATAGCCGGCCGAACCCAGCAGCCGCTCCACCGCGTTGACGACGCGTTCGGCGGCAGAGGAGGCGAAGAGCTTGGAGTGCAGCGTGGCGATCCCCGGGTCGGGAGCGGTACGCCGGCCGGTCCGCTCGACGACCGCACGCGCGGCCTCGACCTCGCCCGCGATGTCCACCAGCCGGTGGCGTACGGCCTGTTGAGCCGTCAGACCACGCCGCTCGGCGTGCTCATGGGCCAGATCGAGGGCCGCCTGCGCCAGGCCGACGGACACGGCACCGAGCGTGGCCCCGCTGTCCCGGACACCGGCGATGATCGAGGCCGCCGCGCCGACCGGACCCAGCCGCGCGGTGTCCGGCACGTGGCAGTCGTGGACCGAGACGAATCCGGTCGCCGAGCCGCGCATGCCGGTCAGCCGCAGCGAGGTGTCCGGCTCCAGTCCGGGCGTGTCCGCCGGTACGAGGAAGAACGTCTGGCCCGCGGAGCCGTAGCCGGTGTCGGGTGCGGCGTCCGCGGCGGGCTCCTCGGTCTGCGCCAGCACCAGGTAGATGTCGGCCAGGCCCGCGCTGGTGGTGAAGGACTTGGCGCCGTCGAGGACCCAGCCGCCGTCGGGCGTGCGGCGCGCGGTGGTGGACAGGTGCTTCTTGTTCGCGCCGGCACCCGTCTCGCTCCAGGCGGAGGCGGCGAGCCAGTCACCGCGGGCCAGTCGGGGCAGCAGCCGGCGGCGCAGGGCCGGACTGCCGTGTTCGAGGATGCGCGCGCTGACCGCGTAGTGCTGGAAGAGCATGATCGAGGCGGACGCGTTGACCTGGGCGACCTGTTCGACGGCCGTGTTCAGTCCGTGCGCGTCGGCGCCGGTCCCGCCGTACTCGTAGGGCAGGGCCAGACCGAGCAGACCGGTCTCGCGCAGCAGGGCCAGGGCCCGTCGGTCCGGTTCACCGCTCAGGTCGGCGTCCCGGGCACAGGCGGCGAGGCGCTCGCGGATCGCCGCGTTCGGACCGGTGGCCGGCGGGGGGAGGGGCGCGTCGGTGAGGGCCGGCGCGTCGGGCACGGTCAGGCTGTCTGCGGAAGCCATGACAACTCCTGGGAGGTGGGGGCGGGCAGGAAGTGGCCGCGGTAGTCGACCTGCTTCTCCGCGACGGAGATCCAGGCGAGCCGGCGGTCCTGGGGACCGCCCGTCGTGCGGGCCGAGGCGCGGACGGTGGCGCCCGGCGTGCGCAGGGCGAGCATGCCGTTCTCCGGCTGGTCCGCCGCGCCGGACAGCAGGTGCGGGATCGTGCCCTCGACGGCGGCGCCCGCGGCGAGGCAGGTCGCCCCGGTGAGGGCCACGGTGGGGTGCCAGGACGGTACGGAGATGGCGCGGACGGCGAGGGCGCCGGGACCGTCGGGGAGCAGCGCGGCCACCTTCGGGAAGGCGCCGCCGGTCTCCCAGCCCAGCGCCCGGCAGACGGCCAGCCGCAGCCGGGTCATCCGGTCGAACAGCACGGGGTCGTCGGCGAAGAGCTCCTCGACCGTGCGGACGCCCAGCTCGGCGGCGTTCACGAAGAGGTACGGATTGCCCATCGAGACCAGGGAGACCGGCACCGTACGGCCGTCGAACCGGATGCCCGTGACCGGCTCACCCGTGATCAGGAGCTCGTCGACCGGGCGCGGCGGCGAGCAGAGGAAGTGCGCCGTGAAGCGGGTGCCTCCGTCGGAGGTCTCCTCCGCCTCGCACACCACGTTGTCCCCGTTGTTGAGCACGTTGACCCGGACCCGGCAGCCCGCCACGAGGGGCTGGATCATGCCGGTGCGCGCCGCCGCCTCGACCGCGGCGAGGATGGAGTGCCCGCAGGAGCCGCGCAGGTCGAAGCTGTCGAGACGGTCCGGCATCGACTGGACGAAGCGGTAGTCCAGGTCGAACAGAGGGTGCCGGGAGGGCTGGACGAGAGCGTTCTTCAGGACGTCCGCGGCTCCGTGGTCGGCGAGCGCGGCCCGTAACTCGGTGAGCCGGGCGAGCAGTTCGGGCTCGGAGGCGGGCAGGGTGCGCGCGTCCAGCACGGCGGTGGGGCACGGGGTGCCGTGCGCTCGGGCCAGGCTGACGGTCATGCCGCCGCCTCCTGGAGGACCCGCGCCGGCGTGTGCAGGGTGAGCGGGGCCCCGGCGGTGGCTCCCGCCGTCGCGAAGAACTCCTGGCGCCACAACTGGTGCGACATCAGGGACCACAGGGCCAGCGAGACGGTGTCGCTGGGCCGGGTGGCCTGCTCGTCGAAGAGCGCCTCGACCCGCTCGGGGCGGATGCGTCCGTCGGCGCGCAGCGTCCGGGGGGACAGCACGTCGCGGGCGAGGGTCCACAGGCCCTGACCGGGCGCGAGCATCGCCGTGACCGGCAGGGTGAACGGCTGCTTGGGGCGTTCCAGCACGCTGCGCGGGATCAGGCCCCGGGCCGACCGGTACAGGGCACGCTTCACCCCCTGGCCGGGCACGAGCCGTTGCGCGTCGGTGAGCGTGGAGGCGAAGCGGACGACGGAGGGCTGGCAGAACGGCAGCCGCACCTCGACCGAGCTGGCCATCGACAGGTGGTCGACGCGGCGCAGGTGGTAGGCCGGCAGCCGGTAGCGCTGCTCCACCGCGCCGATGCGCTGAAGCCGGGTGCCGGGGCTGCTGTGCAGGATGCGCCGGATGTCGGCGGGCAGGGAGGAACCGACCGCGTTCACGGAGAAGGCGTACTCGTCGGTGTACAGGCTCTCGCGCAGGGACCGCGGGACGGCGGCGAGGTGGTCGAGGTAGTCGTCGATCCAGTCCGATCCGTGGTGCGCGGCCACCGCCTGCGTCATGCGGGAGTAGCCGCTGAAGAGCTCGTCGGCCGCGTCGCCGGTCAGGGCGACCTTGAAGCCGGCGTCGCGGACCGCCCGGAACAGGGAGAACGTGGACAGGGTGATCGGATCGGCGTTGGGCTGTCCGAGGTGGCGCACCACGTCGGTCATCAGGTCGGGGAAGGTGGCCGGATCGATCTCGACCTGGTGGTGCCGGGTGCCGGCGGCGCGGGCGACCTCGGCGGCGTAGGCGCGTTCGTCGCTGGGCCAGGTGCCGGTGTACGCGATGTTGAAGGTGTGCAGGCTCCCGAGGCCCCCGCCGGCGCGCAGTGCCTCGGCGGCCAGAGCCGTGACGAGGCTGGAGTCGAGCCCGCCCGAGGTGACGGCCGCGACCGGGGCGTCGGCCACCAGGAGGCGTGACACCTCCTCGAAGAGCAGGGCGCGCAGCTGGTCGCCCGCCTCGTCCAGGGTGCGGTCCTTGTCGGGGCGCAGTCCCCGCTCGTGGGCCATGGGCCGCTGCTTGACGCGCAGCCCGTCCCGGTGGCTGAGGACGGCGGTGGCGGCCGGCGGCATGACCTGCACACCGCGGAACATGGTGCGGTCGCCGAACGGCGTCTTCGACGTGAGATAGGCGTCGAGACCTGCCTCGTCCTCCTCCGCCCGCACCCCGGCGAAGCCGAGGAGGGCGGGCAGTTCGGAGGCGAAGTGGAAGCGGCCGGTGGCCTGTTCCCAGTGGTAGTAGAGCGGCTTCATGCCCGAGTCGTCGGTGGCCAGCACCATGCGGGGCGTGCTCCGCAGGTCCATGACGGCGACGGAGTACATGCCGTCCAGGTGCTCGGCGAACCGGTCCCCGTACGTCAGGTACAGCGCGGGCAGGATGGAGCCGTCGCACTGGTCCTCGAAGTGGAATCCCAGCCCGGTCAGGCGTTCGCGCAGCTCACGGTGGTTGTAGATCTCACCGTTGAACACGACGGTGACCCGGCCGAGGTGGTACGGCTGCGCGCCGCCCTCGGGGTCCATGATGGACAGCCGGTTGTTGCCGAGCGCCCAGTCGGACCGGTGCGCGACACTCTGGGCGTCGGGACCGCCGTGGTGCATCAGGTCGGCGACACGGCGCAGTTCGGCCTCGTCGGAGTGGATGTTGAAGGTTCCGTATATGCGGCACACGCTGCGTTCACCTGACCTGTGAGGAGTGACCGGCGGCGGAGTAGAGCGCCGGGTCGTAGGGGCTGGGGCCACCGCAGGTGACGAAGCGGCGGGCGGTGGGACCGGTGTGGGGGTTGCGGGCGCCGTGCAGGACCCCGGGCGACGCGTAGAGCACGTCTCCCGCGGCGACGTCGATCCAGCGGTCGCGCAGGTACATCTGGCCGACGCCCTCGAAGGCGATGAACGCCTCGTCGCTGTCGGGGTGGAGGTGGACGCTGAAGGTCTCGCCCGGCTGCTGGATGCCGCAGTGCAGACACAGCCGGCTGCTGCCGGTGCCGGGCCAGAAGACGAAGTTCATGGTCGCCCGGCGTTCGGCGGCGTCGATCTGTCCCGTCCCGCCGAAGCCGCGCAGCTGGGTGGTCTCGTCCCAGAGGGAGGAGTGCAGGACGGGCGCGCCGCCGACGGGGGCTCCCGCGAGCGGGGTGCGCCACACGTACGCCGTCATTCCGCCGGCGTCCGCGCTGAGGGCGAGGGCCTGGCCGGTCGGGGCGTAGGCGGCCGAACCGCGTTCTACGGGACGGGAGTTGTCGCCGACGGCCGCGGTCCCGGTGCCGGAGTACACCACGACGGTGTTCTCCTCGGCCGCGCTGTGCTCGGGGGTGTACGACTCACCGGCGGCTATCCGGACGATGTGGAGGGTGACATGGGTGGCGCCGGCGGCCGGGCTGACCGGGGTCGCCACCGTGGTAAGGGCGGTGGGGTCGGCCCCGGCGACGGGGAGGAACACGAACTCCGCCGCGGTGATGATGCGGGCGTCGCCGAGGGCGGTGGTGGGAGCTTCGGTGGATGGGGGCATGCCGGTGGCTGCTTCCTGTGTTCGAGGGCCGGCGCGGTGGCGTCGGCCTGCCGGTGCTGTGGGGGAGCGCGGGCGGTTCCCGGCGGAATCTCGCCGGCCGCCGGCGGCGGGAGCGGATCGTGCGGCCCGTCGCACGCGAGCGGAGCGGTGCCGGATGGCCGGGGTGTCACCACTGCGTGGTCGTGGACCGGTTGCTCGGTGGAGCCGGGGCGGCGGCCGGTGCGGTCGCCGCGGTCGTTCTTCCTTCTCCTGTCGAAGGTTCGCGCGGGGGGTTCCCGGTCGTGTCCCACGTCGCTCCCGGCCCCGGGAGCGGTCACGGGAAGACGGCGGTGCGGACCGGGACATCGGCCGGCCGCGGAGCCGGAGCGGGGGAACGGAGGAACTGGGGAACGGGGGAACAGGGGATCGGGGCAGGCGAGATGTCGATACTCCGCTTCCGGCAACGGCCAACACCCGCAGCTGGGGTCCGCGTTGGAGGCCTGACCGCCTGACCGCCTGACCGCCTGACCGCCTGACCGCCTGACCGCCTGACCGCCTGACCGCCTGACCGCCTGACCGCCCGCCGTTGGCCCCGGACGCGTGGACGCATGTACGCGCGAACGCCGCACGGCGCGCCCCGGGGTCGGGAGCGCGCCGTGCGGCGTTCGTGTGGTGCGGGCCGGCGGTCGGCCGGTCAGCAGGCCTCCTGGGGGACGTTCGCCTGCGACCGGTCGGGCGCGGACGCGGGAGCAGGGGCGGCCACGGGCGGGGCGGCGGTACGGCGGGACGGCAGCGGCAGCCGGCCCTCGGCGAGCGCGAGCGCGGCGATGACCACGGCGCCGCCCACCGGCACGTTCCACGTCACGGACTCGCCGAGGGCCGACGCTCCGACGATCACGGAGAACACCGGGACCAGGTAGTTGACACCGGAGGCCGTGGTGGGACCGGCGTCCGCGATGAGCCGGTTCATCAGCACGAAGGCGATACCGGTGGACGCTCCGCCGAGGACCAGGAGCGACAGCAGCGGGCCGGTCGTCAGCTCGCCGGGCAGGTCCCAGCCGATGGTGAACGTGGTGATCACGCCGGTGATGACCATGGCGGAGGTGAGCTGCGCGGCGGTCACGGCGAGCGCCGGGATCTTGTGCGGAGCGATGAAGCGACGCAGGTAGACGAAGCTGATCGCGTAGCTGACCGCCGCCCCGACGCAGGCCAGTTGGCCGCCGAGGGAACCGAAGCCGTGGGTCCGCCAGGGCCCGACGACGACGATCAGGCCGACGAAGCCGACCACGAGGCCGGTGACCTTGCGGGCCGTGGGCTTCTCCGTACGGATGGCGAGGGCGGCGAGACCGAGGGTGACCAGTGGGGTGGCGCCCTGGATGACACCGGCGATGGTGGCGGTGGTGTGCTGCTCGCCGACGGCGAAGAGGGTGAACGGCACGACGTTGCCGAACACCGAGGCGACGACGATGTGTCCCCACACCTTCCGGTCCGGGAGAGCGCCCTTGGTCACGGCGAGGATCACCGACACGACGAGGGCGCCCACGAGGAGTCGCCCGAAGGCGAGTTGCAGGGGCTCGAAGGCGTCGAGCGACACCTTGATGAAGGCGAAGCTGCACCCCCAGAGGGCGGCGAGCAGGCCGAAGCGGGCCCAGTTGACGGGGTTCATGTGATGACTCCTGGAAGTTGTCGAACGGTTGGGGGACGGGGGACGGGGGACGGGGGACGGGGGAGAGGGAGGTCAGGGCTCGTCGACCTCGAACTGGTCGTACTTCTCCATGAGCGCCACCATCTCGGCCCGGGTCGGGACGTTTCCGTCGGCCAGGAGTTCCGCCAGGCTCGTGAAGTAGCCCTCGCGGTTCTCCGCCGGCGTGAAGATGATCAGCATCTCCGCCGGGGCGTCGCTCTCGTTGCGGAAGCCGTGCACCGCGTGCTCGGGCACGTGCAGGAGATCGCCCGCGTGTGCCGTGTGCCAGTTCGTGCCGTCGTGCACGGTGACCTCTCCGCTGAGGACGTAGAACGTCTCGGAGATGCGCGTGTGGTAGTGCGGGGCCGCTCCGGCGGCGCCGGGGAGCATGTGGTGGTGGAAGATGCCGAGCCGGCCGTCGGTGGTCTCGGCCAGTGCGATGTACCGGGTGGTCGTCGTCTCCCCGATGCGGACCTTGACCGCGTCGCCGAACCTCTTGAGCGTGGAGACCAGGAGCGTCACGAGGCGTCCTCCCACATGCTCAGGTAGCGCTCGCCCGTGTCCGGCAGGACGGTGACGACGGTCCGGTCGCGGTACTCGGGGCGGGCCGCCACCAGGTGAGCGGCGTGCACGGCCGCACCCGACGAGACCCCGACGAACAGGCCCTGGCCGGACGCGAGTTCACGGGCGGTGCGCAGCGCGTCCGTGTCGCTGACCGTGATCACCTCGTCGATCAGGGAGACGTCGGTCGTCGGGGCGACGAACCCGCCGTTGAGGCCCGGGATACGGTGCCGTCCGGGCTGTCCGCCCGACAGCAGCGGGGACCCCAGCGGCTCGACCGCGACGATCCGTACGCCCGCGTCCCGCTCCTGCAGGTGCCGGGCTATGCCGGTGAGCGTCCCGCCGGTGCCCACCGCGCAGACGAGCGTGTCGACGCGGCGTCCGGTCGCGGTGAGCGCGGCGGTGATCTCCGGCCCGGTGGTGGCGTAGTGCGCCTCGACGTTGTCCGCGTTCTCGTGCTGGCAGGGGAACCAGGAGCCCGGGGTGGCCGCGTGGATCTCCTCGGCCTTCTCGATCGCGCCCGGGTAGCCGCGGTCGGCGGGGGTCTGGACGACCTCGGCACCCAGCGCCGCGAGCAGCCGGACCCGCTCGGTCGTCGCGTTGTCGGGCAGGACGATGACGCAGCGGTGGCCGCGGGCGGCCGCGAGGGCGGCGAGCGAGATGCCGGTGTTCCCGGAGGTGGCCTCGACGATGGTGCCGCCCGGCGCGAGATCGCCCCGGGCCTCGGCCGCCTTGAGCATGTACAGCGCCGCCCGGTCCTTGCTGCTGGACATCGGGTTGGCCGCCTCCAGCTTGGCCAGGATCTCGGCGCCCGCCGCGAGTCCGTCGAGCCTGAGGCGGACCAGGGGGGTGAAGCCCACCAGGTCGTCGATGCCGTCGGCGACGGCCGGCCGGACCAAGGGCGGTCGGGAGGTGTGGGGTGCGAGAGTACGCATGATGTGATTCCTCGTCAGTTCTGGTCCGGTGGATGGCGGTTGGGCCTGCGGCCGTGGGGAGGTGCCGGAGACGTGGGGCGTGGCGCCGGGCTACCAGGAGCCGGCCGAGGCGATGCTCGCGATGACGTCCTCGGACGGGCGGCCCCGCTTGCCGGTCGTCGCGGTGGCGGCCAGCATCCGCGTCCCCTCCGGGACGTCCTTGTTGACCAGGGCCTGCGCGCCGATGACGGCGTCGTCGCCGACGGTCACCGGGCCCAGCACGGTGGCGTTGGTACCGAGGACGACGTTGCGGCCGACCACCGGATGCCTGCGGGCGCCCTGCGGACGGTTGTTGTCGCTCCACCAGCCGACCGCGCCGAGCGTCACCTGGTGGTAGATCGTCACGTCGTCGCCGACCGTGCACGTCTCGCCGATGACCACGGCGGCTCCGTGGTCGATGAACACACGGCGGCCCAGCACCGCCCCGGGGTGGATCTCGACGGCGGTGAGCCGCCGTGCCCAGCGGGCCAGCAGCCGTGCCGCCATCCGGTGCCCCCGGGTGTGCAGCCGGTGGGCGACCCGGTGTGTCCACAGCGCGGTCAGCGCGGGGTGCAGCGCCGCCTCAAGCCGGCCCCGTACGGAGGGGTCGCGCTCGACGACGACGTGCAGGTCCTCGCGCATCAGGCGCAGCAGACCGGTACCGGTGAGGTCGGGGGCGGTGGCGGTCGGCACGGCTCGGCCGGCGTCCGCACCGGCCCGTCGGAAGGGCAGGACAGAGGCGGGCTCCTGGGATGTGGCGCTCACGGGGGGCTCCAGTCGGGGGAAGGGAGGCGGCCGCGGAGGGGTCCGGGACGGGGTGGGGGGCGCTTGTGCTCCCGGCGGAGCGAGGGGGATCCTGACGGCCGCCGTGCTAGGTCGAGGTCCCGGACAGAGCCTGCCTCGCCCCGTTCCCGATCCCTTCCCGGCCGGTTCCCCGGTCACCGGTCCACGAGAGCCGCGATCCGGCCGGGGCCGGGAACGCACGGGGAGGGATCCGGGAACGGCCGCCGGGACACTCCCGTCGAGCGCCGCTCCGCGCCGGGACGCGTGGGGCACGACCAGGAGATCCGGTCCGGCGCCCTTATGCGCGAGGAAGCAACCACCTATGTACGAACTACCAGTTGTCCGGGGCACGTGGGACATCGGCGGGCATCACGCCCGTCCGGTCCCGCCCGCCGTCGAGGAGACGAGGAGCCAGCCATGAGTGCGACGGCCGACCGCCACCGAGAGCCCGATCCTCCGGAGAGTGCTCCGCAACGTCTGCTGCTGCTCTGTCCCTCACCCCGCCTGGTGCGCGCGGCCGTCGCGGCCGGGTTCGCCGTACGGGTGCTCACGGACGGCCTCCCGCCCCACGACGCCCCGCCCGAAGTGCCGGTGGAACACGTCGACATCACGGACGAGAACGCCCTCGCCGAGGCGATCGAGAGGTCGGCCCGCGTCCACGGGAGCCAGCGGCTGCTGGCCTGCGCCGGCACCGCCGAACTCCCCGCGGCCGCCGGGACCGCGGCCCGCCTCGGACTGACCCCCAACCCGGCCGACGCGGCCCGGCTGCTCGGCGAACCCGCGGCGATGCGGGCCCTGCTCAACGGCAGCCGGCACTCGTACGTCCCGGCCGCCCGGGCCCGTACGGCGGAGGAACTGCCCGCCGCCGTCGAGGAGATCGGCGCGCAGGTCACCGTACGCACCCTGCCCGCCTGCTCGGGGATCGCCGGCCCCCGGGACGGGACGGCCGGCGAGCGCTCGTATCTGGTGGAGCAGTATCTGGAGGGCCCCGAGTACGGCGTCGTGACCCTCACCGTCGACGGCATGCACCGGGTGGTGGGTGTCGTGGCCCTGCACGGCGCCTGGCATCCGAGCAGTCACCTCTTCCCGGCACCCCTGGGGGAACGGGACGAGGCCGAGGCGCGCGCGATCGTCACCGAGCTTCTCGACCTCGCCGGTTACGAGTTCGGCTACGCCTACACCGTGGTCGTCCTGACCGCCGACGGCCCCCGCGTGGTGCGTTCCCGGGCCGCCTGGCCGGACGAGCCGCTGGCCTCGCTGATCGAGCTCGCGACGGGCTTCGACGCCGACGAGGAGCTCGTCCAGGCGCTCGCCGGGAAACCCGTGAGCGTACCGGCCGCCGACCGGTACGCGGCCGTCGCGTCCTACCGGCTTCCCACGGGACGGCTGCTGTCGGTGTCCGGCCTGGAGGCGGTCTCCGAACTGCCCGGCGTCCACCGGGTGCACTTCCCGTACACGTCCGGGGACGACATCCCCGGCCACGGCTCGGGCGCGGAGGGACACGTGATGCTGAGCGCGGAGTCGACGCAGCAGGCCGCCGAGACGGTCACCGCGGTCGGACGTCTCCTGCGCGCGGAGGTGAGCCGGCGACCCGACCACATCTGAGCCCGCCGCCCCCCGTGCGTCCGGGGGGAACCCGTTCCCGAAGACCGCCCGTTCGGCCCGCGAGGGTCGGGCGGGCGGTCTTCTTCGGCGCCGCCGAGAGGTGCGAAGACCGTGGCCCGAGCACCGCCGATGCCGTTCCCGGGCGCTTCCCCGTCATGCCCGACAGGGCGGTAACGGACGCGGAACGGGCCGGGAGCGCCGGACGCGACCTTTCTTTCTGTCAGCACCGCACCGCGACGACAGAAGGCGGACATCATGATCAGCAAGGGCTTCGGAACCTCGGCGGGCTTCTTCGCCTACGCGGCGATCACCCTGGCCCTCGGCGCCGGTATCGCCGCCGGCGCGACGGCCGCGGGCCCGGTCTCGGACGAGGGTCCGAACGCCGTCCTCGGCATCTCGCTCGCCGGGCACCCTGCCTCGGACCACAGCCTGTTCCTGGCCCCCGCCTCCGACGAGGGCCCGAACGTGATCACGGCCGGAACGACCGGTGACGAGGGTCCCAACATCGCCGCCGCTGCCGCCGGGGACGAAGGCCCGAACGTCGTCGCGGCGGGCGTCCTGGGCGACGAGGGCCCGAACGTGACAGCCGCCGGCGCGCTGGGTGACGAGGGTCCCAACGTCGTCGCCGCCACCGTCGCGGGCGCCGACGGAGACGAGGGCCCCAACGTGGTCGCGGTCTCCGCCGAGGGCGACGAGGGCCCGAACGTGATCACGGCCGGTGCGGACGGTGACGAGGGTCCCAACGTGGTGGCGGCCCGGGCGAACGGGGACGAGGGTCCCAACGTCATCGCCGCCTGAGCGTGCGGTGAACAGCCCGAGCGCCGGGTCCACCGGTCGCCGCGTCCGCCTCACCCGCCGAACCGCGCACCCCATGCCGATGCCCGCCGCGAACAACGGCGGGCGGCGGCCTGGGGGGGGCGGGCCGGCGCCCCCCCCGGCACCGGGCGCCCGGGGCCCCGCGGGC
>NZ_JBEXGN010000042.1:0-23062 GCF_040607345.1 Streptomyces sp. NPDC005302
CAACCCGCTACGACAAGACCGCCGAGTCCTACCAGGCAGCCGTCACCCTCGCCTCGCTCCTGATGTGGGCGTGACATTTGAAGACAACTCCTAGGGCTGCTCGAAGTAGCAGCGGCGGACGGCCAGAGCGTCCAAGAGGTGCTCGGCGAGGACATCCAAGGCTTCTGCACCGCGCTGGCCGGCGGAGCAGGGGCCCGGACCTATCGCGACCGGTGGCGCGAGCAGTTGAACAGGAACGTCGCGAGAAAATTGAACCGGCTGGGAGGCTGACGTGAGCATTCAGGACATCATCGAAGGCAAGAAACAGTGGCGGGCGCACGTAGCTCGGGTCAAGGCACTCCCGCCGGACTACCAGATCGTCTACGCGGAGATGCAGAAGTACCTGTTCAAGGTCGGGCCGATCAGCCTGCCTGACGGTCCTCTGCTCCCCGGGATCGTCGACGTCGCCGCGACCGTGACCGTCCCGTGGAAGACATACGCCCTCTTGTCGTAGCGCGTGGCGACCGCGCGGAATGTCTTGAGCCGGTTGATGGTGCGCTCGACCTCATTGCGGCGCCGGTAGACCGTTGTGTCGAAGCCGGTGGGCCGGCCGCCCTTGCTGCCCCGCCGTTGGCGGTTGGCTCGCTGGTCCCTGGGTTCCGGGATCGTGTGCTTGATCTGCCGGCGCCTCAGGTATCGGCGGTTTCGGCGACAAAAATAGGCTTTGTCGCCTCCGATGTGGTCTGGTCGGGTGCGTGGGCGTCCGCCGCCCGGCCTTGGGACTTTGATCTGTTCGAGCACGGGTATGAATTGCGGTGCGTCACCCCACTGTCCGGGCGTGATGATGAAGGCCAGCGGGCGACGGCCGCCCTCGCTGGCCAAGTGGATTTTGCAGTTCAGCCCTCCCCTGGAGCGGCCCAGGCCCTCGTCGGAACGGTGTTTGTCCGGGCGACTGCGGCGGCCCGGAATTCGTGGCGCGCGGGTGAGGGCACCGGCTGCGTGCTGGTGTGCTCGGCAGGACGTCGAGTCGACGCTCACCATGCTCCAGTCGATTCGGCCCTCGGCATCAGCGTCGGCTTGGACGGCCCGCAGGATCTTCTCCCACGTGCCGTCCGCCGACCATCTGCGATGACGGTCGTGGACCGTCTTCCACTTGCCGAACTGTGGCGGCAGATCCCTCCAGGGCAGGCCGGTTCGTTGCCGGAACAGAATGCCGTTGATCACCCGGCGGTGGCACTGCCAACGCCCGCCACGGCCGCAGTTACGTGGCAGATGCCGCTCCAGCCGCATCCACTCGTCATCTGAAAGATCACCTCTCCCCACACCGACCGCAACGATCCAGCGCAAGGTGAGTCACAGGACCCGTCGGACACTGCCTAGGTCGCTTTTTGGTCCGAAGGGGCGGGATCGCCCTTGTCTGAGAGATCGATTCGGGCCAGTCGTCAAGGCCGATTTCGTCGGGCTCGGACATGACTCTGGGCACTGCAGGCAGGTGTTCCTCTCCCTGGCGCCCCGATTTTCCGGTCTGTCCTTGCTCGGACCCGGCCCGGCCCCGCTAGCGCGGGGGATTGACCTTCAGGCTAAAGGTGATAGCTTTTAGCTAATGCAGTTAGCCGCTGGTTCGGCGGGCCCTATGGAGGTAGTCGTGACTGAATTCCTGAACGTCAACGGTGGGACCATCGCGTACGAGGTGAGCGGCGTCGCCGGGCCGTTGGTGGTGGTTGCCCACGGCATGGGCGACAGTCGCGAGGCCTATCGGTTCTTCACTCCCGCTCTGGTAGAAGCCGGGTACCGGGTCGCCGCGGTGGACCTGCGCGGCCACGGAGAGTCCAGCGTCGGGTGGGCGTCCTACACGCGCACCGACCTCGCGGGAGACCTGATCGCCCTGGTGGAACATCTCGGCGAGCCCGCGGTGCTCGTCGGCCACTCCATCGCCGGCGGTGCGGTCACGATCGCGGCGGCCAAGGCGCCGCAGCTCATAACCGCGCTGGTCGAACTCGCGCCCTTCACCCGCAAGCAGCAGGTCCGGCTCGGTGACCTGCGGGTGGCCAGCTACCGTCGCGGCGCGACCCATCTCATGGGCACCACGATTTTCGGCAGCACCCGGCAATGGGCCAAGTATCTGGACGCTGCCTACCCCGGCTCCAAGCCCGCGGACTTCGACGCACGCACGGAGCAGATCATCGCGATGCTGGATGAGCCCGGCCGGATGAAGGTCCTGCAGGCAATGGGCAAGATTTCCCCCGCCGACGCAGGAGCGCAGCTGGCCAACGTCACCTGCCCGGTGCTCATCGTGCAGGGCACCCTCGACCCTGACTGGGCCTCTCCGCAGGCCGAGGGCGAGGCGATCGTCGCTGAACTGCCGACCGGTCTGGGCCGGCTGGAGATGATCGAGGGCGCCGGTCACTACCCGCATGTCCAGTTCCCCCAGCAGACCCTCACCGCAGTCCTGGCCTTCCTGGCCGGTGTCCGTGCCTAGGGCAGGCTTGGACGCGGCCACGATCGTCGCCGCCGGCGCCGCGCTCGCCGACGAGATCGGCTTCAACGAGCTGACCATGGGCCGGCTGGCTGAGCGGCTCGGGGTGCGCGCCCCATCGCTCTACAAGCACATCGCCGGCCAGGACGACCTCCACCGCCGCATCGCAGCACTCGCCTTCGACGAGGCCGGCGCCGCGATCGGCACGGCCATCCAGGGCCGCGCCGGGCGCGACGCCTTGGCCGCCGCCGCCGGCGCACTCCGTGACTTCGTGCTCACCCACCCGGGCCGCTACGCGGCCACCCTGGGCCTCACACCATCGGGTCCCGACGACCCGGTCATGCTCGCCGGCAGACGAGGGATCGGACCCTTCGCAGCAGTTCTGCAGGGATACGACATTCCCCCGCAGGAGATGACCCACGCATTGCGGGCTGTGCGCAGCGTCTTCCACGGCTTCGCCACTCTTCAGGCGTCCGGCGGATTCCAGTGGTCGACCGACATCGGTGAGAGCTTCGACTACCTCATCGACCTCGTCGATCGTGGCCTTCGCTCCGCCGCAGTCACAGACCCCGCCGACCACCACCGGTAGAGCGCGCTCGCCGCACTACCAACCCTCCCGCACCGCACCCGCCAGAAGTGGAAACCGTCATGGACGCAGTGCTCACCGCAGTCATCGACATAGACGCCACCCCGGAGGCCGTGTGGGACGTCCTCACCGACTTCGCCACCTGGGGCGAGTGGAGCACCTTCTCCGCAGCCGAGGGAACCGCTCACGTGGGAAGCAGGCTCACCATGCGCATGCCGGGCATGACCTTCAGGCCCACGATCACCGTCGCGACACCCGGCCAGGAGCTGCGGTGGGCCGGCACGCTCGGCACTAAGCGGCTGTTCCATGGCCAGCACTCCTTTGTGCTTCTCTCCAACGAAGACGGCACCACCCGTCTGACCAACCGCGAGGAGTTCTCCGGCGCCTTGACCACGCTGACCCGGCGGTTCCTCAAGACGCCCAAGCACGACGGGTACGCCGCGTTCAACACAGGCCTCAAGCAGCGCGTGGAAGGCTTCACCGAGCACAGCCCTGCATCCGAGTGAGTACCCCGTCCCGTCTCATACTGCAGCGGGTTCTGCTTCAGGTCGGGCCGGACGCCGTCGTGCGATTCAGCGGCCGCAATATCCGTTGCTGTTGCGGGGATTCCAGAAGGGCTGGGTAACGGCCACAGCGCCGAGAAAGGGCCACTGGGGGAGCCCTTCTGGTGTCCCCAATCGTGGGCAGGTCAGGCGGTGATCGCGGAGCGTTCGTAGTCGGCGAGGGCCTGGCCCAGGCCGAACCAGGTCGCGGGCCAGGTGGCGACGAAGATGCCCCACCGGTCAGCTCGGTCGATGCCGGCCGGCTCGACCTGCTTGGACGCCACCCAGGAGGCGACGGACAGGCCGATACTCAGGCAGGCGACCGTGTTCGCGTGCTCGCTGCGCAGACCCTTGTCGTACAGAATCTTGACGATCATGACTCTCCAGGGAGGTGAGCGGACGAATAACGATGCCGCTTCCACCGTCACCCGGACCATGATCAGCCGCATCTGCAGATCCGTAGCTAGTCCCGTCAGCGAGGCCGAGCCGGCCTGCTCGGCGCCCTCCTTCGTTGAGTCCTGAGCCAGGTCGCGATCGTGCCAAAACGAGATCCGGTCTTACGGCGTTACGCCTGTCGCGACGGGCGTGAATCCGCGTAGGGGAGTCGATGCGTCGGCGTAGGTGAGGCCCATCTGGTCCTCTGTCGGGAGGCTGAGGCCGGCCGCTCCCTCGAGGGCCCTGCCCGTCTGGGGCCGACGAGCAGGGGTGAGAGCTCATCCAGTGATGCAGGGCCCGGTGCCAGTACCACTCGCGTGCGTCGGTTTCCCATCGGTGCCGCCGCCAGCCACACGAGTTAGAACCTCGAGGGGCTTCGGCCACGCGTCGGCGAGTTGGGTGGCGCGGTTCGATCGTCGGGTGATGATCCGTGGGTCACGTCTGCCTCTCGCCCGAGCGAAGGCGACTCTCTGCCGCTGTGGTCACTCCGGCAGATCCGGGCGGTTGTCCCACTGCCGGGTCGACCGCTCGGAGCCGCCTCACGAACACCGATGGACGGTCGAGGGCGGCCCGGCATCGGAGGGGTGAGTCGGCGCCGGGCCGCAACGTCACCCTGCAGCAGCGAGGCGGCAGCCGCCACGCGGATGAGGCGCAGGGGTGAGGGCCCGAAGCGGATCCCCTTTCGGGCTTTCGGGCCCCCGGTCAGCGCGCAGTCTCACGAGCGTTGATATCCCGCGCACTGTCCGGGACAACGACGCGTGAGCATACGGCGGCACGGGGTCGTTGAACGGTTCCATCCTCTTGGCGCAGGACACCGCTGGGCGAGACACACGGGGACGTTGCAGCGATTCATCTTGATAGGTTCAGATGACTGAGTGATCACGATTGGGGGAGCGGAACGTGACCAGTGCGGACGATCTGCGTCAGACGCTTCGAGGCATTGAGGTTTTCGCCGGCGACCTTCCCGAGTTCGACCCATCGATGGCGCCGGACACGCCGGTGGAGCTGTTCACCGAGTGGTTGCTCGAGGCGTTGAGCGCCGGGGTGCAGGAGCCGCATGCCATGACGCTGGCCGCGGCGGACGCCAGCGGTGATCCGACCGCTCGCGTACTCATCCTCAAGGACGTGAGCCCCCAGGGCTGGCAGTTCGCCTCGGACGCGGGCAGTCTCAAGGGCCGTGATCTCGCTGCCCGCCCCTATGCGGCGCTGGCCTTCTACTGGGCACCACTTGCCCGCCAGGTCCGGGTGCGTGGACCCGTTGTGCGAGAGAGCCCTGAATTGTGCGCAGCGGACTTCCTCGCCCGGGGTGCGGGGGCGCGGGCGGAAGCTCTGCTCGGTCGGCAGTCGCAACCGCTCGCGGATCTGGCCGAGAGGGATGCGCAGGTGGAGGCATCGCTCACGCGGATCAAGAGCGAGCCGGGCCTCGTGGCGGCAGGTTGGACGCTGTCTCAGTGCGGCCGGAGTCGGTGGAATTCTGGCAGGGCGACAAGGAGCGCCGCCACACCCGGCTCGTCTACCTGTCTTCACCCGGCGGGTGGACCAAGCAGATGCTGTGGCCTTGAAGGCACTCTCGTGCGGAGGTGCGGAGGTGCGGAGGTGTGTGCGGGTGGACAGGTCGCGGGGCGTGCCGTTGGGGGCCTACCGGGGTGCGGGTGTTCAGTCCTGCGCGAGCCCGGTGCGGCCGAGCCACGACCGGACGGCGGAGGTGGCTTGCTGGGCCTTCTCGCCCTGTACCGCGAGTCCTTCGCCGATGGTCGCGCCGGGGCAGGTGCGGGCGTAGTCCCGCTCCGTGGTGCCCAGGCCGCTCATGGCGTACGTGGTGACGGGGTGGACGGTTTTGCCGGTGAAGTCGAACTTCTCGGTGAACGTCAACATGATCATGGGCGCCCGGACGTTCCAGATGGGGCTTGCCAGGAGCACCGTGTCGTAGCGGTCGATCGAGGCGGGGAGGTCGGTGATGGCCGGGCGGGCGTCGGCGTCCTGTTCGCGGACGTTGCGGGCGACGGTCTGCTCGTAGTCCTCGGGGTAGGGGTCCGTGGCCCGGATGCGGTAGACGTCGCAGGTCAGGTGTTCTCGGATCGTGCGGGCGAGGACTTCGGTGTTGCTGGTCCGGAGGTTTCTGCGGCCTCCGTAGTAGTAGTAGTTCTCGCCGGGCCGGGAGAAGTAGGCCAGCAGGATCCGCCTGCCGGGCGCCGTGGCTGAGGCGGGGAGTTCGGAGGGGCCGGGTGTCGTGCGGCCGCCGGGTGAGGAGGTGGAGCAGCTGGCGATCGGTGCACCGGTCATGAGTACTGCTCCTCCTGCGAGTGCTCCGCGCAGCAGTGCGCGTCGCCCGGTCTGCGCGGGCGGGTGGTGGCTGGGGTGGTGCGTGGGGGCGTTCATGCGCGTGCCTGGTGCGCGCGTCGGACGAGTTCGAGGTCGGCGCGCAGGTCGGGCTGTTCGGCGGTGAGGGGGAGGTCGTCGGGGTCCAGGACGGCGTCGAGGGAGTTGGGTGCGTCCGGGCGCAGGGCGGCGAAGAGGCGTGTCCAGTCGGCGGGTTCGGGTCCTTCGGCTGCTGTGAGTTCGAATGTCTTGCCCAGGGCGTCGTCGTTGAGCAGGCTCTGGAGGAGTGTTTCAGCGATCTGGTCGCGGGCCACCGCGCCGTCGGCCGTTGCGGCCTGGTCCATGACCAGGCGCCGCTGGGTGGGCGTGGCGTGGTCGAACCAGCCTGGCCTGACGATCGTGTAGGGCAGGCCGCTGGCTCGCAGGAGCCGTTCGGAGCGGCGCTTCCATGGGGTGGCGCCGGGGACGTCGGTGCGGGTGGCGTAGATGGAGGTCATCAGTGCCGTGCGGGGCCGGGCGTCGCCGAGTGCGTGCAGAGTGTTGAGCACGCCGCCGTAGTCGACGTGCCGGCGCGCGTCGGGCCGGGCGTCGGTGCCGGAGCCGGGCGTGAGGACCAGGGCTTCGGCGCCGGCCACGGCTCTGCGCAGACTGGCGCGGTCTTCCAGGTCTCCTTGCACCAGTTCGACGCCGGGCAGCAGGAGTTCGGCGCGCCGTACGTTCCGGACCAGCGCCCGCGGGCGCAGTCCGTGGTCGAGCGCGGCCTGTACTACGAGCTTTCCGATGCTGCCGGTGGCGCCCACGACGAGAACGTCCGTGATGTTCCGCATCTGAGGCATGGCAGGTATGACCCTTCTGGTTCCTTGAGGTTGTGGGTGGGGATTGCGTCGGCCGTGCCGGGTCGGCGGCCCTTCCCGGCGGGCGTCGCGCGAAGGCGCCCGAACGCCCGCCGAGGAGGGTGTGATCCGGGGTGCCGCGGGTCAGCCGAGTTGGTCGGCGGGGCGGACGAGGATCTCGTTGATGACCAGGTGCCGGGGGCGCTGGAGGGTGAAGGTGATGATCTCGGCGATGTCGTCGGCGGTGACGGTGGCGACGTCGTACGCCTTCTGCACACCCTCGCGGGTCTGGGCGTGCGTGATGTGGGTGGGCAGTTCGGTGGCGACGACGCCTGGCTCGACGAGGGTGACGCGGACGTCGGGCAGCAGTTCCTGGCGCAGCGACTCGGACCAGCCGTTGAGGCCCCACTTGGTCGCCGCGTAGACGCCGTTGCCGGCGCGCGCGGTGCGCCCCGCGACGGAGGACAGGTTGACGATGTCGCCGCCGCCGTCCTTGAGCTGGTCGAGGAACACCTCGGTGGTGGTGATCGCGCCGAGCAGGTTGACCTCGATCATCTTCTGGTAGTCGGCGCTCTGGTCGGCCGAGAACGGGCCGAGCAGCATGACGCCCGCGTTGTTCACCAGGACGTCCACACCGCCGAACTCACGCCCCACCCGCTCGGCCGCCGCGAGGAGGGCGGCGCGGTCGGTGACGTCGGCGGCGATGGCGAGCGCACCGTCGCCGAGTTCGGCCGCGAGGGTCTCGATACGGTCGGTCCGCCGTGCCAGGAGCGCGACGCGGTAGCCCGCGGCGTGCAGGGAGCGGGCGGTCGCCGCGCCGATGCCGGACGACGCGCCGGTGATGACGGCGACACGGCCTGGCTGGGGGTTACTCATGTGCGGTGTCTCTCTCTTCGTGTTCGTGAGGCGGGCCCGGAACCGGCCCACTCGTCAACGGGTTGGGCGGGGCGGCCGGACCGGGTGAGGTGAAGGGACGGCATAGGGGCCGGTGTTCAGGCTTCGGGGATGTCCCGGCCGAAGGCTTCGAGGGTGACGGCGTCGGGTTCGGGACCGCCGCGGACACCGGTGTCCAGGGCATCGAGGGTCGCGATCTCGGCGTCGGTGAGCTCGAAGTCGAAGACGGAGAAGTTCTCCGCGATGCGCTCCGCCTTGACGGACTTGGGGATGGCCGAGCGGCCCTCCTGGAGGTGCCAGCGCAGCATGACCTGGGCCGGGGTCCGGCCGTGTGCGGCGGCGACGGCGCCGATGGCCGGGTCGTCGAAGGTGCTCGTGCCGGTGCCGCGGTAGCTGGTGATGCCGCCGATCGGTGACCATGCCTGGGTGAGGGTGCCGAGGGCGGTGTCGGCGGCCTGCACGGCGGGCTGGGTGAAGTACGGGTGCATCTCGACCTGGTTGACCGCCGGGGCAATGGTTGCCTGTTCCATCAGGGCGTTCAGGTGCTCGGGCATGAAGTTGCTGACGCCGATGGCCCGTACGCGGCCGTCGGCGAGCAGGGTCTCCAGTGCGCGGTACGCCTCGCGGGTGAGGTCGAACCGGCCCGGCAGGGCCTGGTGCAGGATGAACAGGTCGATCCGGTCGACACCGAGCTTCCCGGCGCTCTTGTCGAAGGCGTGCAGGGTCTGGTCGTAGCCGTAGTCGCTGATCCAGACCTTGGTCTCGATGAAGACCTCGTCGCGGTCCAGGCCGGGGCGGCGGATGGCCTCGCCGACCTGGCGTTCGTTGCCGTAGGCGGCGGCGGTGTCGATGTGCCGGTAGCCGGTCTTCAGCGCCGTCTCGACGGCGTTGACGGTCTCCTCGGGCGGGGTCTGGAAGACACCGAAGCCGAGAGCGGGCATCTCGATGCCGCTGTTGAGGGTGAACTTCACGGGGTTCCTCCGCGTGCTGTTGCAGTTTGATCAGATGGGCGAATCGGGGGGTGCGGTTGTGCTGTCACGACCGCTGGTGCCCGGTGCGGACCAGGGTGGTGTCCGTGGGGCCGCACGGCGGGTCAGCGTTCGAGCATCTGCCGTCCGGCCTCGGTGTGGGTCTCGCCCGCGGCCGGGGGCAGGCTGGAGAGCTTGTCGAGCTGCTGCGCGGTGAGGGTCACCGCGTCGGCGGCGGTGTTCTCCTCGACCCGGTGGACACGCTTGGTGCCGGGGATGGGGGCGATGTCGTCGCCCTGCGCGAGCAGCCAGGCCAGCGCGACCTGCGCGGGGGTGACGTCGGCGTCGGCGGCGACGGCCTGGACCTCGTCGGCCAGTGCCAGGTTGCGCTGGAAGTTCTCGCCGGTGAAGCGCGGGTTGCCGTGGCGGAAGTCGCCTTCCTTGAAGTCGTCGGTGGAGCGGATCTGGCCGGTGAGGAATCCGTGGCCGAGCGGCGAGAAGGGGACCAGGCCGATGTTCAGCTCACGCAGCACCGGAAGGACCCGCTTCTCCAGGTCGCGGGTCCACAGCGAGTACTCCGACTGCACGGCGGTGACCGGATGGACGGCGTGGGCGCGGCGGATGGTGTCCGGCCCGGCCTCGGACAGGCCGAACGACCGGACCTTGCCCTGGGCGACCAGTTCGCCGACCGCGCCGGCGGTCTCCTCGATCGGGGTGTTCGGGTCGACGCGGTGCTGGTAGTAGAGGTCGATGTGGTCGGTGCCCAGGCGCTTCAGCGAGCCCTCGACAGCGGTGCGAATGTTCCCGGGGCTGCTGTCCAGGTTTCCGGGACCCTTCCCGGCGTGCGCGACCATGCCGAACTTCGTTGCCAGCACGACCTGGTCGCGGCGGCCCTTCAGCGCCCGGCCGAGCAGTTCCTCGTTGGCGTAGGGGCCGTAGATCTCGGCGGTGTCGATGAGGGTGACGCCCAGTTCCAGTGCCCGGTGCAGGGTGCGGACCGATTCCGCCTCGTCAGTGCCGGAGTCGGTGTAGCCGTGGGACATCCCCATGGCGCCGAGACCGATCCTGGACACCTCCAGATCACGGAGCTTGATGTACTTCATAGTATTTCCTTCCGGTTTGCCTATCCGGGTTCAGTCTGTGACGCAGGGGGCGGGCTGTCACGGGGGCGCGGCACGGGGCCGGCTCACGTGCGGGCGCCGGGCCGGCTCAGGCTCGGGCGGCGGGGCGGAGCAGGAAGCTGACCGCAGTGGTCAGCAGGACCGCCGCGGCGGCGATCAGGAAGCTCGTCTGCAGTCCGGTCGCCAGGTGGCCGCGGCCGGCGATCAGCGCGCCGAAGACGGCGACCGCGAGCGCGCCGCCGACCTGGCGGGAGGTGTTCAGCACACCGCTGGCCGTGCCGGCCTGCCGGGCCGGCACGTGGTCCAGGAGCAGGGAGGTCAGGGCGGGGACGGCGAGCGAGCCGCCCGCGCCGACCGGGACCATCACCGCGACCATCAGCCAGGTCGGTGCGGAAGCGGGAACCAGGGCCAGCAGGACCAGGCCCGCCATCATGGCGACCTGCCCGGTGATCACCGGCATCCGGGCACCGAACCTGCCGGCGAACCACGCGGCGCTCGGGCTGACGAACGCGGTCAGCACGGTCATCGGCACGAACGCCAGCCCGGTGGCCAGCGCCGACATCCCCTTCGCCTGCTGGAAGTACAAGCTCAGCAGGAAGATCATTCCGTAGAAGCCGACGTTGAGCGCGAGGCCGATCCCGGCCGCGACCACCATGGTGCGCTCGCGTAGCAGCGCCAGGCCGACCATCGGGTGGCGGCCCCTGGCCTGCGACAGGACGAACACAACGCCGGCGACCACGAGGACCACGATCGCGATCAGCACCACCGGGGCGGTGAAACCGTCGGCGCCGGCCTCGATCGCCGCGAACGTGAGCGCGCCCATCGCCGCGACCGCCGACAGTTGCCCCGTCCAGTCGAACGGCACCCGGGGCGCGTGCGCAGTACGCGAAGCAGCCGGTGTCCGGGCCAGCAGGGCCAGGGCGATCAATCCGACGGGCAGGTTGACGAAGAAGATCAGCCGCCAGTCGACCTGGCTGAGGAAACCGCCGGCGACCGGACCGGCCGCCGATCCGGCGGAACCGCCCAGCGCCCACACGGAGATCGCCTTCGCCCGGCTGCGCGCATCCGGGAACGCCTCCCGGATCAACGCGAGGGACGACGGCACGATCACCGCGGCCCCGCCGCCCTGCACCAGCCGCGCGACGACCAGCACCCCCAGGTTCGGCGCCAGCCCGCAGGCCACCGAGGCCGCCACGAACACCGCCAGGCCCACGGCGAAGGTACGGCGGGCCCCCAGCCGGTCGGTCAGCGACCCCGCGGACAGCAGCAACGCGGCGAACATCAGCGTGTAGCCGTCGATGACCCACTGCAGCCCCGTGATGTCACCGCCCAGACTCGAACGGATCGACGGCAGCGCCACGTTGACGACCAGCGCGTCCAGCGTGATGACGAAGAAGCCCAACAGCGCAGCCCCCAGCGCAGCGGCAGCCCCGGGACGGCGCCGCGGCGGGGCATCGTGTGCTGGTGCGGCGGTCGCGGTGAGGGAGACGGACACGAGGCGATGCTCCTGACAGCGGGGGTCAAGCGGGGACGTCATCCACCATGGAGCGCCGGCCGCCCGACAGGCAGACCGAGCCGTGACAGGGGGTGGCCACAGGGGGGTACGCCAGGGCCCCCCTGGCGGATACCGGCCCGGTCAGCGCCTTGCCACACTGGACGTATGGCACCCGAACAGCACACCGCCGGTGACGAGCTGGCACGCTTCCTGCGCGCCCGCCGCACCCAGACCAGCCCCCAGGCCGTCGGCCTCACCCCCGGGCACGGCGTGCGCCGCACGCCCGGTCTGCGCCGCGAGGAACTGGCCACGCTCGCCGGGGTCAGCATCGACTACTACACCCGCCTGGAACGCGGCAAGGAGACCCGGCCCGGCCCCGGCGTCATCGACGCCCTCGCCCGCGCCCTCCAGCTCGACGACGACGAACACCACCACCTGCGCGAGCTCGCCGTCCGCGCCTCCCGCTTCGCCCCCGAGCCGCCCCCGCCGCCCAGCCGCACCGTCCGCCCCCACCTCAAACTGCTGCTGGAAACGATGCGCCCCAACCCCGCCTACATCGTCAGCCGCAGCATGGACATGCTCGCCTGGAACCCCGCCGGCCTGGCCCTGTACGCGGGCCTCGCCGACTGGCCAGCCACCCAGCGCAACCTCGCGCGTTACCTCTTCCTCCACCCCGCCGCCCGCGAACTGTTTCCCGACTGGGAGACCCAGGTCCGCGGCTGCGTCGCCCGGCTGCGCGCCGAGGCCGGCACCAACCCCGACGCACCCGACCTCACCAGCCTGGTCGGCGAACTCCTGCTCAAGAGCCCGGACTTCGCCAAGCTCTGGGAGCGGTACGAGGTCATCGGCCGCAAGAAGATCCAGAAGACCTTCCACCACCCCACGGTCGGCCACCTCGCCCTGAGCAGCCAGAGCATGAACCTGGAAGGGACCCCCGGCCAGCGCCTCGGCGTCTACACCGCGGAACCCGGCACCCCCGACCACGACGCCATGCTCCTGCTCGACCTCACCGCACCCGCTCCAGCCGCCCGCCCCGACCGCGCGAAGACGGACTGACGGTTTCGCCACGCAGGCGGAGGCAGGGCTTGGTCTTGCCCCCCGTCCGTTGCTGAGGGGCTCCCGCACCGGTGTGCGGGAGCCCCTCAGCAGTACGGGCATTCTTCTCGGCGGTGTCTAGCCGGCCTGGAAGGTGAAGTCACCCGCGCCGACGCGGTAGGACGCGGTGGTCGCGGTGCGGTCCAGCGGCGTGGGCGTGGTGCTGCCGCCGGCCCTGACGCGGGTGCCGGCCGTGGCGGGGACGTGGACGGTGGCAGTGCTGCCTGCCGGGATGGTCACCTTCAGGGTGAGGCGGCCCCGGCTGTCCTTGTGCCAGGCGCTGGTGACGGTGCCCTGCGGGGTGTCGTAGCTGCCGGAGGCATGGGTCAGGTCACCGACGACCGCCGGGCTGATGTCGAGATTGCGGTAGGCGACCGATCCGGCGCTCTGGCCGATCCCGGCCAGGCCCTTGATCAGCCAGGAGTCGATCTGGCCGAGGAAGTGGTGGTTCTGCGAGCCGGACCCGTCCAGTGACTCGGGCAGGGTGGTGTAGCCGTTGTTGACGAGGTAGCCGTAGCCCGGGGAGGTCGGGTTGACGGCCATGTCATAGATCACGTCGTCGCGTCCGCCTGCTTGCAGTGCACGGAAGAGCGGGCCGAGTCCGACCGAACCGCTGGTGATGTGGTTGCCGGCGGTGCGGACCGATGCGACCAGCCGGGCCAGGACCTGGGGCTGGTCGTCGGCCGGGACGAGGCCGGCATCGAGCGCCATGGCGTTGGAGGTCTCGCTGTCGCTGCCGTAGTAGACGCCGGTGGTGTCCTGGTGGCGGAACCGGGTGGTGAACTCATCGGCGAGCTGCGCCGCGAGGGCCGTGTACGTGTGCTGGTCGGCCTTCTTGCCGAGCACCTTGGCGATCTTGGCCATGTCGTTGGCGGCCGTGTAGTAGCCGGCGATGATCGGCAGTTGGAGCGGGGTGGTGTTGTCGGTGGCCGACCAGTCTGGACGAAGTGGGCAAACCCAGAGGGCACCTGAGGCAAGGAGAGGCCGACCGGCGTCGCGTTCCTGCGGGCAGCGAACTCCCCGCCCCGAGACTGCTTCGTCCAGGACGTCTTGATCCACTGCACCGTGATGTCCACCGCACCTGCCTTTCGCCGAGAGCCTACGGTCAACGTTTGCTTGACGTCACCCAGGTTCCGGCGCAACTGCCTGCTGCCAGTTCTCAGCAACATTCCAGACGCCTAGAGACCCGGACCGCTCTCCGAAACCGCCTACAAGCGCTCTCCGATCCCACCTACGCAGCCAGCACGGCCACCAGAGAGATCAACGGGCCGGGTAGCGCATGGATGGAGCTGGACGCGGCGCTCCACCGCGCGATCGGGATCGGCGCCGCCGCTGTCACCACCTGGCTCACCGCCCGCCCCGGCCGCCGGTGAGCCGCACCCGCTTGGAGCGCATCCGCGCCGCGGTCGGCATCGCCTCCCTGGCCATGCAGCAGATCGAGGACGACCTCGGCGCCGGCGACGTCGACCAGGAGGAACTCGCCGCACTCCTGCGCGAGCTCATCGAGGACACCGACCCGCCCGGCGGCTTCATCCCGGCCCTGGCGCAGCTGCTCACTGTCGCCGCGCGCCGCGCCGAGCAGATCGAGCCCGACCGCGACGGCGACGCCTCCTGCCCGCTGCACGAAGCCGCCGCCTTGATCACCGACAACGCCGGGCAGCGCCTTGCCCGCGCCCTGCATCCGCAAGGAGGCAGCTGGGATGGCGAGCGCGAAGGCCACGAACCCGCCCAAGGGGCAGTGCACGCAGGGCTGGTTCCACGCTCACGCCAGCCACGAGGCCCACGCGGGGCTCGGTCCGCGTCAGGACTGCCCTCAGTGCGTGGACCACAGGAACAACGGCCATCCCGTCCACATGATCGACCGCTGGCACAAGGAGAATCCGCATGCCCGAGCTGATCTACTCGCAGATGCCCGAGAACAGTCTGGCCGTCCTCATCGGCCCCTCCGGCGCCGGGAAGACCACCATCGCCAACACCTGGCCCGCCTCGCAGGTCCTGTCCCTGGACGCGCTGCGCGAGGTCGTCAGCGACGACTTCTCTGTCAAGTTCAGCGTGTTGAGCTGAGGGGTTCGTTTCAGCCGCCGACACTTCCACGGTGCGCTGGACGTGTTGAAGGATGTTGACGGAGCTCGCGACCGACGGCATGATGACCGACTGCGTGGCCTACGCCGAACCTCCCGCGACCCGCCCCCAGCGCGGTCTCCCATCGGAGGCAAAGGGACCAGCGTCTCAGGCCGTTGTTGCAGCCCGATCGCCTCGGGCGAGGTTGCTGGGGAACCGTCGCTCAAGGCGTGGAAGGCCGCGATGACAGCCCGTAGGAACTTCAAGCGCCAGGTGCGTGCCCGCGCCGCCAAGACCGGCGAGTCCTACACGTCCGCCCTGCGGCACTTCCGTCCGACTCCATCAGGAGACGTCATGTCGGAAGCAAGGAATCCCAAGAGCGTGCGGCTCGCCGTAGCGCAGACGCTCGTACGCGAAGACCCCCGAGACGTTGAAGCGCTGCGCGAAAGCGGGCGTGAGGTCCGTGCTCTGATGCGCGAGGCCAGTGCTCGAGGAGCGAGGCTCGTGCACTTTCCGGAAGGCGCGATCTGCTTTCCCAACAAGTTCGTCATGTCCGTCGACGGCCCGGACGCGGTCGGCCCGGCGGACTGGGACCGATGCCAGTGGCCGGTGCTCCAATCGGAGTTGGCCGCGATCGCCGAGCTGGCCCGCGATTTGCGGCTGTGGACGGTGATCGCATCGGTGCATCGCCTGACCGAGCCAAACCGCCCGCACAACAGCCTCTACGTCCTCTCCGATCGCGGCGAGGTCGTCACGCGCTACGACGAGCGTCTCCTGTCGAAGACGAAGGTCTCGTACATGTACTCGCCGGGCGTCTCACCGGTGACCTTCGAGGTCGACGGTGTGCGCTTTGGCTGCCTGCTTGGCATGGAGATCCACTACCCGGAGCTGTGGGCGGAATACGAGAAGCTGGATGTCGACTGCGTCCTGTTCTCTACCAGCGGCACCCCCGGGAACACCGCCGCCCAAGCTCAAGGTCACGCCACGGTGAACAGCTACTGGGTCAGCTTGTCAGTACCCTCACAGCACAGCGCACCGTCCGGGATCGTCGCTCCCAATGGCCACTGGCTTGCGCGGTGCCCCGCGGACGGTTCACCATCGGTAGCAGTCGTGAACCTCGACGACAGTTCCGAGGCTGCCGCGGACGCAGTGACCTACGGGCGTCCCTGGCGTCGTGAGGCGCGCTCGGGCATCTACACCGAGCACCAGGTGATCGACCCGCGCAGCGAAGACCGGACAGCGGCCTTCTAGCTCAGAAGCAGAATCCGAGGGAGTTCGCGCGTACGGGATGCCTCCCGGCGCCGCCGGCTGACGAGCGGAAGGCGCCTGGTACACCGGCTTACACCTGGCCGCTACTGACGGAAAGGCGCCTGCGCTGGGAGCGCGCGGACCACCGAAGCGCGATCCGCCAGTTGATGGCGCAGGCGCCCGTTCTCCACCGTGGTTTGGCGCAGAGCGCCCACCAGCGCCTCAACGTCGGCAGACGCCCTCCCGCGACGCCGGACGCATCGGCAGCCCGGACTCGGTCAGCGACAGCCACATCGGCTCCGGACCGTCCGGGCCCTCGGTGAACAAGCTCATCCGCTCTTCGACGGTCGCTTCCGTCAGCGGTGTCCGTCCCTCCATGCCGTTCCGGTCGCGCCAGTGCAGCAGGCGCCGGTGCCGGCCGCTCTGGTGGGTCACGAGTCGCATCGGCAGGCCGTCGTAGCGCCCCATCGCCTGCGCGCGCCGCACCACCCGGGCGCGCGAGGACTCCTCGTACCCCTCGATCTCTCCCACCACCACAGAGGAGGAATAGAACGTGCGCGCCCGCTTCGACTTCGTCACCGCACGCGCCAGACGCCCCGCGTAGTAGCGACCGCCCTCCAGCTGAAGACGTGGCACTTCCACCGTCAGCAGCGAGGCGCCCTCCGTCAGCCGCATACCGGAGGAGAACAGCAGGTCGTCGAAGGCGGCATTTCGGTCGGCCAGCCGACCTGCCCACCCGGTCATGGGTAGCCCGTCGGTGTCGCACCCCCGCAAGCCCACATCCACCCAGCGGCGAAACGCCTGTGGCGCAAACCAGCGCACATCGCTGGTCCGCGCGTTCTTCGCCCGAGCCGTCGGCACCAGGACGGGCTCGCCGCTCCGGCCGACAACCGACCGCATCAGCACCGGGTTCACCGGCATGTACTCGCGCTGCACCGCCCACTCATACAGCCGCGCCAGCGCGGCCAGGCCCCGGTTCCAGCGTGCCCCGCCGATCTTCCACGGGTTCCGCGGGGACCTGGTCCGCCAGTCATCGAAGTCCCACAGATCATCCGCCGACGCCTTGCTCCACCACCTGCCGCGACCCCACAGGAAGTCGAAGAACAGGCAGTAGTCGTCCGCGTAGTTGCGCTTCGTCTCCAGCGCGAGACGGGCGAACGACGACCGGCACAAGTACCAGCTCAGCGCCTCGTCGATCCGGAAGTCTGGAGAAAGAAGAATCGGATCCCCAGGATGAATCCCAACATGATCCTCACGAACGGCCAGGTCCTCCCACCCGGCCAGAACCGACACCCGATCCCCCGCCACCCGACGATCCTCGGGCACCCAGAACGTACGCCAACCCGGCACGCATCCACCCCTGCTTGATCCGCTTCAACACGCCGATCCAACAGGGAAGACGACGCGGGCAACCAGGACGCCACCGGCGACGCGGTCGCCGCCCTGCACCTGCTCCTAGAGGCGCGGATGCGCCGCCGGCTGTTCACGGTCGTCGACGCCACCAACGTCACCGCGCTTCCAGGGAGCCGCTGGTCGCCGCCGCCAAGCGCCACGGCATGCTCCCCATCGCGCTCATGGTCGCCACACCCGGCATGGTGTGCATGGACCGGCAGAGCGCGCGGCCGGCCAACCGCCGCGTGCCGCAAGAGGTCGTCATCTGGCAGCGCCAGGACATGGTCGACTCACAGCGACGCGGCCTGAAGGCGGAAGGCTTCATCGAGGTCGCCGAGGTTGAGCAGGGCCTGGGTGTGGTGCTTGCCCTTGTCGTAGTAGATCCGGGAAGTGGGGTCTGCCAGGGCGGCGAATGCGGAGAGGAAGAAGGCCCGGTCGAGCTACTTGTTTCCTTTCCTGGAGGGCTGTTCGCCGCGGATTGAGGACCCGAGCTGCGGGTATCGCCGGGGCGAGACCCGCATAGGCGGCGAGGCGGCCGGATACTGATCTGGGAGGGCACCCTCTACGCGCTCACCTGCCCGCGGGAGGTGATGGCCGCCCAACTCGACCGGTTCGTCTCAGTGATCGGCATCGACGCCGTAGACTCGGCATCATCCCCTTCTCCTCCCAGCTGCGTCGCAGCCCGGTCGCGGCTTCTGGATCTGCGACCGGCCCCTGTTCATCGTCGAGACGCTGTCCACGGAGATGCGGCTGGGCGACGAGGAGAACCTCGCCCTGTATGAGCGGGCCTGGGACTGGCTCGCCGCTCCGCACGGGCGGCTTTCTCGACCCACCGGTCGGCGAATGCGGACAGGTATGGCAGGTCAGATGCTGGGCTGGGTCACCAGCTGTCGGGAAGGTACGGATGGTTGAGACTGGGAACATGGACGGTCTGCGGGAGTGCGGGTTCGTCCGCTACGGCGCCGAACGCCTCGGAATCCGGGCCGGCTCCGTCGAGGATGACCTGGCCCGGATCCGGAAGGTCTTCGCGGCTCTGCCGCCCGACCCGTACGCCCCGGGAACGCATCGGTTCCGCCGCTACTCCCATGCCGTGTACCTGCCGTGGAAGGACGAACTGTCCTGGATTCCCGGAACCCCCGACCCCGTTCACGGCACGGTCACCGACTTCTTCCAGGGCGAGGATGACCCTGCGCACCCGCGGACCCGGCGGGTGCTCCCCGACATCCCCGAGGAGCTGCGTGGCAACGCCCTGCTGCTGCGGCTCCTGCGCTGGGACATCGAGCAGGTCCTGTCGCTGAGGAATCTGGGAAGCCGCCCGCTGTGGGCCGGTGTCCACCTGATCAGGCTCGGCGTCGACGGTCCCGGCCAGAACGCCGTGTCCACCCCCGACTGCTTGCACCAGGACGGGGGTTCGGCCGGCACGTTCACCTTCGCCCACCTGATCAGCCGTACCAACGTCACCGGTGGGCAGAACGTCATCGCCACCCCCGGCAGCGCAGGCCTGCAGCCCGACGACCCGTGGGTGGACATCCACGCCGAGTTCACCCTCACCGACCCACTGGACGGGTACGCCGTCCACGACCACAGGGTCAGCCATTACGTCGGCCCGGTCCGGGTGGGCTCCGGGCCCGGACCGGGCGAACGGTCCATCCTCATCGTCGGCCTCGCCCCGTACGTCCCCCAACTCTGACGCCGGCACCGCGCGAGCCCGGAGGGGGTGCTGGCGCTGCCGAGGTTGGGGTCGGCGTCGGTTCCCTTGAGCATCAAGGTGGTCTCCTCGATGCGTTGGAAGCGGCCGTCGGGGGCTATGGCGGCGAACACGTAGACCTCCAAACTCGTGGTGAGGCCGGCATGGGCGTACTCGAACAGCTCGAACCTGCCATCACAAGTCCGCCACAACAGCTCGATTCGGGCACCAGATCCGCCATGATCGCGCGATGCAGAGAATCCTCGCAACGAGTGTGCTCGCCGTGCTGCTCGTCACCGTGCTTACCGCCTGCAGCAGCAACGACGGCGATGGCAACTCTGTTGGCAAATCCGACACCTCAAACGTGAAGCCTCTTGACGCGACTCGAGCGTTCACTGAGTTGTCCAACAAGGTTGCATCGGCGAAGCTCTCCGGCACGGTCACGGCAGAGAACGATCCCAATGAACTACTGGGCCGCCCCCATCAGTACACGTCGAAGGTGACCTTCTCGGACAGTCGAATCTCCGCAGACGATCTGACCGGCACCGACAAGGGCGACGTGAGCCGCGGTGGCGCCATTGAGTCCTTCGCCACGGCCGCCGACGCCGAGGCTCGAGCCAAGTACATCCAGAGCGTCACGAAGTCGATGTCAGCCCTCGCCGAGTACGACTACGCCCATGGCACGGTGGTCGTACGCGTGTCCCACTACCTGACACCCAAGCAGGCCGCGGCTTACAAAACGGCAACTAACGGACTGAGCTGACCGACTTCGAGGATCTGCGACCTGGCAGCCGAGTTCGTGATTTCGACGAACCGGGGTCAGAGCTTTCACAGGGGCGTCTAGGCACCGCACTGGCCCCGTTTCTGGTCGCTGAGGGAGTCGGCCGACGGCACGCTGGGAGGGTGACCAGCGTGCCGATTGTCGTGCACCGGCCGTCTATATCGGGCGGCCGGCGGGTGAGCGTGCACCGGCACGGCCGTGTCCGCTGGAGACGGGTACCGCCTCGACTGAGAGGAATAAGGCATTGCGTGATGGAGGCGTGGCCATGGACGTGGTCCAGAATGAGGCCCCGGCAATCGGCCTGTCCAAGATGGAGGCGCAGGCCCCGGATCTGGTGAGCCTCTACAAGGCGGCCGGGTCCAGCGTTTGCGCGCACGGTCTCGAGGGGGTGCGTGCGGCCGTGTATCTCGTCCTGGACCGCTCAGGCTCGATGCGGCCCTACTACAAGGACGGCACCATGCAACATCTCGGTGAACAGGTTCTTTCCTTGTCCGCGCACCTCGATGACGATGGCACGGTACCGGTGGTGTTCTTCTCTACCGACGTCGATGGATCCACCGACCTCAAGCTTGGGGGCCACCGTGGCCGCATCAACAAACTGCACGAGAACCTCGGTCACATGGGACGGACGAATTACCACTGGGCCATGGACGAGGTCATCGACCACTACCTGGCTTCCGGCAGTGACGCCCCAGCCCTGGTGATCTTCCAGACTGACGGCGGCCCCACCAGCAAGTCTGCCGCTGAACGCTACCTGTGCAAAGCAGCCCGCCTGCCGCTGTTCTGGCAGTTCATCGGGTTCGGTGACCCCGGCGACAACGAGTTCGCCTTTCTCCGCCGTCTCGACGACCTGGCCGTACCCAGACATCGCATCGTCGACAACGCAGGCTTCTTCCATGCTGGCCGTGATCCGCGCACCGTACGCGACGATCTCCTCTACGACCGGCTGCTGCAGGAGTTCCCCAGCTGGCTCTCGTCGGCTCGGACCGCTCAGATCTTGCGGTGAGGCCTGAACCGGCATCGTATCGAACTGGAGACTGATCTCGCCTGGGATGCCGTGAGCTGTGCAAGTCCTGCCGCCCCACTCCTCGGGCTCAGCTCGGGTCGCCCTACGCGGCCGCCGTGTTCCGTGGCATGTTCTGGTCTCCGGGCGTCGGGAGCCCCGGTGTGAACGTCACCGGCTGAGGCCCCTCGGATGATGCCGAGGTCGCAGGATTTTGAGCGGTGGGGCGGGACAGGGGATCCTGGCCGGCATGAATGGGGTGACGGTTTCCGATGACGTGTTCAACGCCGTGTCCGGATCTGCCGGGTGGACGGTTGTGGACGTGGAGACTTCGGGTCTGAGGCCATACGAGCACCGGGTCTTGTCGGTGGCGGTGCTGACACTGGACACGGCGGGGGAGCTGGTGGAGGAGTTCTCCACGCTGCTGGATCCGGGCTGTGATCCCGGCCCGGTGCACATCCACGGCCTAACGAGGGAGCGGCTGCGAGGCGCGCCGGTGTTCGAGGAGGTCGCCGAGCACATTGGAACATTGCTGGCAGGCCGGGTGATGGTGGCGCACAACGCCCAGTTCGACTACGAGTTCCTCGCGCGCGAGTTCGCCCGGGCCCGTTCGTGGCTGCCGGTCTCGCAGCGGATCTGCACGCTCGTGCTGAACCGGCGGATCGCGCCGCCCACTGATGATCTGAAGCTGGCCTCCCTGGCCGCCCACTACAGCGTGCCACAGCAGCGGGCGCACGACGCCCTGGACGACGCCCGGGTACTCGCCGGCATTCTGCGCGGCTCCTTGTCCGCGGCGGGGGATCTGGGTCTTGTACTGCCCTTGGTGGCGTGCCCGCCCAAGCAGGGGTCGGGGTATCCGCCCCGAGTGCCGAAGACGCCCTGCGCGCACCGAAACCCCGGTCGGCTCGCGCCTGGAGCCCCGCTGGTGCAGGGCATGAAAGTCGCCTTCACCGGTGACACCCGCACCGCACGCGAAGAACTCGTCGCGCGCTCGGTCACGGCAGGACTGAACGTGATGGGCTCGGTCAGCCGACACACCAGCGTGCTGGTCACCGACGAGACCGACTCCGACAGTGCCAAGTTCCGCGCCGCACGCAGTGCGGACGTGCCGGTAATCACTGAGGAGGTCTTCCTCGGGCTGCTCGCCGACGTGCGGCCCGGTATCGTCCACGCGACCCCGACGCCGCTGGCGTCGTCCGTCCCCGTCCAGCGGCGCACCGACCGCCAGGCCACTGTGGCACCGCTGTCCGGACGCCGGATCCTGGTGTTGGGCGGCCCCCACGACGACGCGTCAGCGCTGCGCACTCGCATTGCGGAGCTGGGCGGAGCCGCCGCTGTCAATCTCTCCGCGGGCGTCACGGACGTGATCCTCCTGGCCGACGGGGCCGGGGACCGCCGCATGCCCCACATCAGGGCACGCGCATTGCCGGTCCACGACGCCGACTGGCTCACCACGCTCTCCTCGCCGTCGGACACCGCCCGAGAGGTGGAGACGACCGACCCGGCCGATGCCCGGATCCTTCCCCGCGGTGGCGTTCTCGACCTGCCGACCGCACACGACGGCGCCGGAACCTGGACGGTCACCGCAAGCTGGAGCCATCAGATCACATGCGAGATCGATGTCGTCGCCTGCGTTCTCGACGAGGACGAACAGGTTTCCTGCGACGAGGACTTCGTCTTCTACGGGGCACCCGAAAGCCCGGACGCGACCGTGCGCCTGACCACCGACGGCCCCAGTGAACAAGCCGTCACAGCGGACCTGACCTCTCTTCCCGACGCCGTCCGCAAAATCGTCATCGCCGCCGCCATCGACGGACCCGCGACGTTCGCCTACGCCGGAGCCGTAGAGGTCACCGTCGCCCAGGGAACCGGCGGTGCGCGAGCCGTTGCCCAGGCCACCTTGGACGCCGCGACCACCGAACGGACGCTGTTGCTTGCCGAGGTCTACCGGCGTGGCCCAGGGTGGCGCGTCCGTGCGGTCGGCCAGGGGTACGACCACCAACTGGCCGCCTTGGCCCGGGGCTTCGGCGTCGACATTGCCGACTGACCCTTAGAGGGCAACTGATCTATTTTGCAGGCGATTTGAGGCATTCACTGTGACCAGGGTGATGGTGGGTCGTTGCGTGTCTTGTGAGTCCACGACGCCC
>NZ_JBEXGN010000043.1:0-22775 GCF_040607345.1 Streptomyces sp. NPDC005302
AGCAGGGGCAGTGCGGCCATCTGAACGCCGTCGCCCCACGACGAGGCGATCGCGGCCACCCACACCTTGTTGAAACTGCTGCCCAAGGGCGGCTGGACCGCCTTCGTCTTCTCTTTACCGGTCACTTTCAACGAATCTCCCGAGAACGAATACCTGGACAACTACAGCGAGACAATGCGAGACCACCCCGGACAGGGGAGGAAAGGGCTCAGACCTTTCCCTGTTTTTCCGCGTTACCGGCCAGCTTTGCAGCCAATATCTGTCCAATTTCGGACAGTGGGCGGGGCTGGGTCATGGCCCCGTGCACGCAGTCGATGGCGTGCACCTCGACACGTCCGGTCGTATGCGGAGACCAGACATCGGGGGCGAGTTCACTGCCCGCCTTGTCGGCGGCGGCGGCAAAGAAAAGTATGTCGCCCATGAACTTCCCGACAGTGATGTGATCGCTCAAGTTGGCGATGTCCACGAAGACTTCGGTCAGTGCCGAGAACTCATCCGCGCCGAGTCCGGCGAGAGGGCTTTCCGGCGATGTCGGGTCATGTCCGATGGACTCGATGACGGCACTCAGTACGTCCGGGCTGTCGTACGACAGCCGCTCGCTCTCCCAGCCGTCAGTGGGCAGGTAGCTGTCCATCATGGCGAGCAGAGCCACTTCCTCGCCGTCCTCTTGCAGGCGGACCGCGACGGCGTGAGCCACGATGCCCCCGAAGGACCAGCCGAGGAGGGAATAGGGACCGGACGGCTGGACCGTTCGGATCTCGTTCAGATAGTCCTCGACCATCTCCGTCAAACAGGGCGCCGCGGCGTCCGGCTTGCTGAACTTGCGGGCCTGCAAGCCGTAGAGGGGCTGCTGACGGTCCAAATGGCGCAGGAGGCCGGAGTACGCCCAGCTGAGCCCGATCGCCGGATGGATACAGAACAGCGGGTCGAGATCGCCCTCGGCGCGCAGGGGGAGAAGGACCCCGAACGAGTGCCCGGAAGAACTCCCCGGAGTCCGGTCCAACTTCTCGACCAGGGTGGCGATGGTGGGGGTTTCGAAGAGGGCGGGTACTGGGAGTTCGACGTTGAGGGTGGTTCGTATGCGGCTGATGAGTCGGGAGGCGAGGAGGGAGTGTCCGCCGAGGGTGAAGAAGTTGTCGTCGATGCCGACGGTGGGCACGCCCAGGACTTCGGCGAACAGTCCGCACAGGATCTCCTCCTGCGGATTCCGCGGACCGCGTCCCGTCGCGTCCGCCTCGAACACGGGCGCCGGCAGGGCCCGCCGGTTCAGTTTGCCGTTGGTCGTCAGCGGCAGCTGATCGAGCACCATGAACGCGGAGGGGACCATGTACTCCGGCAGTAGACCGGCCGCGTGTGTGCGCAGGGCCTCGGTGTCCGGGGTGTCGTTGCCGGCCTCGGCGACGATGTAGGCGACGAGGCGTTTGTCGCCCGGCTGGTCTTCGCGGGCGGTGACGGCGACCTGGGAGAGCCCGGGAAAGCGGCTCAACACGGCGTCAATCTCGGCGAGTTCGATGCGGAAGCCGCGGATCTTGACCTGGTCGTCGGCTCGGCCGACGAACTCGAGGAGGCCTTCGGGGGACCAGCGGGCGAGGTCGCCGGTGCGGTACATGCGGCTGCCGGCGGGGCCGAAGGGATCGGCCACGAACCGTTCGGCCGTCAGGTCGGGGCGTCCGAAGTAGCCGCGGGCCAGTCCTGTTCCCGCCAGGTGGAGTTCGCCGGCCACGCGTGCCGGGGCCAATGCCAGGGTCTCGTCGAGGATGTAGGCGCGCATGCCGTCGAGCGGACGCCCGACGGGTATGGGCGCCGGCACCGTGTCGGCCGTGGTCCAGGGGGCCTGGGAGGCGAAGAGCGTGGTCTCGGTGGGGCCGTAGGCGCAGCGCACGATGGTGTCGGGGCAGTGTTCCAGCACTCGTTGTACTGCGGTGGGGGAGATGAGGTCACCGCCGGTGATCACCTCGCGGACGCCCGCGAAGCAGGCGGGGTCTTCTTCGGCCATCAGCCGGAACAGGCCTGCTGTGATGTCCAGGCCGGTGATCTCTTCCTCGGCGATCAGGTGTGCCAGTTCGGCGACGCCGAGGTCACCGTTCGGGGTGATGACGGTGCGTCCGCCGTGCAGCAGGGGCACCCAGAAGGCGTACGTTGAGGGGTCGAAGGCGTACGAGGCCAGCAGCAGTACTCGCTCGTGCGCACCCGCGCCGAACATGCCGTCCACGACCAGGTCGAGGATGTCGCGGTGGGTGACGGCCACGCCCTTGGGGCGTCCTGTCGAGCCGGATGTGTACATCACGTAGGCGAGTTGGTCGGGCCGGCTCTGCACGCCTGGGGCGCTGAGCGGCAGCCCGGCCAGCTCGGGATCCTCGTCCACCAGCACAATTGCGGGAGCGGCAGGCGCGCCCCGGTCACGCATCGCCCGGTCGGTCAGCAGTACCGGAGTGGTCGTCTCGTCGACGATCCACTGCATCCGCTCCAGCGGATAGTCGCTGTGCAGGGGCAGGTAGAACGCCCCCGCCTTGAGCACCCCCAACAGCGCCACGACCAGGTCCACCGAGCGTTCCATGAGCACCGCGACCGGCGCCTCCGGACCCACTCCCAGATCCACCAGCCGGTGCGCGAGCTGATTCGAGCGCTCGTCCAACTCCCGGTACGACAGCTCCCGTCCGGCGCACCGCACCGCCACCGCATCCGGAGACCGCAGTGCCTGAGCCGCGAAGGCAGCCGGCACCGAACCAGCCTCAAGTCCCTCACCGGACTCCACGCCGGCCGACAACTCCAGCAACCGCTCGCGCTCTGTCTCCGACAGGATCTCCGCTTCACCGATCCGGCGGTCGGGAGCGGTGCTGAGCTGTGTCAGTACCCGTACCAGCTGGGCCACGATTCGTTCGGCGGTGTCCTTCTGGAAGACGTCGGTGTTGTACTCCAGCATTCCGTCGAGCCCGGCCGGGCGGTTGTCGGCCTCGTAGTGTTCGTTGAGGATGAAGCCGAGATCGAACTTGGCCGTTCGGGTACTGAACACTTCCTCGGCTTCGGTCACCACGCCGGGCAGCGACAACACGTCTCCACCGGTGTTCTGCAGGACCACCATGACCTGGAAGAGCGGATGCCAGGCCAGTGAGCGAGTCGGATTGACGGCCTCGACCACGCGCTCGAACGGCACGTCCTGGTGCATGTAGGCGGTCAGCGCGGTCTTGCGGACCTGATCCAGGAGTTCTCGGAACGTGGGGTTCCCTGAAGTGTCGGTCCGCAGTACGAGCGTATTGAGGAAGAGGCCGACCAGATCGTCGAGGGCCTCGTCGGTGCGTCCTGTGCTCGGGGTGCCGATCGGGATGTCCGAGCCCGCGCCCAGCCGGCTCAGCAGGGTGGCCACGGCGGCCTGGAACACCATGAACACCGTGGTGTTCGTGTCGCGGGCCAGGTCGATGAGCGTGCGGTGCAGCTCGGCGCCGATCCGGACCGGCACCATGTCGCCGCGGTAGCCGGCCACCTTCGGCCGGGGGCGGTCGAAGGGCAGCTCGAGCCGGTCCGGGCTTCCCTCCAACGCCGCTGTCCAATAGAAGAGTTGCTTGCGCAGCAAGGAGTCGGGGTCGTCCTCCGCGCCGAGGAGCTGCCGCTGCCACAGGGTGTAGTCCGCGTACTGCACCGGCAACGCCGGCCAGGTCGGGGCCCGACCATGGAGCCGGGCGCCGAACGCGGTCTCCAGATCGCGTCCGAGAGGCCCCATCGAAGCGCCGTCGCTCGCTATGTGATGCACGAGCAGCAGCAGTACCCGCTCCCGCGCGCCGATGGTGAACAGCGTTGCCCGCAGCGGGGGTTCGGCGGACAGGTCGAAGACGTACTGCCCGGCCGTCCGCAACGTCGCATCGATCTCCGTGCCGCCACAGCTGACGTGGTGCAGCTTCAGGTCCACGGCGTCCGCTGCCAGCACTGTCTGGGCCGGGGTTCCGTCGATCTCCCGGAAGACCGTCCGCAGGCTCTCGTGCCGTACCACGACATCGTTCAACGCCTGTTCGAGGGCGTCCGCGTCCAGGTCCCCGGTGATCCGGAACGCGACCGGGACGTTGTAGGTGGCGCTCGGCCCTTCCAGCTTGTTCAGGAACCACAGCCGGTTCTGGGCCGGCGACAGCGGAACCAGCTCCGGGCGCTCCACCACCGTCAACGCGGGCCTGGCCGAGCCCGCCGCCGCGACCCGGCCCGTCAACGCCGCGACCGTGGGGGCCTCGAACAAGGTCCGCACCGGCAACTCGACACCCAGGACCGACCTGATCCGGCTGACCACCCGGGTCGCCAGCAGGGAATGCCCGCCCAGCTCGAAGAAGCTGTCGTCGACACCCACCGCCGGCACGCCCAGGATCTCCGCGAACAGCCCGCACAGGATCTCCTCCTGCGGAGTCCGCGCAGCACGCCCGCTCACCCCCGCCTCGTACACGGGTGCGGGCAGAGCCCGCCGGTCCAGCTTGCCGTTCGTCGTCAACGGCAGCCCATCCAGCATCACGAACGCAGAAGGAACCATGAACTCCGGCAACAGCCCGCCCACATGGGCACGCAGGGCATCCGCGTCCGCCCCACCGCTCCCGGACTCGGCCACCACATAGCCCACCAGGCGCTTGTCTCCCGGCTGGTCCTCCCGCACCACGACCGCAACCTGTGACACCGCCGGGTGTCGGCCCAGCACCGCCTCGATCTCGCCCAGCTCGATGCGGAAGCCGCGGATCTTGACCTGGTCGTCGACCCGGCCGACGAATTCGAGCTGGCCGTCACCTCGCCACCGCACCAGGTCCCCGGTGCGGTACATACGGCTGCCGGCCGGTCCGAAGGGATCGGCCGCGAACCGCTCCGCCGTCAGTCCCGGGCGACGCAGGTAGCCTCGGGCCACGCCCGAGCCCGCGATGTACAACTCTCCCGGCACCCCTCGCGGAGCCAGCCGCAGCCGCTCGTCCAGGACGTACGTCCGGGCGCCCCGCACGGGGGCTCCGATGGGGGTGGACGCGGACGGATCGGTGCCGGACAGCGGCTCGCTGGCCGTCGCCGAGATCGTCGTCTCGGTGGGCCCGTAGAGGTTCAGCATCCGCCGTCCGTCGGCCCACCGCGCGGTCAGTGCCGGGGGACACGCCTCGCCGCCGACGCTCAGCACGCGCAGGGCGGGGAAGTGCCGCGCCGGGAGGGTTGCGAGCACGCTGGGCGGCATGTCGGCGCAGGAGATCCGGCGCTGCTCCAGGTAGTCGCCGAGAGCGTCCCCCACCAGGGGGCCGGGCGGGGGCACGACGAGGGTCGCGCCGAAGCAGAACGCCCGGAGGAAGTCCTCGAAGGCCATGTCGAAGCTGATGGAGGCCAGCTGCAGGACACGGTCGTCCGGCCGGACCTGGTACTTCTCCGCCACCGTGGCGGCCAGCGCGCAGATGCCGCGGTGCGTGACGGCCACGCCCTTGGGCGTGCCGGTGGAGCCCGACGTGTAGACGGTGTACGCCAGGTCGTCGGGCCGGAGACGAGCGGTCCGTTCGGCATCCGTGGGATCGGCGCCGTCGAGTCCGGACAGGGCCGCGGGGTCGTCGAGGACCAGGGTGGCCGGGCCGCCCCGCGGGAGCCGCGCGGCCATCTCCCGGCTGGTGAGCACACGCACCGGGGCGGCGTCGTCGAGCATGAACGCGATGCGGTCCGCCGGGTACTCCGGATCGACGGGGAGGAAGGCGGCACCGGCCTTCATGATGCCCAGCAGCGCCGCCACCATCTCCACCGAGCGCGGCACCGCGAGCGCCACCAACTGCTCGGAGCCGACGCCCTGCCCGATCAGCCAGCGGGCCACTTGGTTGGCCCGCGTGTTCAACTCGGCATAGGTGAGTACGGTGCCTTCGTGCTCCAGCGCCGGCGCGTCGGGGCGGAGCGCTGCCTGCTCCTGGAACAGGTCGGTGAAGAACCGGTGTTCAGGAGCCGGGCCCCCGGCTCCCTGGGCGAGCAGTTCGCTCCGGTCGGTCGGGGAGAGCAGTTCGGCGGCACTGATCGGCAGATCGGGGCGCGCCGCGACGGCCGCCAGCAGCAGCCGAAGACCCTCGATGAACCGCTGCGCGGTGCTCACGTCGGACAGGTCCGTACGGTATTCCAGGAAGCCGTCGAGCCCCGCGGGTTCCCCGGCGCCGTCCGTGACCTCGTAGAAGTTGAACGTGAGATCGAAACTGGTCACGTCTTTGGTGAGGTCTTCGGTGACGGCCGACAGACCGGGCAGTTCGAACGCGGGAGCCACGTTGCTGTGCATCACCAGCATGACCTGGAACAGGGGATTGCGGGCCAGCGACCGCTCCGGGTTGAGGATCTCCACCAGGCGTTCGAACGGGACGTCCTGGTGGGAGTAGGCGGCGAGGTCGGTCTGCCGGGTCCGGGCGAGGAGTTCGCGGAACGTGGGGTTTCCGGAGGTGTCGTTCCGTAGGACGAGGGTGTTGACGAAGAAGCCGACGAGGTCGTCCAGTGCTTCGTCGGTGCGTCCTGCGACGGGGGTTCCGAGGGGGATGTCCGAGCCTGCGCCCAGCCGGGTCAGCAGGGTGGCGAGAGCGGCCTGGAGCACCATGAACAGCGTGGTGTTCGTCTCCCGGGCGAGGCTGTGGAGTGCCCGGTGCAGCTCGGCGTCGATCCTGATCGGGACGGTGTCGCCGCGGTAGTCGGCCACCTTCGGCCGGGGGCGGTCGAAGGGCAGCTCGAGCTGATCGGGAAGTCCCTGAAGTGACCGCTTCCAGAAGGCCAGTTGCTCACTCACGAGAGAGCGGGGATCGCCTTCCGCGCCGAGCAGCTCGCGCTGCCACAGCGTGAAGTCGGCGTACTGCACGGGCAACGGCGACCAGGCCGGCGCCGTACCCGCACATCGTGCGGTGTAGGCGAGGCTGATGTCACGGGCCAGCGGGGCCAGCGACGAGCCGTCGTTCCCGATGTGATGCTGTATCAGAAGCAGGACGTGCTGGTCCGGGCCGGTCGCGAACAGCCGTGCTCGCAGGGGCAGATCGACAGTGACATCGAAAGCGGTGTTGCCGGCCGCTCGAAGTGCCTCGTCCAGGTCCGCTGCCTCGACCTCCACCACCGGCAGTTCGGGGCGGACCTGGTCGGGCTCCAGAATGAGCTGCTGAGGCTCCCCGTCGACTTCCGGGAACACCGTCCGCAGGGTCTCGTGCCGCCCGATCACATCGACCATCGCCGCTTCCAGAGCCGCACGATCGAGATCCCCTGAAAGGCGTACCGCGAGCGGCAGGACATAGGTCCCGCTCGCCCGCTCCAGCTTGTTGAGGAACCAGAGGCGGTTCTGCGCGGGTGACAGCGGGATCCGCGCCGGGCGCTCCACCGCGGTCAGTGCGGGCCTGGCCGAGTCCGCTTCCGTGAGCCGGTCGGCGAGAGCGGCGACGGTGGGGGCCTCGAAGATGGCCGGTACGGCAAGTTCGATGCCCAGGGTCGATCGGATGCGGCTGGCCAGGCGGGTCGCGCTGAGGGAGTGGCCCCCCAGCGCAAGGAAGTCGTCGTCGATGCCGACCGAGGGCAGACCCAGGATCTCCGCGAACAGTCCGCACAGGATCTCTTCCCGCGGGGTCCGCGGGCCGCGTCCGGCTCGGGTCGTCGTCGGCTTGCCGGGGGCGGGCAGGGCGCGCCGGTCGAGCTTGCCGTTGGTGGTCAGCGGGAGCCGGTCGAGCACCACGAACGCGGAGGGGACCATGTACTCCGGGAGCAGACCGGATGCGTGCGCGCGCAGGGCCTCGGTGTTCGGGGTGTCGTTGCCGGCCTCGGCGACGATGTAGGCGACGAGGCGTTTGTCGCCGGGCTGGTCGTCGCGGGCGGTGACGGCGACCTGGGAGAGTCCGGGGAAGCGGCTCAACACGGCTTCGATCTCGCCGAGTTCGATGCGGAAGCCGCGGATCTTGACCTGGTCGTCGGCCCGGCCGACGAACTCCAGGAGTCCTTCGTCGGAGCAGCGGGCGAGGTCGCCGGTGCGGTACATGCGGCTGCCGGCCGGGCCGAAGGGGTCGGCCACGAACCGTTCAGCCGTCAGGTCGGGCCGTCCGAAGTAGCCGCGGGCCAGTCCCGCACCCGCGATGTAGAGCTCCCCGGCCACCCCTGCCGGAACCGTCTGCAGGTCGTCGTCGAGGATGCAGGCGCGCATCCCGTCCAGTGGGCGCCCGACCGGTATCGGTGCCGGCACCTCGTCAGCAGCCCTCCACGGGTGCTGAGTGGCGAACAGCGTGGTCTCGGTCGGACCGTACGTCGACCGCACGACGGTGTCCGGGCAGTGCTCCAACACCCGCTGCACCGCGGTCGGGGAGATCACGTCACCGCCGGTGATGACCTCTCGCACACCCGCGAAGCAGCCCGGGTCCTCCTCGGCCATCACCCGGAACAGACCCGCCGTCACCTGAAGCCCGGTGATGGCCTCCTCACTGATCAGCCGGGCCAGTGTCGCCACGCTCAGATCGTCTCCGGGCGTCACCACCGTCCGCCCACCGTGCAGCAGCGGCACCCACAGTTCGTAGGTCGAGGGATCGAAGGCGTACGGAGCCACCATCAGCACCCGCTCGTGCGCACCCGCCCCGAACATGCCGTCCACGACCAGGTCGAGGATGTCGCGGTGAGTGACCGCCACCCCCTTCGGACGCCCCGTCGAACCCGACGTGTACATCACGTACGCGAGCTGCTCGGGCCGGCTCTCCACACCCGGGTCACCGACCGGCAGCCCGGCCAGCTCGGGATCCTCATCGACCACCACCAGGGCAGCACCACTGGGCAGACCACGGTCACGCATCGCCCGGTCCGTCAGCAGCACCGGAGCGGACGTCTCATCCACGATCCACTGCATCCGCTCCAACGGATAACCACTGTGGAGCGGCAGGTAGAACGCCCCCGCCTTGAGCACCGCGAGCAGCGCGACGACCAGGTCCACCGAGCGCTCCATCAGCACCGCGACCGGCGCCTCCCGGCCCACTCCCAGACCCACCAGCCGGTGCGCCAGCTGATTCGACCGCTCGTCCAACTCCCGGTACGTCAACTCCCGCCCGGCACACCGCACAGCAACCGCACCCGGGGACCGCAGTGCCTGAGCCGCAAAAGCCGCCTGCACCGATTCGTCGATCATCGCCACGTTCGACTCGAATGACCGATCCTCGACAAAGTCAACAGCATCTGCAGCGTGCATTGCCAATCACCCTCTTTCGGTGTTGAGACCGCGCGAAGTTCAGCGGGGGCCGGCAACGCGGATGATCGTCGCGGAATGTGAGGCCCCGGATGGCGCATGATCGTTGCGGAACGGAAGGCTTCGGATAGCGTGAGAGTGTCGCGGAATGGTTATTCCGCCATCTCCGCAGTCAGATTAGGTGAGCGACCACGGGCGGTCACGCTTCTCTGTGGTGGAGAAGCCTGGATCTCAAGCGATCCTGAGTCGCACTTCGAGTGCGGACGGTGTCCTCGAATTCGGATCCAGAGCCGCTTGAGGATCGCTCCGGAGCCCGTGCGGCCCCAGCAGGTCGAGGGATACCGTGCCGCCAGTGGCTCACCTGGGAGCTGCCCCGTAGAGGTCAAGACAATGCCGTCGCGACCAATCGAAATCGCACGTCACCCGGCCCGTGCACCCACAAGGAACAGAAGGAGCGAGGTCATGACCAATCCTTTCGAAAACCCCGAGGCGGAATACCTCGTACTGGTCAACGAAGAGAAGCAGTATTCGCTCTGGCCGAAGTTCGCTGAGGTGCCGGCCGGCTGGACCACCGTGCATGCGAATGACCGCGCATCCTGCATCGAGTACATCAACTCGAACTGGACGGAAATGCGGCCGCACAGCCTCGTACAGCAGATGAATGCAACGGCGTGAGCCCCTTCCGCCCCCACCGACCCCAGTTCCTGCCCGCACAGTCAACCGAGACAGTGAATCAAATGGAAAATTCGAAGGTGTCCATTTTCGATGAACTCTCCATTGACCATGTCGAGTTCTATGTACAAGACACGGCGGTGGCCGCAGCGCAGTTCATAGACAGCTACGGGTTCGAGATCTACGGAGCTTCCGAGCCGGCGGAGTCCGCCGAGGTCATCCGTTCCGTGGCACTCGGCAAGAATCAGATCCGGCTGGTGCTGACGATGGCGCAGGGTGCCGACCACCCGGCGGCCGCTTACGTCGGGCAGCACGGTGACGGGGTGGCCAATATCGCGCTCGCGACCTCCGATGCCACGCAGGCATTCACCGAGGCCGTCCGCCGGGGTGCCGCGGCCGTAGTGGAGCCGACCGAGCGGGACGGGCTCATAACGGCGTCGATCAGGGGCTTCGGAGATGTGATGCACACATTCGTGCAGCGCACCGCCAGGAGCGACGCGCGGACACTTCCGGGCTTCTCACCGGTTCCGGAAGCGGGTGCCCCGTTCGACAGCGGCCTGGGCGAGATAGACCACTTCGCCGTCTGTCTCGAAGCCGGGCAGCTCGCGTCCACCGTGGAGTTCTACGAGAAGGTCCTGGACTTCCAGATGGTCTTCGAAGAGCGCATCGTGGTGGGCAGTCAGGCCATGGATTCCAAGGTGGTCCAGAGTCGATCCGGCTCCGTCACGCTCACCTTGATAGAACCCGACACCTCGCTCGAGCCGGGGCAGATAGACAAGTTCCTGAAGAATCACGACGGGGCCGGCGTCCAGCACATCGCTTTCACCACGGACAACATCGTGCAGTCGGTGGGCCTGCTCAAGTCCCTGGGTGTGTCCTTCCTGAGCACTCCGGATGCCTACTACCGGCTGCTGTCCGTGGATCTGACCAAGCACTCGGTTCCCGAACTGCAGGAACTGGACGTCCTCGTCGACGAGGACCACGACGGTCAGTTGTTCCAGATCTTCACTTCCTCGGTCCACCCGCACGGCACATTCTTCATGGAGGTCATCGAGCGTCTGGGGGCTCGCACCTTCGGGAGCGGGAACATCAAGGCGCTCTACGAAGCCGTCGAACGGCAGCGGGCCGAAGCGGAGGCCGCGTAGTCATGGCCCAGTTGTCCGGGGGATCGGCCGGTACGGCGGGAACGCAGCCCGTGTGCGTGAACGACCTGCGACAGTCGGCCGCGGCGCGGCTGGCGCCGGCGGTGTGGGACTTCATCGCCGGTGGCAGCGGCACGGAATCCACCCTGGACGCCAACCGTGCGGCCCTGGACAGCGTGTCACTCGTGCCCAGAGTGCTGGCAGGCGTCAAAAAGACCGATACGACCGCGCAGTTGCCGGGCACGTCGTCAGCGCTGCCTCTCGCCGTCGCGCCGATGGCGTACCAGCGACTGCTGCATCCGGAGGGCGATCTCGCAGCCGCGGAAGGCGCTTTGGCAGCGCAGGTTCCCTTTGTGGTCAGCACGATCAGCAGCCATTCGCTGGAGGACATCGCCAAGGTCGGGGCGGCTTTGTGGTTCCAGCTGTACTGGCTGCACGACCGCGGCCGGATGGTCGAGCTGATTCGGCGCGCCGAGCACGTCGGTTGCCAGGCGTTGATGGTCACCGTGGATGTCCCGATCATGGGCCGTCGGCTACGCGACCTGCGCAACGAGTTCGCGCTTCCCTCCTGGATCCGTAGTGCCAACCTCGAGCCGGACGGCCCCTCCGAGGCGCATTCCCGCCGGCCCGGCGAGTCGGCCGTGGCCGCGCACACGAACATCGCCTTCGACCCCACGTTCGGCTGGTCCGACCTGGAATGGCTCCGGGAGCAGACCCGGCTTCCCCTGGTGGTCAAAGGCATCCTTGATCCCAGGGACGCGGAACAGTCCGCCGGCCTCGGGGCCGACGCGGTGGTGGTGTCCAACCACGGTGGCCGGCAGTTGGACGGCGCGCTGCCCAGCATCACCGCGCTGCCCTGGGTGGTCGAAGCGGTGGGCGGGCAGTGCCAGGTCCTGATGGACAGCGGCGTCCGCAGCGGCACCGACATCCTGCGAGCACTGGCGCTGGGCGCCGATGGAGTCCTGGTGGGACGTCCGGTGCTGTGGGGGCTGAGTACCGCCGGGGCCCGGGGAGTCACCCAGGTGCTTTCGCTCCTGCGGACGGAACTCGAGGAGGCACTCCTCCTGGCCGGCTGTGCCGACCTGGCCGCCGCACGCACCCTGCGCTCGTTCGTTTCCGGTATGCCGGGCTGATACCCCGTCTGCGGCCTGGCCGCCCCCCGGCGCCATCGAACAGCTTCGGCATCGTCCGTGAGTACTGACTATTGAGGGAGAAGACGTCATGCAAGGCGAAGAAGACCACGAGTTCGATGTCGTTGTCGTCGGCGGTGGGCCGGGTGGCTCCACCGTGTCCACCCTGGTGGCCATGCAGGGTCACCGTGTTCTTCTCCTGGAGAAGGAGGAGTTCCCCCGTTACCAGATCGGGGAGTCCCTGCTGCCTTCCACGGTGCATGGCATCTGCAAGCTCCTCGGTGTCTCCGACGCGCTGGAGAAGGCAGCGTTCATGCCCAAGCGTGGAGGCACCTTCCGATGGGGGAGCAGCCCCGAGCCATGGACGTTCTCCTTCTCCGTCTCCTCGACCTTCTCGGGCCCGACCTCGCTGGCCTACCAGGTCGAACGCATGAAGTTCGACCAGATCCTCCTGGACAACGCGCGAGACAAGGGAGTCCAGGTCCGCGAGAAGAGCTCCGTGGTGGATGTCATCGAGGAGGACGGCCGCGTCAGCGGGGTGCTCTACAGCGACGCCGACGGAGTCCGGCACGAGGTGCGCAGCCGCTTCGTCGTGGACGCCTCCGGCAACAAGAGCCGCATCCAGAGCCGCATCGGCGGCACCCGGCACTACTCGGAGTTCTTCCAGAACATCGCGCTCTTCGGCTACTTCGAGGGCGGAAAGCGGCTGCCCGCCCCCAACTCCGGCAACATCCTCTGCGCCGCCTTCAACTCCGGCTGGTTCTGGTACATACCGCTCACCGATGAGCTCACCAGCGTCGGCGCCGTACTGCGGCGCGACGCTCTGGAGCGAGTTCAGGGAGACCGGGAGAAGGCCCTGATGGGCCTGATCGACGAATGCCCGCTCATCGCGGAATACCTGTCCGAGGCACGCCGGGTGGAGAGCGGACCCTACGGCGAGGTCCGGGTCCGCAAGGACTACTCGTACAGCCAGGACACGTTCTGGCGCCCCGGCATGGTCCTGGTGGGCGATGCGGCCTGCTTCATCGATCCGGTCTTCTCCTCCGGCGTACACCTCGCCACCTACAGCGGTCTTCTCGCCGCCCGCTCCATCAACTCGTGCCTGAGCGGCGACTTCGAAGAGACGAAGTGCTTCGAGGAGTACGAACTGCGGTACCGGAACGAGTACTCCCTCTTCCACGACTTCCTGGTGGCGTTCTACGACATGCACCAGGACGAGGACTCGTACTTCTGGACCGCCAAGAAGGTCATGAACAGCTCGGCACCCGGACTCGAGTCCTTCGTCGAACTGGTCGGCGGTGGAGCCTCGCACGAAGGCGGACTGGTCAACCCCGCCTCCTACACCGAACAGCGCGAGTCCACGTTCCGGGAGTTCTCCGAGCTGGCCGACCGGCCCGCGGGCGAGAGCGGAACGGATCGCGATCTGTTCGACTCGACGCTTGTCCAGTCGGTCCTCGAAGAGGGGGCCAAGATCCAGGTCCATGCCGCGCTGGGCGACGCCGAGGACGACGAAGGCCCGATGCGGGAAGGCGGTCTGGTGCCGTCCGCCGACGGTATGCGCTGGGCGGACTTCGCCTACTGACCTGATCTCGCCTCGGGGTGCCGGCAGGCCGGCGGCGTCGGCCGGGCGAGCCCTGCGGTGGCCGCCGGCCGCCCACAGGCTGAAGGGGGTAACGATGATACGAACGATGGCTGTGGTCGGCACGGGCCTGATCGGTACATCGATCGGCCTGGCGCTCAGCCGGCACGGCACAACCGTGCACTTGCTCGACAAGGACGAAGTAACGGCTCGCACGGCCGCCGCCTTGGGCGCGGGAGTGTTGGGCGCTTCGGACGAACAGGTCGACCTGGCGGTGATCGCGGTACCACCGAGCGCGGTCGGCGACGTCCTCGCGCAGATGCAGTCACGAGGGCTGGCCCGGAGCTACACCGACGTGGCCAGTGTGAAGGCGCAGTTGGCGCGGGACATCCGGAAGTCCGCTCAGACTCCGGCCAGTTACGTGGGCGGGCATCCTCTGGCCGGCCGTGAGGGACGCGGCCCGCTCGCCGCTCGCGCGGATCTCTTCGAGGACCGGGCCTGGGTCCTGACTCCTTCGGAGACGACGTCCCAGGACGCGGTGAACCGCGTGCTCGAGATGGTCGCGCTGTGCGGGGCGGTCCCCGTGATCATGGAGAGTCGCGCGCACGACAACGCGGTGGCGCTGACTTCCCACGCTCCTCATCTGGTCGCCAGCCTCATGGCCGCGCGACTGCAACACCGCTCGCGAGAGGCGTTCCGGCTCGCGGGGCAAGGGCTGCGCGACGTGACGCGGACAGCTGTCAGGGACACCGGCTTGTGGAGCGACATCCTGCAGGCCAACGCACCGGCTGTCGCCGGAGTACTCCGGGAGCTCAAAGACGATCTGACGACACTGCTGACCACGCTCGACGACTTGTCCAGCACACCGCAGGACGTGAGGAGCCAGAGCCTGGAGCCGATGGTGGACCTGCTGAACAGGGGTGCCGCCGGACTGGCCGCGATTCAGGGGTGGCAGGCCGCGGACCGGGAGGCGCACGTGGAGGTGCTGGTCGCCGAGAGCCCCGGACAGTTGGTGCGTCTGCTGGACGCTCTCAAGACATTCCATGTGGAGGCCGAGGACGTGGTGCCGCGGCATTCCCCGGAGGAAGGAAACCTGTCCATCACGTTCGCGGTGCCGGCGGCGCGTGCCGGCCGGATCGTCGTCGAGTTGGGCCGAGCCGGTTGGAACGCCGCATCCGTCGACCCGGTCTCCGGCGCTCGGCAGCAGAAAACAGCAGGAGTGCTCGCCTCGCGAGCCGGGTGAGCTGTACCGGGAATTATGGGTTCGATTCTTAACGGCTTTTGGTTTGGCATGGCACCCCGGGTGCACGACAGCCTCGGCGCAGAGGTTCTGTCGTTTCAAGCGAGTTGACTTGTTGCCGGCACGGTCCCACCGAATTCATCTCGTCGGCCCGACTCGGGTCGACGCTCACAGCATTGCGACTGCGGACAGAGGACAGGTGAATGTACGCACAAAAAGGCTCCATTGCTGACCCTCTTCGTGTGGCTATCATAGGCACGGGAAATATCGGCTGCGATCTGCTGCTCAAGGTCATGGCCTCACCCCAGCTCCGGTGCGACTCCTTCGCCGGCCGGCGCATCAGCTCTCCGGGCATAGAGCTCGCCGACTCCCACGGGATCCCGACGACGGCCGGCGGGATCGACGCGGTCGCCGAACTGGCGGACCGGATCGACCTGGTCTTCGACGCGACGTCGGCCAAGGACGCGGTGCACAACTGGAGCATCCTCGAAGGCCTGAACATCCCCGTCATCGATCTCACGCCGTCGCATCTCGGCAAGTTCTGCGTTCCGGCGCTGAACCTCGAGGAGTGCCTCACCGAACAGAACGTGAACATGGTGACCTGCGGTGGACAGGCCGCCGTTCCCATCGCGCGCTGCTTCAGCGACGCCTCCGACGGCTTGGGATACCTGGAGATCGCCACAGCCAGCTCATCGGCGAGCGTCGGCCCCGCGACGAGGGCGAACATCGACGAATACGCCTTCACCACTCAGCATGCCACTCATGAATTCTGCCGGGTGGACACCGCCAAGACGATTCTGATCATCAACCCGGCGGAGCCGGGAATGGTCATGCGGAACACCATCGCGGTCCCGGCTTCCGAAAACCTCGACATGGAAGCGCTGCGCGTCTCGGTCGACAACATGGAGAAGCGAATCAATTCCTACGTCCCGGGCTATCGGGTGGTCGTTCCGCCGGTCGCCACCGACGATCGCATCATGGTGACCATCGAAGTAGAAGGACTCGGAGACTGGTTGCCGCGCTACGCCGGGAATCTGGACGTCATCACCTGTGCGGCAGTGGCTGTTGCCGAAGGCCGAGCGGAGGCACGTCGATGAACACACACGCCGAGCGGCAGCTCAAAATCTGCGACACGACCTTGCGGGACGGAAACCACGCCGTAGCCCACCAACTGGGTTATGCGGACATCGTCGCCTACGCCCAGGCCGCCGAACGTGCGGGAGCCGACCTCCTCGAGGTCGGGCACGGCAACGGACTTGGCGCCTCGTCCATCCAAGTCGGACGTGCCGCACTGACCGACGCCGAGATGCTCACAGCCGCGCGCGCCCAGTTGAAGGAGACACGGCTCGGCGTCCTGTCGATCCCCGGGTTCGCGACGGTCGAACGCGACCTGAAGCCCGCACTGGACCACGGAGTCGACGAGGTCAGGGTCGGCGCTCACTGCACCGAAGCGGACGTGACCCGCCAGCAGATCACCATGCTCCGTGAGTTGGGTGTCACGGTCAAAGGCATGCTGCTGATGAGCCACATGGCGTCGACCAAGACGCTCATCGAGCAGGCACGGCTCATACAGGGGTACGGAGCACACGCCGTCATCCTGATGGACTCCGCGGGTGCGTACACTCCGGCCGCCGTTACCGAAAAGGTCGGCGCACTCGTCGAGGAACTCGACATCGAGGTCGGCTTCCACGGCCACAACAACCTCGGCCTCTCGGTGATGAACAGCATGGCCGCCGTCAAGGCCGGCGCGACCATCGTGGACGTGACGGCGCGCGGCTTCGGCGCGGGGGCCGGCAACGCCCCGCTCGAACTAGTCGCCGCGAACCTGCACTTGGAACAGATCGAGACCAAACTCCAGCTGTTCGCGGCACTTGACGCGGCCGATCTCGCCGAATCCACCTTCGTCAAGCGCATTCCGACGAACGACAGCGTCACCATTGCGAGCGGAATCGCCGGTGTCTTCTCCGGATTCGCCGCACCCACACGCCGCGCGGCGGAACGCTTCCAGGTGGATCCACGAGAAATCCTGATGGAGCTGGGCCGCAGGGGCGTCGTCGCCGGCCAGGAAGACACCATCATCGAAGTGGCGATGGGGCTCGCCCAGCAGAACTCCCTGCACGACGTCATGTGCTGATCGTTCAGAACACGGAGGAACAGAAGTGAACGTGGATTCCGTACGCGAAGTGGGAGCGGATTTTGCGGCGGTCGCCGCACTGCTCCAGATCGGTGCCGAGATCGGCGTGGACCAGGTGCTGGACTCGGGTCGCACGTTCGGCATCGCCGATCTGGCCGAGGCGACAGGCCTACCCCAGGAAAGCCTCAGGGAGTACGTACACGCTCTGTCGGCCGCCGGGCTGGTCGCCGCCGAGGACGGGAACGACCTGTACCGCGCGTCCGACGACTACCCGGACTGGAGGCACGAGGTCGGATACCTGTCCTGGGCGCTGACCGCCAACAGTCCGCTCGTGCAGAACGCCCGGGCCTTCCTGTCCGACAGCACGTCCGCCGCCGACGCCCACCACCGTGACGGGCGCCGGGTAGCGGTCAGTTCGCGCTGGATAGGGGACCGGGCCTTCTACCCCGCCGTCATCGAACGGGTCGTGGCCGCCGACGCGAAGCACGTCGTCGACCTCGGCGCGGGCGCGGCCGGTCTGCTCATCGACCTCCTCGTTCAGGACGACAGCCGTTCCGGTGTCGCCCTCGACCTGAGCCCGGCCGCTTGCGCCGCCGCGCGAGAAGCCGCGGGACGAGCCGGCGTGGACGGTCGGCTGCAGGTCATCGAGCGGTCGGTCGAGTCTCTGATCACCGACCCCGGTCCGCTCGAAGGGGCGGACGTCATCCAGGCGTGCTTCGTCATGCACGACGTCCTGCAGAACGAATCCGTCTTCGAGGACGTCCTGCGCACCTGCCACAAGGCCCTCGCGCCGGGCGGCGTCCTGGCCGTGGTCGACGCCGTCTCGTACGGGCAGGAAGCTCGCGAGCGCAAGTTCAGCGCCCTCTTCACCTACCTGCACGCGAATTTCATGGGAATCAAGCTGCCCACCGCTGACCAGTGGGTCGAAAAGTTCCGCAGCGCCGGCTTCTCGAACGTCGACTGCGTGTCAGAGATCATGCCGGGCGGTCGGCTGTTCGTGGCGACCAAATAGCTTCCCAAAGCCTGAATGGAGGCGTGCCGAGAGACGGACAGCTGCGCCGGCCACCTGCGCGCAGCAGTCGATTCGGCCACGAGTTATGCATCAGGATCCACACGCCGTTCACGAGCAAATAGCCCTCGAACTGTGGAACGCCAAGAACGAGCGCAAGGCGATACCGTCCATCTCCGCTCGGTATCCCGAGTTCACCGCGCTGGACGCCTACGCCATCCAGCGCACGTTCCGCACCCTTGAACACAAGAACGGGGCGGTACATGCGGGATACAAGATCGGCGCCACGAGCGTCTCCATCCAGGAGATGTTCGGCGTCGATCAACCGGATTTCGGCTTTCTGACCGAAGGCATGCTCCTCGCCGACGGCGCCTGCCTCGACCCGGCATGGTTCATCTCACCCAAGGTCGAGGGGGAGATCGCCTTCCGGATCGGCGCCGACCTCTCCGATCCCCGTACGACGGCCGCCGATGTACTGAAGGTCACCACCGAGGTCCATCCCGCCTTGGAGGTGCTCGACAGCCGCATCAAGAACTGGGACATCGCATGGGTGGACACCGTCGCGGACAACGCCTCGTCGGCCATGGCCGTCCTGGGTGAGGCCGTTCCCTTCGACGGGCGCGACCTCGCCGCCGAGACGATGGTGTTCGAGTCGGGCGATTGCGTTCAGACGGCGAACGGGTCGGCCGTGATGGGACATCCCGCGGAGTCCGTGGCCTGCCTTGTGCGCATATTGGCCTCCTTCGGCGCGGGGATCAGCGCCGGCGACCTGGTCATGTCCGGATCGCTGGCCGCGGCGGCCGACCTCGGACCGGGCGCTGTCGTCAGGGCGTCGTTCGAGTCCTTGGGATCCGTTTCCCTTTCCACTTCCAGCAATTGAGCTCTCACGCAGCTCTCCCCATCCGAAACACGTTCGACCCCGATATCGAAAGAGGGTGATTGGCAATGCGTGCCGCAGATGTTGTTAATTTTGTCGAGGATCGGTCATTTGCGTCGAACGTGGCGATGATCGATGAATCGGTGCAGGCGGCCTTCTCGGCCCAGGCACTGCGCTCCCCGGATGCGGTGGCGGTGCGGTGTGCCGGAGGGGAGCTGTCGTACCGGGAGTTGGACGAGCGGTCGAATCAGCTCGCGCACCGGTTGCTGGGTCTAGGCGTGGGTCCGGAGGCGCCGGTCGCGGTGCTGATGGAGCGCTCGGTCGACCTGGTCGTCGCGCTGCTCGCGGTGCTCAAGGCGGGGGCGTTCTACCTTCCCCTGCACAGCGGCTATCCGCTGGAGCGGATGCAGTGGATCGTCGACGAGACCTCCACTCCGGTTCTCCTGACCGACCTGGTCATGCGTGGTCGTGGCGTGCCGGCTGCTCCGGTGGTCGTGGTGGTCGATGAGGATCCCGAGCTGGCCGGGCTGCCGGTCGGTGACCCGGGTGTGGAGAGCCGGCCCGAGCAGCTCGCGTACGTGATGTACACGTCCGGTTCGACGGGGCGTCCGAAGGGGGTGGCGGTCACTCACCGCGACATCCTGGACCTGGTCGTGGACGGCATGTTCGGGGCGGGTGCGCACGAGCGGGTGCTGATGGTGGCTCCGTACGCCTTCGATCCCTCGACCTATGAACTGTGGGTGCCGCTGCTGCACGGTGGGCGGACGGTGGTGACGCCCGGAGACGATCTGAGCGTGGCGACACTGGCCCGGCTGATCAGTGAGGAGGCCATCACCGGGCTTCAGGTGACGGCGGGTCTCTTCCGGGTGATGGCCGAGGAGGACCCGGGCTGCTTCGCGGGTGTGCGGGAGGTCATCACCGGCGGTGACGTGATCTCCCCGACCGCGGTGCAGCGGGTGTTGGAGCACTGCCCGGACACCGTCGTGCGCTGCGCCTACGGTCCGACCGAGACCACGCTCTTCGCCTCCCAAGCCCCCTGGACCGCGGCCGACACGGTGCCGGCGCCGATACCGGTCGGGCGCCCGCTCGACGGGATGCGCGCCTACGTCCTCGATGAGACCCTGGCACCGGCTCCGGCAGGAGTGGCCGCCGAACTGTACCTGGCGGGTGCGGGGTTGGCCCGCGGCTACTTCGGGCGGCCCGACCTGACGGCGGAGCGGTTCGTGGCCGACCCCTTCGGCCCGGCCGGCAGCCGCATGTACCGCACCGGCGACCTCGCCCGCTGGTCCCACGAAGGACTCCTGGAGTTCGTGGGCCGGGCCGACGACCAGGTCAAGATCCGCGGCTTCCGCATCGAACTCGGCGAGGTCGAAGCCGTGTTGAGCCGGTTCCCCGGGCTCTCCCAGGTCGCCGTCACCGCTCGTGAGGACCAGCCGGGTGACAAGAGCCTCGTGGGATACGTGGTCGCCGGGGGCGGCACCAGCAGCCCGGACACCGATGGCCTGCGCGCGCACGCGTCCGGTCTGCTGCCGGAGTACATGGTCCCCTCCGCGTTCGTGGTGCTGGACCGGCTCCCGCTGACCGCCAACGGCAAGGTCGACCACCGCGCCCTGCCCGCCCCGGAGACGCCCAAGCCGGCCCGAGCCGGACGCGGCCCGCGGACCCCGCGGGAAGAGATCCTGTGCGGACTGTTCGCCGAGGTCCTGGGCGTGCCCGCGGTCGGCATCGACGACAGCTTCTTCGAGCTGGGCGGCCACTCCCTGCTGGCGACCCGCCTGGCCAGCCGGATCCGGGCGATCCTGGGCGTGAAACTCTCGATTCACCGGCTGCTCAAGACTCCCACCGTGGCGGCCCTGTCGAACCTCGGCCAGGTGGACAGCGAGGAGCAGGACAGCGCACTGGAGCCCGTGCTGGACCTGCGGCCGGTCGGCAGCCGTCCGCCGCTGTTCTGCGTGCACCCCGGAGGCGGCATGGCCTGGTGCTACGCCGGGCTGCTGCGCTACGTCCCGAGGGAGTTCCCGGTGTACGGGCTGCAGGCCCGTGGCCTGGCCGCGGACGAGCCGTTGCCCGCCGATCTGGATGAGTTGATCGAGGACTACCTGGGCCGAATACGGGCGATCCAGCCGTCCGGCCCGTACTCCCTCCTCGGCTGGTCCTTCGGCGGCAAGGTCGCCCACACCCTGGCGGCGCGCCTCCAGCAGGAGGGCGAGCAGGTGTCCCTGCTGGCCGTGCTCGACGCCGGCACCGGAGGGCACGCCAGCGAGGACAGCACGCGCAGCCGGCGCGATCTCCTGGAGCTCGCGTTCGACGGAATCGGGGCCTTCCATGCCGAACCGGGTGACGACCCGATCGAGATGCCGCGAATCCTCGAGTTGCTCAAGTCCCACGGCGGAACACTCGCCAGCCTCGAGGAACGGACCGTAGCCGCTCTCATCGACATCACGGAGAACAACCTCAAGATCAGCCGGCCGGCAGCCCCCGAGCAGTTCGACGGAGACATGCTCTTCTTCGAAGCGGCCGGGCGGGACGGCGCGTCCACCGGACTCGCGGAGGTCTGGGAACCGTACGTGAGCGGCCACATCGAAAAGCACGTGACCCCTTTCGAGCACATGCAGATGATGAGCACCGACGCGCTCGCGGACATCGCTCCCGTTCTGGCTCGAGCGCTGAAGAAGCAGTTCTGACGAAATGAAGCAGCTAAGGAGCCATTGATGTCCGACAAACCGAAGCCCAACAGGTCGAAGCTGCACCGAGGGCGGGTCCTGCGCGTCGACTGGGTGACCCCGCACATGGCCAGGGTCGTGCTGGGCGGTGAGGGCCTGCAGGGGTTCGCCGCCGGCCAGTACACCGATCACTACATCAAGTTGATCTTCCCCCTGGAAGGCGTGCGGTACCCCGAGCCCTTCGACATCTCGGCCATTCGCCGGGACTTCCCCCAGGACCAGTGGCCCAAGTCCCGTACGTACACGGTCCGTCGGTGGGACCCGGATGCCGTCGAACTGTCCGTGGACTTCGTCTATCACGGTGAGAGCGGTCTGGCCGGCCCCTGGGCCTCGAAGGTCAAGCCCGGGGAGGAGATCCACTTCATCGGTCCCGGCGGCGGCTACTCGCCCGGGGCGGAGGCCGATTGGCATCTGCTCATCGGGGACGAGAGCGCCCTGCCCGCGATCGCGGCTTCCCTGGAGGGGATGCCGTCAGGAGCGGTCGCCAAAGCGTTCATCGAGGTCTCGGGTCCGGAAGAGGAGCAGAAGATCGAGACACCGGCCGACGCCGACATCACCTGGCTGCACCGTGGGGAGCGTCAGATCGGCGACTCGCTCCAAGAGGCCGTCTCCGCCGCGGACTTCCCGATCGGAACCGTGCAGGCCTTTGTCCATGGTGAGGCGCACTTCGTGAAGGCGATGCGCCATCACCTGCGCATGGAACGCGGTCTGACACGCGATCAGGTGTCCATTTCCGGCTACTGGCGGCGCGGGGCGGACGAGGAGGGCTGGCAGTCCTCGAAGTCCGAGTGGAACCGTGACGTGGAGGACGCGCCGGCGTAGCGGTCGGCCCCTTTCGTGACATCGGTGACCTCGCGCCCCCTGCGCGTGGGCGGCGGGGTTCCCGATGGGCCAGTGCGCGTATTACGTCTGGGGCGACCGGAATTCGCATGATCCGAACACTTTGTCTCGCTGTAGTTGTCCAGGTATTCGTTCTCGGGAGATTCGTTGAAAGTGACCGGTAAAGAGAAGACGAAGAAGGCGGTTCAGCCGCCCTTGGGCAGCAGTTTCAACAAGGTGTGGGTGGCCGCGATCGCCTCGTCGTGGGGCGACGGCGTTCAGATGGCCGCACTGCCCCTGCT
>NZ_JBEXGN010000044.1:0-22763 GCF_040607345.1 Streptomyces sp. NPDC005302
GGGGGTGTCGTGCGGGGTCATGGGGCCACGCTAGGCGCCTGTCGGCGGGGTGTCGCGGGGATTTCCGCCGCCACGATCGCAGCAGGTGACGCCTCTACCTAGGGGTCTCGCGGGTCCCGGGGCAACGTCCCCCGGGACCCGGGTGGTTGCTCGGGCGCGCGCCCCGGCGGGGGCTTGTCGCGCAGTTCCCCGCGCCCCTGAACACCGCCCGGCGTCTCCGGGGCTTCGCCCCCACCCCTGCTCCCGGCCGCCAGTCCCCCGCGCCCCGGCGGGGGCTCGTCGCGCCGTTCCCCGCGCCCCTCGACACCGCCCCCGGCAATCCCGGGGCTCCGCCCCCAACCCTGCTCCCGGCCACCAGTCCCCCGCACCCCGGTGGGGGCTCGTCGCGCCGTTCCCCGCGCCCCTGGACACCGCCCCCGGCGATCCCGGGGCTTCGCCCCCACCCCCGTTCCCGGCCCCTTCATTCCTCAGAACGTGGCTCTTATCTCGCCCACTTCTATGCCTCCGCCCAGCAAGGGGGTCCTGCCTATCTTCTGGAGGATGGGGGACGTCACGTTCAGGAGGGTCAGGGCTCGGGAGAGGACGGGGCCCAGGGCTCGGGTGGCGCCGTCGTCGATCTTGAAGGCCAGGGCGCGGCCGTCCGGGAGGGCGACCGCCTGGACCGCTTCGGCGCCCATCTTGGACAGCGCGCCCGGGATCTCCCGCATCAGCCAGGTGTCGGGACGCCGGGTGCCCGCGACGTACTCGGGGTGGGCCCGCATGGCGTCGGCGACACGGCGTTCCGCGGAGCCGGGGTCCGCGAGGACGAAGTGGCGGAAGGCGCGGGCCAAGCCGGTGAGGCTGATGGCCATCAGGGGCGCCCCGCAGCCGTCCGTACCGACCGCCGCGACCGGCTCCCCCGCAGCCTCCTCGACCACCGTGTGGATCAGCTGCTGGAGCGGGTGCCCTGGATCGAGGTACGACTCGGTGGGCCACCCCCGCTGGGCGCAGACCGCGAGCATCGCCGTGTGCTTGCCGGAACAGTTCATGGTGACCCGGTCCCGTACGGCACCGGCGGCGAGGTACGTCTCCGCCTCGACGGCGTCCAGCGGCAGGTCGGGCGGGCACTGGAGCTGGTCGCCGGTCAGCCCGTTCTCGATGAGCATCTTCCGCACCAGGTCGCGGTGGAAGATCTCGCCGGAGTGGCTGGCGGCGGCGAGGGCGAGGCGCTCCCCGGACAGGTCGAGGCCGGCGCGCAGGACGCCCGCCGCCTGCATGGGCTTGTTCGAGGAGCGGGGGAACACGGGCGCCGTCACGTCTCCGAGCGCCAGCTCGACCGACCCGTCGGCGGCCAGCAGGACCAGGCTGCCTCGATGGTGGCCCTCGACGAACCCGGAGCGTACGACCTCGGCGAGGACCGGCGGAGAACCGGCCGGGGGCCCGGCCGGGACGGACGGGGCGGATATGCCGTCCGGGGTGGAGGGACCTTCGGGCGTGCGGGGCGTGGCGGGCATCGGCGGTGACCTTCCGGGACGGGACCCGCCCGGAGGGCGTCACCCGGGTCGTACCCGGACCGCGCCCGCCGCCGCGGGGAGAAGCTGCGCCTCCAGGTTCCGGCGAGCCTCTCGGCCCCGGGATCGCCGGGGCCGCCGCGTCACATGAGCAGGTCGTCTACTTGCGCTTCGCCTTCACGGTACCTGCGGGCGATCTCCGTGCTGCAGTCGTCCGCGGTGCGCTGGAGCTGCTGGCGCTGCCGGGAGACCTGCTGCTCGTAGCGGACGAGACGGCCGAGACCCGCGCCCAGCTCTTCGTCCGTCCGGGCGTCCAGGTCCGACAGCTCCACCTCGGCGAGCATGTCGGCGGCGAGCGCCCGGTACCGCTCGCTGTGGGGCGTACCCACCGTCACGTGGCGGGCGGAGGAGCGATGTCGGGCCGGGGCGTCCGTGAGGATCTCCGAGAGCCGCTCGACGACGGACGGCTCCCTGGCGGGCAGGAACGGCCGGTGTCCCGGGGCCGCGGGGGGCATCCGCCGCTGCCCCCGGCGGGCGAGCTCCGCGCGCAGGATGTCGATACGCCCCTGGAGGAGCCGCCGCACGTAGCTGAGATCGGCCTCGTCCCGCTGGGCCTCCCGGCGCAGGGTCCGCAGTTCGGGCAGCCGGAGCACGCCGAGACCGGGCCGGCCCGCGTCGGCGGGCAGCGGGCCGCTGTCGGTGCGCTGCACCGGAGGCCGGGACGCCGCCCGGCCCGCCCGTGCGCTCGTGCGGGTCAATGACACGGCCCCGGGCTGCCGCCCCGTACTCGGTGTGCTCATGTGCCTCTACCGTCCCCTCGACCGGCGCGGTCCACCCACCGGATGCACCGCAACACCCCGCATGGTGCCACCCCCGGTGGTCGCTATGTGACCGAGTGCCCCCGATCGGCCCCAGATGGGGGGTTAGTAACCTCCGGAAATCACGCGAAGGGCCCGCAGGGCGTCGCGCCGACGGGGCACGGCATCATGGTCGGCATGCGTGCGGTGGTGCAGAGGGTGGACGGCGCGAGCGTCGTCGTGGACGGCGAGACGGTCGGCGAGATCAACGGCGAGGGCCTGTGCGTCCTGGTCGGTGTCACGCACGAGGACACCAAGGAGAAGGCGGCCCAGCTCGCCCGGAAACTCTGGTCCGTCCGGATGCTGAGCGAGGAGCGGTCCTGCTCCGACATCGACGCGCCGCTGCTGGTCATCAGCCAGTTCACGCTCTACGGCGACGCCCGCAAGGGCCGCCGCCCCACCTGGAACGCCGCCGCCCCCGGCGATGTCGCGGAGCCGCTCGTCGACGAGGTCGTGGCGCAGCTCCGCGCCCTGGGCGCCACCGTGGCCACGGGCCGCTTCGGCGCCGCGATGCGGGTCTCCCTCACGAACGACGGCCCGTTCACCGTCCTCCTGGAGATGTGAGGGCCCCCGCGCGGCCCTTACGGCTCGACCACGACCTCCTGTGCCGCCGCCGTCGAGTCAGCCGTCAGCGGGGCGTCGAGCGGCACGTTGCGCTTCACGAGCGCGAGGGCGATCGGGCCCAGCTCGTGGTGGCGTACGGCCGTCGTGATGAAGCCGATCTTGCGGCCGTCGGGACCGTCCGCGGAGAGGCGCAGCTCGGCGCCGTGCGCGGGCAGGTGGACCTCGCTGCCGTCGAGGTGCAGGAAGACCAGGCGGCGCGGGGGCTTGCCCAGGTTCTGGACGCGGGCGACGGTCTCCTGGCCGCGGTAGCAGCCCTTCTGGAGGTGCACGGCGGTGCCGATCCAGCCCAGCTCGTGCGGGATGGTGCGGTGGTCGGTCTCGAAGCCGAGGCGGGGCCGGTGCTGTTCGACGCGCAGCGCCTCGTGGGCGAGGAGTCCGACGGCCGGGCCGGCCTTCTCCGCGTAGGACTCCAGGTCCGCGCGGGGCAGGAAGAGATCACGGCCGTACGGCGTCTCGCGGACGACGACGCCCTCGGGGACCTCGGAGATCGAACCGGCCGGGAGGTACACCACCGCGAAGTCGGCCGTACGGTCGGCGACGTCGACGCGGTAGAAGAACTTCATCGACTCCAGGTAGGCGATCAGCGCTTCCTGGGTGTCCGGTTCCGTGTGCATCCACACCGTCGTGCCGTCGTCCACGAGGTAGAGCGCGTGCTCGATGTGGCCGTTCGCGGAGAGGATCAGGGCCTCGGTGGCCCGGCCCACCGGGAGGTCCGTGACGTGCTGGGTGAGCAGCAGGTGCAGCCAGACGAGTCGGTCGTCGCCGGTGACGGTGACGACACCGCGGTGCGAGAGGTCCACGAAGCCGAGACCGTCCGCCAGGGCCCGCTGCTCGCGGAACAGGTCGCCGTAGTGCGCCGCGACGCCTTCGTCCACGCCCTCGGCGGGAACGGCGCCGGGCAGGGACAGGAGGGAGCTCTTCATGGACATACACACTACGACCGTGGGGTCGTCATTTTTATTTCTGCGGCCCGACTGCGTGATCGGCGAAGGACCGCTTCCCGCTCACTTCTGCCGGGCCGCGCAGTCCTTGCAGCGCCCGAAGATCGCGAAGTGCTTCATGTCCGTCTCGAAGCCGAAGCTGTCCCGGAGCTTCGCGGTGAACTCGGCGGCGACGGAGACGTCGGCCTCGATGACGTTCGTGCAGTCCCGGCAGACGAGGTGGATGTGATGGTGCCGGTCGGCCAGGTGGTACGTCGGCGCGCCGTGCCCGAGGTGGGCATGGCTGACCAGCCCGAGCTCCTCCAGGAGCTCCAGGGTCCGGTAGACGGTCGAGATGTTGACCCCCGACGCCGTCTTCCTCACTTCCACGAGGATGTCGTCGGGGGTCGCGTGCTCCAGGGTGTCCACTGCTTCGAGGACAAGCTGACGCTGCGGCGTCAGCCGGTAGCCGCGCTGCCTGAGGTCGCTCTTCCAGTCGGTGCTCACCACACTGGAAGTCTAGGACCATTCGCCGCCGAACCGACCTGATGAACGACAGCGGCCGCTTCGGCCGCGCGGGCCGGGCCTACTTGAAGAAGGCGATGCCGTCGTCCGGCATGTCGTCGGGCAGGTCCTTGGCCCAGCGCTCGACGTCCTCCGGAGTGACGGTCTTCTTCAGGTGACCGGACATGTAGGGGCGCAGCTCGACCTCGGGGGTCTGCTTCTCGCCGACCCACATGAGGTCGCTGTTCACATAGCCGTAGAGGCGCTTGCCACCGCTGTAGGGGCCGGACGCGGCGGTGCGGGCCACGGCGTCGGTGACCAGGTCGATCTGCGGCTTCTTGTCGGCGAGTTCGCCGTACCAGATCTCGACGACGCCGTCGTCACGGGTCATCACGACCTCGACCTTGCGGTCGGCGTCGACGCGCCAGAAGCCGGTCTCGGTCTCCAGCGGGCGGACCTTGTTGCCCTCCGCGTCGAGCACCCAGCTGTGCGAGCGGTACTCCAGGAAGTCCCGGCCGTCGTGGCTGAAGCTGACCTCCTGTCCGAAGTTGCACTTCTCGGAGCCGGGGAAGTCGTACACGCCGACTCCGGCCCAGTCGCCGAGGAGAAAGACAAGGGGGACCAGGTCCTTGTGGAGGTCCGACGGGATCTCGATCATGAGCTGAACAGTTCCTTGATGGGGGTCAGCGCTGGCCCTGGTACAGCTTCTTCACGGTCAGTCCGGCGAAGGCGAGCACGCCGACGCAGACCAGGACCAGAAGGGTTTCGAAGAAGATCTCCACGGGTGCTCCTCGGTGAGCGGAACGGGGTCCCCCGCCCGGCGCTGCCGCGACCGGGGACGTACACAAGGCCGGGCCCCAGCTTACGCGGCTGGGGCCCGGCGCTCTCTTTCAGGTACACCCTCCGGGGGCGGCGCGGTCTCAGTCGAGCAGCTGGCTCTGCAGGACCACCGTCTGCTGGAACGGCACCGCCGGCGCGACCCCCTTGTGGGACTGCACGACCAGCGCGATGGTGTCGCCCGCCGACAGATAGGCCTCCCGCACCTGCTCGGGGCCGTACGGCTTGCTCTCCGTGTACGCGTACCGGGTGATGTCGTCGACCTCGGACGCGGCGGGGAAGTGCTCGTCCCGCTCGGTCGTGGCGGCGCCGGTGAGCGCGTACTGCGCCCCGTCGTAGTTCGCGAGCTTCGTGGAGAGAAGCTCCTCCGCGACGGCCGCGGTGTCGAACTGGAGCAGGTAGATCCGCGTGCGCGTGCCGTCCGCCGTGGTCCAGCCGCGCGCCGCGATGTGCCGCACCGCGTCGTCGGTCAGCATCTGGCCGACCGTCTCGCGGTCCACCTTCTCGGCGTACTGGGAGAGGAAGGCCTTGGACGACAGCCAGCCGTCGTCGCCGCGCAGGGACGCGTCCGCCTTCGCGCCCTTCGGCGCGGGGAGCAGGAGCGCGCGCAGGTCGGCGGAGTGCACGCCCGACTTGTCCGCGCCGTCGAACGGGCCCGGGCTGCCGGACGGCAGCGGCGGCTTCGTGATCGCCGGGTAGTCCCAGCGTCCGTCGGCCTCCGTCGCCAGACCGGGTACGTCGGTCCGCTCCATGCGCGTGATGCCGTACGCCGCCGACGCCCCGACCGCCGCGAAGACGACCGTGGCGGCGGTCCAGCGCAGCACGGCCCGCAGCACCCGGCGGTCCTTCCTGACCTTGACCGGGGGTTCCTGCGGTGCCGGGAACACCGGCGGCGCGCTGGGCGGCGGCGGGATGAAGCCCGCCGGTCCGCCGTACGCGGCCGCCACAGCGGGCTGCGACTGCGGCTGCACGGACTGCGGCTCGACCGCCGGGGTCTCCTCGACAGGAGCGGGCGCCTCCACAGGTGCGGGCGCCTCGCCAGGTGCGGGCGCCTCGGCGGATGCCGAAGCCTCCCCCTGCTTCGCGTCCTGCGTCGCGTCCTGCTCCGGCTCCGCGGGCTCCACGGACTCCGCGGGCAGCGCGTCCGGCTCCGGCTTTCCGTCCTCGACGTGGGTCGTCCGGGTCGTGTCGGTCGTCTGCTCGGTCATACCGCCTCCCCCGGCGTCTTGATGCGGTCGAGCTGCTGACGCAGGAGCATCGCGACTCCCTTGCTGTTCAGCGGCTTCACTCCGAACGCGGTGACGCTGACCTGCACGTCGCCCTGGTAGGCGGAGCAGATCATCATGTCGAGCTTCTCCTTCTTGTCCGTGGGCGGCAGGAAGCACTCGGCGTTCTTGTAGCCCTCGATCTTCGGTCCTGCGCGGAAGACCTTGAGGGCGTCGAAGAACTCGTTCTGGAACGTGGACCTGTCCCGGACCGCCGCCTTGTCCTCCATCTGGACCAGCTCGATGCTCACCGTGTACGCGCCGGCCGCGTAGAGCGTGGAGTCGCCGGCGTTCGACGTGCTCAGGTAACTGCGCATCGCCATGCCCTTGGTGTGCTGCTTCTCGATCTGCTTCTCGAGCTGCCGCCGCTGCGAACGCGGCAGGCTGCGGATCGACTCCTTGCGCAGGGCCGTCGCCTCGCCTCCGTTGAGCGCGGCGTCGGAACCGAACTCGGCGATGTCCGGCCCGCGGCTCCAACTGTCGTCGTACGGCACGAGAACGGAGGCCAGCGACGACGCGGCCTTCGCGTTCTTGACCTCGTGCTTCTTCCCTCGCGGGAGTTCCCAGGTGGGCGCGCCCGCGTCACGGTCGGCGTCCTTGACGGTCACCACGGTGTAGGCGCTGCCCGCGATGACGGCTCCGGCCAGCAGCACGGCACCGGCCACGGCGGCGACGCGGCCACGGCGGAACCGCTTCCCGCGCGGTGCGGGCACGTCGGAGGGCTCCTCCGGCAGCGCGCCGGACTCCGTCGCCGCGGGGGTGTCCGCGGGGACGTCCGCAAGGGTGTCCGCGGGGATGTCCGCAGGGGCGGCCGCGGGCGTCGGCGCCACTGCGGCCTCGACCTCGGCATCGACCTGGGCGGGAGTCGCTTCCGGTGCGGTCGGCGCCGGGGCGGGGCGCACGTCCTCCGGGTTCTCAGAGTGCTCGTTCACAGCCGCTCCATCTGCCGCTCGGCCAGGTCCATGATCTTGGCCTTGGGGATCGGCTTGCTGTCGTAGACCCAGATCTCCATGGCGACGTCACCACGCCAGGCGTGCGCCTCGGCCTCGTAGAGCGGCAGGTAACCGGGCTTGGTGTCGGGCTTGTTGTGGACGTACGCCACGCCGTCCCCGGTGCCGGGGACGGGCCAGTCGCTCGTGTCGCTCTTCCTGCCCGCCCAGTAGTGACCCTCTTCCGCGGCGTCGGCGGCGGCGAGCTTCTCCTCCTGGCGGAACTGCACGAGCCGGACCTCGACGGTGTACGTGCTGCCCGAGCTCCAGCCCGTGACGGCGGCGCGCCGGTACTCGTCGGAGATCAGCTCGCGGAAGGCACCGGCCGGCTTCTCGTACGACTCGGCGTACGAGCCGATGTCCATCCAGCCGTCGTCGTCCCCCAGCCAGTCGGCAGCCTTCGCGCCCTTGGGCCGCGGCACCAGCAGCTTGCGCAGGTCGCCGTCCGTCTTGACGCGGTGGTCCTGGGCGGCGGACAGCGGCTCGGGGCCGTCACCCTTGGCCTGGGCCACGGCAGGCTGCGACAGCGGCGCCAGCTGCGTGGGCTCACGGTCGGCCTGGACGACAAATCCGGTGCACGTACCGGCGACGAGACCGATCACGGCGGCCGTGGCGATCAGCAGGGCCGTACGCCCCCGCCGCCGGACACGCGGCTCGGCCGGGACGTCCGCCTCGGCGGCCTGCGCGGGCTCGACCGGCGCGGGCTCGACCGGCGCGGGCTCGACCGGCAGCCGCGCACCGGGGTCGGCAACCGGCGCATCTTCAGGCACGCGCGGTCTTTCCGGTGTTTCGGATCCTTCGGGTACTTCCAAGACGTCCCCCCACAGAACGTGAAGCGTGGATTCCGTATCCGCGCGCACAGGAGACCCATGGCCCATGCATGGGGTTGCACGAAGGATGATCACGATTCGGCATACGATGACGGGCATGGCGAACAAGCTCGTGATCAAGGTGACGGCGGGGGCCGACGCCCCGGAACGCTGCTCACAGGCCTTCACCGTCGCGGCGGTGGCCGTGGCCAGTGGCGTGGAGGTGTCCCTCTGGCTGACGGGCGAGTCCGCGTGGTTCGCGCTGCCGGGCCGGGCGGCCGAGTTCGAGCTGCCGCACGCCGCTCCGCTGCCCGACCTGATCGACTCGATCCTGGCGGCCGGACGCATCACCCTGTGCACCCAGTGCGCGGCCCGCCGCGACATCGCCGAGAAGGACGTCCTGGAGGGCGTACGGATCGCGGGGGCGCAGGTGTTCGTGCAGGAGGCGATGGCGGACGGGACGCAGGCGCTCGTCTACTGACGGGCCCGGGAGCGGCGCCCGGTCGGCTACGGACGCGGCTTGCGGCGGACGTCCACCCAGAGGCAGAAGGGGTGGCCCGCCGGGTCGAACAGCACGCGTACGTCCTCCTGGGGCTGGAGGTCGGCGAGCCGGGCGCCCAGTTCCTCGGCCCGCTCGGTCTCCTCGTCCAGGTCGTCGACCTCGATGTCGAGGTGCAGCATCATCCGCTGGTCGCCGGGGCCCGCGGGCCACACCGGCGGGGTGTAGAGCGGCTCGGTCTCGAAGGCGAGGGCGGTGCCCTCGAAGGGCGGACCGATGAGCACCCAGTTCGGCTCCTCGGCGCGCACCGTGTAGCCGAGCAGCCGCTGGTAGAACTCGGCGAGCTTGTGGGCGTCGGGTGCGTCCAGCACCACCGTGGACAACCTCGTACGCGACATGTGAGCCTTCCGCGCCGTTCCGGCCGGCGCCGTGGAACCGCTGCCGCTGTCCCGACAGGGCCGCCGCCGGCCACCGACTACTGCTGTCGTCGTTTCTTGCCGTCCAGCTCGTCCCACCACTCGTCGGACTTGCGGTCGCCGGACGGGTCGTCCCACCATCGGTCCTCGGGGCCGCGCCGGTTGGCCGCCATCGCGGCGACCGGCGGGATGACCATGGCCACCACGCACATCGCGACGGCCGCGGGGACCGACCACAGCCGTACGACGCCCCAGGCGAGGACGAACAGCGTGATGCACGTCCCCATCATGACGAAGTACACGTGACGCCTGCGTGCGTACATACCTCCAGCGTAGGCCCGGACAACCCGTCCGGCGCAGTGCCCGCCGGGCCGGACGGGCGCGGTGGGCATGCCGAAGGGCCGCACCCCGATCCGGTAAGCGTCCAACCCCCGGGGGTGCGGCCCTTCGGCCGTTCGGTCCGGCCGCCGTCAGGGACGGCGGCCGACTGCTCAGACGGCGATCGCGATCTCCGCGAGGCCGCCCGTCTGCGCCACGACCGTACGGTCGGCGGTTCCACCGGGGACCAGCGCCCGTACGGTCCAGGTGCCCTCGGCCGCGTAGAAGCGGAACTGGCCCGTGGCGGAGGTCGGGACCTCCGCGGTGAACTCGCCGGTCGAGTCCAGGAGACGGACGTAGCCCGTCACCGGCTCGCCGTCGCGAGTCACCTGACCCTGGATCGTCGTCTCACCAGGCTTGATCGTCGAGGCGTCGGGGCCGCCGGCCTTCGCTCCACACATATGTCAGTTCCGTCCTTCAGGCCTTGAGGGTTACTTGTTGGCGCCGAGCTCGATCGGCACGCCGACGAGGGAGCCGTACTCGGTCCAGGAGCCGTCGTAGTTCTTGACGTTCTGGACACCGAGGAGCTCGTGCAGCACGAACCAGGTGAGCGCGGAACGCTCACCGATGCGGCAGTACGCGATGGTGTCCTTGGCGAGATCGACCTGCTCGTCGGCGTAGAGCTCCTTGAGCTCGTCGTCCGACTTGAAGGTGCCGTCGTCGTTGGCGTTCTTCGACCACGGGATGTTGCGGGCGCTCGGGACGTGGCCCGGACGCTGCGACTGCTCCTGGGGCAGGTGGGCCGGCGCGAGCAGCTTGCCGCTGAACTCGTCGGGCGAGCGGACGTCGACCAGGTTCTGCGCGCCGATCGCGGCGACGACGTCGTCACGGAAGGCGCGGATCGAGGTGTCCTGCGGCTTGGCCTTGTACGCGGTCGCGGCGCGCTCGGGGATCTGCGAGCCGTCGACCAGGTCGCGGGAGTCGAGCTCCCACTTCTTGCGGCCGCCGTCGAGGAGCTTCACGTTCTCGTGGCCGTAGAGCTTGAAGTACCAGTAGGCGTAGGACGCGAACCAGTTGTTGTTGCCGCCGTAGAGCACGACGAGCGTGTCGTTGCCGATGCCCTTCGCCGAGAGGAGCTTCTCGAAGCCCTCCTGGTCGATGAAGTCACGGCGGACCGGGTCCTGGAGGTCCTTGGTCCAGTCGATCCGGATGGCGTTGCGGATGTGGTTCTTCTCGTACGCCGAGGTGTCCTCGTCGACCTCGACGACGGCGACGTTCGGGTCGTCCAGGTGGTCCTGGACCCAGTCGGCGTCTACCAGGACGTCCGTGCGGCTCATGCTCGTTCTCCTCCGGGGCAGTTACGGCGGGGTGATGCGTGCGAGAGGGGGTGCGCGGTGGTGCCGGCCGGTCGGGCCGCACGGCGCAAGGGTGGCCCGGACGAGAGAGGTCCAAGGGCCCGGCGCGCGGAAGTCGACGCTTCCGCTCAGAAGGTGCGACAGAGCATGGCGGCGACGCGGCACAGGTCTACTGCCCGCCGCTTCGTGAGATCCGCCTGTCGCTTCATGCGTCCGATCGTAGGGACGGACAGGCGGGCGTGTCACCGGCGTGTCGCATGCTGAGACACGATCGTCCGTACTGTGATACGAGAACGCCTTCGGGGCCGCCGTCGCACGGGTCGTGGCCCTCGTGGCCGTCTTCCCGCCGAGGACGCATCTGCGGTACGGACACGGCCGTCTCGCCTTTCGGACAGAACCCCTTCAGGCAGCACTTCTCCGGGCAGGGACCGGGCTCCGCACCTCCGGGGCCGCCCGGCCACCCTGCCTCTCGGAGCTACCCGACCAGGCTGACGTCCGAACCCTTCACCGAGATGTCGACGCCGTCCGTGGCCGCCTCGACCTTGTCGAGCTTGATGCCGCCCGGCAGCTTCTGGATCTTCTGTTCGAAGTCGGTGACCGACCGGATCGGGCCCTCGACGAGCTGGGTGTCACCGATCTTGGGCAGCGAGTCGGCGTGCACCTTGACGGTGTCCCCGGAGACGGTGACGGAGCTGAGCACCGAGACCGGCGGCAGCTTGCGGCCGAGGAGCTTCGAGGAGAGGGTCACCTTGATCTTGCCGTTGCCGCCGTCGGACAGGCCCGTGATCTGGGCGGTGAGCCCGGGTGCGACATCCCCCGGCTCGGACTTGGCTGCCTTGAGCAGCTCGTCGTAGGCGATCGTGGCGGTGCCGGTGGCCCGGGTCGCGGTGGCGGAGCTGAAGTCGCCGGAGAAGGCCACGCCGTGCATCTCCGCGCGCAGGTCGTCGATCCGGACGGTGCCGGCGGAGGTGCCCGTCGACGCCTCGTAGTCCTTGATGCCGATCTTCACGTCGTCCAGCTCGCCGCCGACGACCTGGGTGAGGAACGGGAAGCCCTCGATGGACACGTCGGGGGTGTTCGCCAGGCCCTCCGTGCTCTTGACGCGGTCCGCCGCCTGGTCCTCCGCGAAGTTGACCGCCACCCGGTCGGCGATCACGAACAGGCCGCCGAGTACGACGACCAGGATCAGGAATATTCGCAGTGCGCGCATGCTCGGTGTTCCCTCACGTAGGACGGCCCCGTCTGGTCGGCCTGGTTGCCGCCGAACGCGAGCCTAACCATGAAGGGCCCCCGGTCCGGGGGCCCTTCATGGTGGTTGTCGATCAGCTGTGACGATTCGGAGCGGCAGGTTGACCGGATCGCGACGGTGGGAACCGGCCGTCAGCCGAGCGCGCGGCCCAGCAGGTAGACGGCGGGGGCGGCGGCGGCCAGCGGCAGGGCCACGCCCGCGGTGAAGTGCACGAACCGGGACGGGTAGTCGTAGCTGGCCGCCCGGTGCCCGATCAGCGCGCACACCCCGGCGCCGAGGCCCAGGAAGGCTCCCTGGGTGCCCAGGTCCGTCATCCCGCCGGCCGCGATACCGGCGCCCGCGGCGGCCAGCAGCGCGACCACCACGGAGGCCGCGGTGGGCAGCGGCAGTGCGCGGGCCAGGATCGCCACGGCGACGGCCACGCCGCCCACGGTGACGGCGTCCGGCTCGGCCGCGAGGTGCCCGGCGGCGATGATCGCCAGCGCCGCGGAGGCGACGGTCGCCATCAGCCCGTACATGCGGGTGTCGGGGTCGGCATGACTGCGCAGCTGGAGCACGAGGGTGAGCAGCACCCAGACGCCGAGCGTGCCGAGGATCGCGGCGGGCGCGTTCTCCCGGCCCGCGGCGAGCAGCGCGACGTCGGCGGTCAGCGCGCCGGCGAAGGCCAGCGCGATGCCCTGCCGGGCCGGCCACATCCCGTTCAGCCGGAACCAGCCCGCCGCGGTGACGGCCTGGAGCAGCACGAGGGGGACGACGAGCGCGTACTGGCCGATGGCCGCCGCTCCGGAGAGCAGCAGCGCGAGGACCGCCGTCAGCGCGGCCGGCTGCATGCCGGGCTCGATGATCGGGGACCGGCCCTCGGCCCGGGCACGCTGGGCGTCGGTGATCCGGGCGTTGCCGGTGACGGTCGCGGGCCCGTAGTCCGAGGTGGCGTCCGCCGCGACCTCGGCCGGTGTCGCGTCGGCGAGCGGGATCCCGTCGGGGCGGATCCGGACGCCCACCGGTTCGGCGGACGGCTGCTGGGCGCCGGCCTCGGCACCCGGGGTCCACGGCTGTGCGGGGGCCTCGGACGGCAGGGGGTCTCCGACGGCGCCGCCGTAGCCCTGGGGGCCCTGAGGTTCGCCGTACGCCGGGTAGGCCTGCGGGGGCAGATAGGCGGTGTCCGCGGCGGGAACGGACGGGTGCGTCTGCGTCTCCCAGGTCCGGCCCTCCCACTGCTGGGTCTGCTGCTGCCAGTCGGGCTGCCCCTGACCCGGCTGCTGCCCCTGGCCCTGCTGCTGCCCCTGCTGCCCCTGCTGCCCCTGCTGCGGGGACTGCTCGTCCTGGGACTCCTGCTGAGGCTGCCGGTAGGGGTCGTACTCCTCGTACTGACCTTCGTACCGGCCCTCGAACGGCTGGTTGCTCATCGTCTCGCTCACCCTCCTGCGAACGGCGGGAGCACCTCGACCGTGCCGCCCTCGGCCAGCCGTACCGTCTCATGCCCTCGGGTGCCCACGGGGTCACCGTCGATGAGGAACGAGCAGCGTCGCAGGACGCGGACGAGCTCGCCGGGGTGTCGTTCGCGGGCCGCGTCGAGTGCCTCGGCGAGCGTGCCCGCCTCGTACGGCTCCTCGGCGACGCCTGCCGCGGCCTTGGCGGCGGCCCAGTAACGCACCGTGCCCTTTGCCATCTCGTTCCTCAATCAGCGGTTCGGTGTCTGTGTGTCCGCGCGTTCGTTCGCGTGAACCCCGCCAGGCTAGCCCGCGTGTGCGACCGCCCAGTCCCCGATGCGGGCGAGCAGGTCGTCGGGGGCCGCGTTCTCCGCGTGCCCCATGCCGTGCTCCAGCCACAGTTCGGCGTGGCCGCCGGACGCCTCGGCCAGCATCCTCGGGTGGTCGACCGGGAAATAGCCGTCCCTGTCTCCGTGCACGACGAGCAGCGGGGTCGGCGCGATGTACGGGACGCACTCGGCCGGCGACGCGGGCACCGGGTCCCACTCACGGTGGTGGATCCGGGTGCGCAGACCCAGCCGGCCCACGATCCGGCCCTCCGGACGGGTGACCAGCCAGTGCAGCCGCCGCATCGGGGCGGTGCCCCGGTAGTACCAGCGGGCGGGCGAGCTGACCGAGACCACCGCGTCCGTGCGCGCCCCCGCGTGCGCCGCGTACTCCGGACCGGCGGCCTCGGCGAGACCCGGCCCCGAGCCCGTCTTCCCGTACAGCGCCGCGTGCCGCAGCACCACGGAGCCGCCCATCGAGAAGCCGACCGTCACGATCCGGGTGTGCCCCAGCTCGCGCGCCCAGGCGACGGCCGCCGCCAGGTCGTGGACCTCCCGGTCGCCGACCGTGGAGCGGCCCCCGGAGGCGCCGTGACCTCGGAAGGAGAACGTGACGACCGCCGCCCGGCGGCCCAGCACGCCGGCCGCCCGGCGCACGTGCGGTCGGTCCAGATCGCCCGTGAACCCGTGCGCCAGGATGAACGCGAGGTCACCACCGGGCCGCTCCCCGGGGTCGTAGGCCGCGTCGATCGTCACTCCGTCGACCGTGCGCAGAAACCTCCGGGCGGAGGTACGCGGCGTTGTCTCACGGTGTGGACTATTGAAAGATCGCGTCACTTGACCTGCCGGACCTGAGCTCATGTGGGCTATTCTGCTGGGCATGAGGACTCGGGCAGAGTAGCCCCCGGGTCCTTTTGTGCTTCCAGGACCGTTGTATACGAAGCGGGAAACCGCAGGTGTACGGGGCCAGGGAGGCCCTGCGGATCCCAGGGCGCGGGAGCCGCAGGTAGTGAGCAGTGCCGCAAACGTCCTCGCAGGGACCGAGGAGGAACCAGACGTTATGGGCGAGCGAACCGAGCACGACCGCAGGACGACCCAGGTGGGTGAGGTGCGATGAGTTCACTGTTGCTCCTGACCAATGCCCTTCAGCCGTCGACGGAGGTGCTTCCCGCTCTCGGCCTGCTGCTGCACAACGTGCGGGTGGCGCCGGCCGAAGGCCCGGCCCTCGTCGACACCCCCGGTGCCGACGTCATCCTCATCGACGGACGACGTGATCTCCCGCAGGTCCGCAGCCTGTGTCAGCTGCTGCGCTCCACGGGACCCGGCTGTCCACTCATCCTCGTCGTGACGGAGGGCGGCCTCGCGGCCGTCACCGCCGACTGGGGCATCGACGACGTTCTCCTCGACACCGCCGGTCCGGCCGAGGTCGAGGCCCGCCTGCGGCTCGCGATGGGCCGCCAGCAGATCGTCAACGACGACTCCCCCATGGAGATCCGCAACGGCGACCTCTCCGTGGACGAGGCGACGTACAGCGCCAAGCTCAAGGGCCGGGTCCTCGACCTGACCTTCAAGGAGTTCGAGCTCCTGAAGTACCTCGCGCAGCACCCGGGCCGCGTCTTCACCCGCGCCCAGCTCCTCCAGGAGGTCTGGGGCTACGACTACTTCGGCGGTACGCGGACGGTCGACGTGCACGTACGACGGCTGCGCGCGAAGCTCGGGCCCGAGCACGAGTCGCTGATCGGAACCGTCCGCAACGTCGGTTACCGCTTCGTCACGCCGGAGAAGGTGGACCGCGCGGCGGACACCGCGAAGGCCAAGGCGGCCCAGCCAAAGCCGGACGATGCGGACGAGACGGCACACCTGGACGCCGCCGCCCCCGCGGAGGCTCCCGAGCAGTCGCAGGAAGCAGCCGTACGCCCTGCCCAGAGGTAGGTCAATCCGCGTAGACTCCGCGCGTGGCCAAGGTGACTCGGGATGATGTGGCACGACTGGCGGGTACGTCGACCGCCGTTGTCAGCTATGTCATCAACAACGGACCCCGGCCGGTCGCCCCGGCCACGCGCGAGCGCGTCCAAGCGGCGATCAAGGAGCTGGGGTACCGGCCCGACCGGGTCGCCCAGGCCATGGCCTCGCGGCGGACGGAACTCATAGGGCTGATCGTCCCGGACGCGCGCCAGCCCTTCTTCGGAGAGATGGCGCACGCGGTCGAACAGGCCGCGGCCGAGCGCGGGAAAATGGTGCTCGTCGGGAACTCCGACTACATCGCCGAGCGCGAGGTCCACTATCTGCGGGCCTTCCTCGGCATGCGGGTCTCCGGGCTGATCCTCGTCAGCCACGCGCTGAACGACCACGCGGCCGCCGAGATCGACGCCTGGGACGCCCGGGTGGTGCTGCTGCACGAGCGCCCCGAGGCGATCGACGACGTCGCCGTCGTCACCGACGACATAGGGGGCGCCCAGCTCGCCACCCGGCACCTCCTGGAGCACGGGTACGAGTACGTGGCCTGTCTCGGCGGCACGGCCGAGACTCCGGCGGTCGGCGACCCCGTCTCCGACCACGTCGAGGGCTGGCGGCGCGCCATGCAGGAGGCCGGACTTCCCACCGAGGGCCGCCTCTTCGAGGCCCCGTACAACCGTTACGACGCCTACCAGGTCGGCCTGGAACTGCTCGCCGGACCGCACCGGCCGCCGGCCATCTTCTGCTCCACGGACGACCAGGCGATCGGTGTGCTGCGCGCCGCGCGCGAGCTGCGCATCGACGTGCCGGGGCAGCTCGCGGTCGCCGGGTTCGACGACGTGAAGGAGGCGGGTCTGACCGACCCGCCGCTGACCACGATCGCGTCGGACCGCTCGGCGATGGCCCGCGCGGCCGTCGACCTCGTCCTCGACGACGGTCTGCGGGTGGCCGGCTCCCGCCGCGAGCGGCTGAAGCTGTTCCCCTCGCGGCTGGTGGTGCGCCAGTCCTGCGGCTGCGAGTAGGCCGTACGCCACGACGACAGAAGAGATCCCCGCGCCCCTGACAGGGGCGCGGGGATCTCTTTCGTCCGCCCGCGGTGGGCTAGAACAGCAGGTTGTACTGGTTGAAACCGGTGCCGAGGCTCTTGCGCGAGCCGAAGAGGTCGCTGGAGGCCTTGTTGGTGCCGGGGTAGAGCCAGAGCGTGCCGCCCGAGTCACGGGTGACGACGTCGGCGATGCCGTCGCCGGTCACGTCGCCGTTGGCCACGTACGAGGTGAAGTTCCAGCCCGTACGCGCCTGGATCCGCGTCGACCACGGCGTGTGCTCGACCTGCGTGCCCCGGTAGAGGTACAGGACGCCGGAGCTGTTGCGGACCAGCAGGTCGGCACGGCCGTCGCCGGACAGGTCGCCGTGCCCGAAGATCTTGACGCCCTTCCATGCCTTGTCGACGACCTTGACGCGGCCGTAGAACTCGCCGTTGCCCTTGCCCGGGTAGAGGTAGACCGAGCCGTCGGCGTCCACCGCGACCAGGTCGGGACGGGAGTCACCGGTCATGTCGCCGGGGATGGCGTACGACTTGTAGCCGCCCCACACCGAGGTGATCTGCATCCACTCGAACTCGTCGGTGCTGTGGTTCAGGTAGCTGCGGTAGAGCTTGCCGTCGGTCGCGTCGCGTTCGATCAGGTCCTGGTAGAAGTCCCGGTCCAGATCGGCCTGCAGAACCCAGCCGGCCGTCTGCCAGCCGTTGCCCTGGTAGGCGCGGGTGGCCAGCGAGGTGCCCTTGCTGTCCTGCTCGAACAGGCCGCCCGAGGGCGTCCGCTCCAGCAGGTCGGCGCGGCCGTCGAAGGTCAGGTCCGCGTCGTCGATACGGGGCTGGGCCGCCCAGGTGTACGAGGACACCTTGGTGAACACCGGGTAGGCGCCCTTGGCGGTGCAGCCGGAGACGCCCCACGAGACGATGCCGACGACCTTGCCGCCGACGACCACCGGGCCGCCGGAGTCGCCGTTGCACGGGCTCTTGGTGCCCTCGTCGGTGCCCGACGCCGGGGTGCCGGCGCAGAACATCGAGCCCTCGACGAAGTCGTCCTCACCGAGGACCGTCTTCATCGCGGTGTTGCAGGTGGAGTCGGCCACCATCGGCAGAGTGACCTTGCGCAGGTTCGCCGACAGGTCCGCGTCGTCGGCGCCCGAGGTCAGACCCCAGCCGTAGACGGTGGCGGACGTGCCGGTCTTGTACGAGGTGCTGTCGCCCGCGGCCGTCAGCTTCATCCACTGCTGCTCCAGCGGACGGTCCAGGGTGAGGACCGCCACGTCGTTCTGGAGGGTCGCGTCGTCGAAGTGCGGGTGGTTCCACTGGCGGTAGACGCCCGCGACGGTTCCGTTGGTGTCGTCCAGCAGGCCGGTGGCGCCGGCCACCACCGCGCCGTTCTTCGCCCAGTCGAGGCCGGCGACGCAGTGCGCCGCCGTCAGGACCTTGTTGGGGGCGACGAGGGTGCCTCCGCAGAACCAGCCCTCGCCCGCCGCGCTGTCGTAGTAGGACAGCTGGACCATCCACGGCGCCGAGGAGATGGAGGTCTCGGTGCCGCCGATGATGAACGGCGTCTTCTTGGGCTTCGCCGCGGGCGTCGCCTGGGTCTTGGCGGCCTCGACCACGCGGTGGCGCAGTTCCTTGTCGGAGGCGGTCGGGGCGGGCACGGCGCCGGTCTGGGCGGCGACGCTCGCCCCGGGCAGTCCGGCGGGGTGGTCGGCCGCGTTGGCCGGCTGCGCCGCGAGGGCGCCGGCGCAGGTCAGCGCCAGCGCGAGAGCGGCCGTCGGGAACGCCGTGGCGGGGCGTCTCCAGCGGTCGCGCAGGGCACGTATCACTCAGGGCTCCTGGTGTGGGTGCGGGTAGTCGTCCTTGTCAGAGGCCTGAGAAGGGCGTACGACGCACCGGCCCGATCGTCGGCAGCAACCGCTTGCACGGCGTGCGTCGACATCGGGCGTAACCGCGGAGCCCCCCTCCGGCGCGGTGATCGTAGGCCCCTCCAGCCCCTGAAATCACGGCCCTCACCGGGGTCAGACAACTGTTCGCCCCTGCCGTTCCACGGGATCACCGGGACGCAACCCGCCGTTTGCCCAAGGACTCGGCGAGGGGCGTCCAGGAGGTCCGGCGGGGTCCCGCCGAGCGGACTCGGCAGCGGGGACCGGAGTGCGCTCTGGAGCGCGAACGGGGCGCAGCCGGGGCGCCTTTATATCGGGCATACGAGGTTCTGTCGGGCTTCTCAGGGACCGCTCAGGGAGCTCTCATGATCCGGGGACAGTCTTCTTGACATGACCGAGAGCTTCCGCCGCAGCGGCGAGTACCCCCAGGGCGACGACCACGGGTCCGCGTACCCCCAGCAGCAGTCGCACCCCTCCGCCTCCCCCGTGAACCCCGAGTGGCCTCCCCCGCCGGCGTACCGGCCGGCCCCGCCGGTCCATGCCGAGCCGGGCACCACCGTGTGGCCGGGCTCCGGTCACGGCGGCGACGGCGGCGACGGACACGGCGGTGACGGCCACGGCGCCGGGCCGTACGCCGGTCACCCCGGATCCGACGCCGCCGGCTCCACCGCGGTCTTCGCCGCGCCGGCCGCCCCGCCGGAGGGCCAGGCACCCGCGAAGCGGCGCGCCAAGGGCCCGTTCGCCCTGCTCGCCGCCGTGGCGATCGTCGCCGCGGCGATCGGCGGCGGCACCGCCTACGGCATCCAGGAGCTGACGGGCAACGACACCGTCGCCTCCAGTAGCACCAGCGCCAGCGTGGTGCCCACCAGCCAGAAGGGCACCGTCTCCGGCGTCGCCAAGGCGGTCAGCCCGAGCATCGTCGAGATCAGCGCGACCTCGAACGCGGGCTCCTCCACCGGCTCGGGCGTGATCATCACGACCGGTGGCGAGATCGTCACCAACAACCACGTCGTGTCGGGCGCCTCCGCGATCAAGGTGCGGCTGAACAACGGCAAGTCGTACACCGCGAGCGTCGTCGGCACCGACAGCAAGAAGGACCTCGCGCTGATCAAGCTGGAGAACGCGCCGTCCGGACTGAAGACGGCGACGCTCGGCGACTCCGCGGGCGTCCAGGTCGGCGACCAGGTCGTCGCCATCGGCTCCCCCGAGGGCCTGACCGGCACCGTCACCAGCGGCATCGTCTCTGCGCTCGACCGGGACGTGACCGTCTCCACCGACGAGAGCCAGGGCCAGCAGCAGCAACAGCAGGGCGGCGGCAGCGGCAGCGAGCGGTGGCCCTTCGAGTTCGGCGGGCGCCAGTTCAACGGCGACACCGGTTCCTCCACGACCACGTACAAGGCCCTGCAGACGGACGCCTCGCTCAACCCCGGCAACTCCGGAGGCGCCCTGATCGACATGAACGGCAACATCGTCGGTATCAACTCCGCGATGTACTCGGCCGCTTCGGACTCCTCCTCGTCCTCGTCGAGCGCGGGCAGCGTCGGCCTCGGCTTCGCCATCCCGATCAACACCGTCAAGTCCGACCTGGCCTCGCTGCGGGCCGGCGGCTCCGACAGCTGACCCGGAGGTCGCCATGAAGATCCAGCACGTCGCGCACACCGTGACCGGCGACGACCCGGCCGGCCTCGGCCTGGCCCTGACGGTCGCCCGCGAACTGCACGCCCCGCAGCGACGGGCCCCGGAGCTGGCGCCCGCCGCCTCCCGGGCCGCCGCGCGCCGGACCCCGGCCCGCCGCCGTACCGTACGAAGCTGATCCATTCCGGGACAGCCCGGAACGTGCGAGGCTGAAAGCACCCGGTCGGTCCGGGTGCCCCACGACCCCCATCCCACCCGAGGAACCCGCATCCATGAGCTCCGCCGAAGGCGACCGTGACACCCAGCGCATCCTGATCGTCGACGACGAGCCGGCGGTGCGCGACGCACTCCGCCGCAGCCTCGCCTTCGAGGGGTACGACACCGAGGTCGCGGTCGACGGCGCGGACGCCCTGGAGAAGGCCACCGCCTACCAGCCCGACCTCGTCGTCCTCGACATCCAGATGCCCCGCATGGACGGCCTCACGGCGGCCCGCCGGATGCGCGGCGCCGGCACGACGACGCCGATCCTCATGCTGACGGCCCGTGACACGGTCGGTGACCGGGTCACGGGACTGGACGCCGGCGCGGACGACTACCTGGTCAAGCCCTTCGAACTGGACGAACTCTTCGCCCGCATCAGGGCGTTGCTGCGCCGCAGCTCCTACGCGGCGTCCGCGGGTGCCGTCCCCGAGGACGACGCGCTGACCTTCGGTGACCTGCGCATGGACCTGTCCACGCGCGAGGTCACCCGGGCCGGGCGCCCGGTGGAGCTGACCCGCACCGAGTTCACGCTCCTGGAGATGTTCCTCGCCCACCCGCGCCAGGTCCTCACCCGCGAGCAGATCCTGAAGGCCGTCTGGGGCTTCGACTTCGAACCGTCGTCGAACTCCCTCGACGTGTACGTGATGTACCTGCGCCGCAAGACGGAGGCCGGCGGCGAGCCGCGCCTCGTCCACACGGTCCGGGGTGTGGGGTACGTGCTGCGGTCGGGCGGCGCGGAGTGAGAAAGCTACTCCGCCGGTTCAGGTCGCTGCCCCTGCGCTCCCGGCTCGCCCTGCTGGTGGCGGCAGCGGTGGCGTTCGCGGTGGCGGCGGTCTCGGTGACGTGCTGGTTCATCGTCCAGGGCAAGTTGTACGACCAGGTCGATACCCAGCTCGGCGATGCCAACTTCCGGTTGACCGAGCCGCAGATCACCGCGCTGCTCGCTACCTGTCCGAAGTCTGTGGCGGGCACACCCGATCTGCAACGCCCCAGGGACTACTACGTGCAGGTGGTCAAGCCGAGTGGCTCCCCCTGCGTCTTCAGCGACTCGACCGGCGTTGTGAAGCCCACGGCACAAGACAAGAGCATTGCTGCGAACCCTGATCAGGGCCAGGAGGTCTTCCACAACGCCACCGACGCGAACGGAAACGATGTACGGGTCCGAACCACACCGCTGCTGGTGGGCGGATTCGGCCCCGGTGCTCGGCTGTATCCGAACGTGGCGCTGACTGTCGGCGTATCCCTCCGTGACACCCAGAAGACCCTCAACGACCTCGCCCTAGTGCTCCTCCTCGTCTCCGGCATCGGAGTCGTGGGGGCCGGTGCCGCCGGGCTCTGGGTGGCTCGGGCCGGGCTTCGCCCGGTCGACAAACTCACCGAGACCGTCGAGCACGTCGCCCGGACGGAAGATCTCACCGTTCGGATCCCGGTCGAGGGAAACGACGAGATCGCGCGGCTCTCTGAGTCGTTCAACTCGATGACCGCCTCCCTCGCCAGCTCTCGCGAGTTGCAGCAGCAGCTCATCGCGGACGCCGGGCACGAGCTGCGGACGCCGTTGACCTCGCTGCGGACGAACATCGAACTCCTCACCCGGAGCGAGGAGACGGGCCGGCCGATCCCTCCGGCGGACCGCAAGGCGCTGCTCGCCTCGGTGACCGCGCAGATGACCGAACTCGCGGCGCTGATCGGCGACCTGCAGACGTTGTCGCGTTCGGACGCGGGGCACGCAGCCGACCCCCTGGAGGTCGTGGCGCTCCAGGACACGGTGGAGGCCGCCCTGCGCCGGGCCCGGCTGCGCGGCCCCGAGCTGACGATCACGGCCGCACTGGAGCCTTGGTTCGTCCGGGCGGAACCCTCCACGCTGGAGCGGGCGATCGTGAACATCCTCGACAACGCGGTGAAGTTCAGCCCGCCGGGCGGCACGGTCGACGTACGGCTGCACGAGGGCGAGCTGACCGTGCGCGACCACGGCCCCGGCATCCCCACCGACGAACTCCCGCACGTCTTCGACCGTTTCTGGCGCTCACCCGACGCACGGGCCCTGCCGGGATCGGGCCTCGGACTGTCCATCGTGGCCCGCACGGTCCAGCAGGCCGGCGGCGAG
>NZ_JBEXGN010000045.1:0-18301 GCF_040607345.1 Streptomyces sp. NPDC005302
ACGCACCATGGTCCACTGGGCCATGGCTAACAAAACCAGCCGTGAACTCACCGGAGAATCCGCACCAACCTGGCGAATCGAAACCGGCGATTCCGGCAATCCAGCCTGAACCTTGATCAGATGCTCTCTTAGACCTCCATCGGGGACAACCTCGCCTCGGCGAGGTGCCCCGGAAAGCCCTCCGCAGGAGACTGGTCCTTTTACGTCCCGACCAGCAAGCAGACCGAGATCTCGGACGAGACGGCCAAGTCTGGCTCGTGGGTAGCCCTTTCGGTCGGTGGCGTGGCCGAGGGCTGCCACTTCGACCTGGCGGTGGTAGACGATGGCAAGGCACTGTGCGCGACGGACGACCGGGACGCGCCGTGCGGGTTGGACGTGAGGTTCACCAAGAAGTCGTAGTACGGCTCACTTTTTTGAACGCCGCCATGACCCGTGTGTGAGGGGCAGGTCAGCTCTGCGGTCGAGAACCGGCGTGCACGGCGAGCGTGGTGGGGCGCGGCCGCGGACGGAGGTACGTGCATTGCAGAACACTGCCCCTGCCGCCATCGTCACCGGCAGGGGATCACTGCACCTCGTCGGGCACCTCCCAGAACGCCTCATCGGCAGGTGCGGTCAGTCTTCGGCTGGGCTAGGTGCTGTGAGGTCGACCCATATCCACGGCTCGCGATGCCAATCACGGATCTTGCCTATGACGAGGTCGACGGTCGCTCCCACTGGCGGGAGCTCCTGCACGAGTCGCTTCACTCCCGGCTCGCTTCCGCGGCGAATCTTGTCGAGTGAGGCTCCCACCGGGTCGTACTCGTCGATTTTTGCCGTGAGGCCCCATGGCTGGTGACTAGTGATCGTTGCTTGGACTGTCTCGCCTTGCCGAAGTTCGCTGAGAGGCCGTCTCGGTTGATTTGACATGGCGTCATCCTCCCCGACGCTTGATCGCGCAGGACGTACGTGTAGTGGTCGTCATCGAAGATGATCAAGGGCCTTGCCGGCATCGTCATCCGGGGAGTATGACTTTCCGCAGATCGGCCGTGCATCGCGGGGGAGGGGCGAACTCGCAGCTCCGGTGCAGAGATTGGGGGGGGTGCCCCTATCTCTTTGGTCAAGGTGGATGGGGCTGTTCTAGGGCGGCTGGAACGATGTGCTCGTGCATGTTGATGATGAGACGGTGGCAGCGGGCGGGAACGGACCGGAGTGGACGGGTGCGGTGAGTGAGCGTCTCCGTTGCTGCGTCTGTGGTGGGTCGACTGATGGCGCCGAGGACTACGTGCTCGTCGAACTGACGGCGAAGTTCTCTGACGCGCGCCAATGGCTGGGTGCGCATGCGGAGCACCTGAACTCCGTCCTTGCAGAGGGGTTCTCCGTGGAGGTTCATGACATGTAGGGCTGCCGTGATGGCCTGCGCGATCTCGGTTCGCAGGCAGGCTGGTTGCCCTCACCCCGTTCCGGTTGTCCGAGGTTCGTAGAAGGTGCCGTCTCTGAGCATGGCGAAGAGGACGTCGGCCCGGCGTCGGGCGAGGCAGAGCAGGGCCTGGGTGTGGTGCTTGCCCTGGGTGATCTTCTTGTCGTAGTAGATCCGCGAGGCCGGGTCGCTCAGGGCGGCGAACGCGGAGAGGAAGAAGGCCCGTTTGAGCTGCTTGTTTCCTCTCCGTGAGGGCTGTTCGCCGCGGATCGAGGACCCGGAACTGCGGGTCGCGGGGGCGAGGCCGGCATAGGCGGCGAGGTGGCCGGCGGTGGGGAAGGTGCTGCCGTCACCGACCTCGATCAGGATGCGGGCTCCGGTCCTGACGCCGACTCCCGGCATCGAGGTCAGGATCTTCGAAAGAGGGTGGGCCTCCAGGAGTTCCTCGATCCGACCGGCCAGCAGTTTTCGCTGATCAAGCACGGCGGCCAGGGACACGGCCAGACTTGGGACGATCAATGCTGCCGCCTCGGTGCCCGGAACGGTGACGGTCTGCTCGTCCAGGGCGGTGAAGCCTCGACCAGCCGCTCGGCCATCCTCGGGGCCTTCGGCCGTAACAGCGTGACCAGCCGTCGCCGTCCTGCCGTGCGGATCTGGGCCGGTGAACCGAAACGCTCCAGCAGGGCCAGGACGGCCGGGTGCTGCAACCTGGGCCTCAGGACCCGTTCCAGCGACGGATGGATCTGGGTCAGCAGGCTGTGCAGCCGGTTGGCGACGCGGGTGGCTTCGCCGGCCAGGTCGTCGTCGAACCCGACGATCATCTCCAGCTCGGCGATCGTCTCGTCCTCGGCGTCGATGGCCCGCAGCGTGTGGGGCATCGTGCGGGCCGCGTCGGCGATGATGAATGCGTCCTTCGCGTCCGTCTTTGCCTCTCCCGGGTAGAGGTCGGCGATCCGTCGCATCGTGAGCCCGGGCAGGTAGGCGACCGGGCAGCCCATGTCTCGGGCGACCGCCAGCGGCAGGGCACCGATCGAGGCCGGCTGGTCGACCACGACCAGCACCGTCTCGTGCTTGGCCTGGAGTTTCGCGAACAGCTCGCGGAGCTTGGGTTCGGTGTTGGGCAGGCGCTTGTCGAAGGCTTTCTTCCCGGCTGGTGTGACGGCGGTGGCGTGGTGTTCGCCCTTGCCGACGTCCAGGCCGAGGAAGACGTCGATGTCGCCGGTGTCGATCACGTGCAGGCCCCTCCGGTCACACTTTCCGACCGGCCTTGCCTCGGCATCGAGCTGCCACACCCACGTTACGGAGAGCTCATCCGGCTCGGGTGAAGCCGGTGCTCAAGCCCCTCATCAGCGGTCCGTCGATGCCTCCGGCCCCGGTGACACCACCCCCCCCTGATCATCAACAACAGGAGGGGGAAGTCATGCCGGACCCGAAGGCCGGAGGCCCCATTGCGGAGCCACGAAGACGGTAACGGGGGGGGCGGTCGGAAGCTCTGCTCCGTCGGCAGTCGCAACCGCTCGTGGATCTGGCCGAGAGGGATGCGCAGGTGGAGGCGTCGCTCACGCGGATCAAGAGTGAGCCGGGCCTCGTGGCGCCAGGTTGGACGCTTTACTCAGTGCGGCCGGAGTCGGTGGAATTCTGGCAGAGCGACAAGGAGCGCCGCCACACCCGGCTCGTCAACCTGTCTTCACCCGGCGGGTGGACCAAGCAGATGCTGTGGCCTTGAAGGCATCGACGGGTGGGCAAGCGCAGAAATTGCGCTGACCTGCGAATCTGCCGTGGCACAACCTGCCAACGGCAACCGAATAGCTGTTCCATCGGCGATTGCGCCTCTGGCCTGTCTGTTGGTGGCCGGCCCCTGGTGCTGCTACTGCCCTACAGGCGTATGAGGACACGTCCCAGTCCGAGAAGCGACTTCATGTGGAACGACACCGGCTGGGTATTGGCGGCTTGAGTGCTTGCCCCCTCGATGCGTAGTGGCACTGCGCGTTGTCGCATCCGAACCATGCTGGAAGATGAGGGCGTGCTGCCCTACGTCTATCGCGTCACCAAGTACGACCCCGCCGACCGTGATGAATACGGCCACTACACGGGCACCGAGGACACGGTCAGTGACCACGGCCAGGTCGAGGGTGCTTACGTTCGAGCAATCGAAGCGTTCGCCGCAGACACCGGCATCAAGTGCTTCGCGGTCCGCGAGCCGCATCTCCCAGCGCCATTCGTGAACTTCGGGCTGAAGGCACCGATGGACGGCTTCGGACTGGCCAGTGCCTTCCCGACCGGGCCTGACGGTTTCCACGATGGCGCGGAGGTCTCGGTAAGCACCGCGATGGATCTTGTACGGACCATGCTGCGCGACGGTGGCGCATGGTGCCGGCTGGAAGTGGAAGACACCTTCGCCGTGCACGTGGGCTGGGACCAATACCTGTACATCGGCAGCAGTCGGCCCTGCGCAACCGCGGTGGCCCGGACCCGCGCGCTCGGGCTGTTCCCGGAGCGGATCGACTCCTCGCCGTACGAGTTCGAAGCCGAGGACGAAGGTCCCCAGCGGTCGGCCGACGACGAATTCTGGGCTCAGTTGCGCTGGTCGATGGCGGGGACCAACGCCAGGGTCCTGGAAGAGCAGTCCGCCTACAACTCCGGGCGATGGCACCGCCTCACCCCCGACAACATCGACACGATCCGCGCCGAGCTCGCTCCCCGAGCCCGGCTGGCTATCTGGCCGGACCTGTCCTCCGACATCGACGCGGTACTCGCCACCCTCCCCGCCGAGGGCCACGTCGAGTGTGTCTGGCAGGGCAGAGATGGTCGGATGCACAGCGCCACCGCCGACGAAGACGAGTTCCCGGAGCTCACCGCCCGCCTTTCCAGCGCTTCCGCCGCGATGATCCTGTCCATGTACGCCGACGACCGGGTCCCGCTGCTCGCCGCCGTCATGCCCGACAGCGACGGAGTGGTACGCGCCCGCTGGGAGATCGACCCCACCCCGAGCACCATGAAATGGGCCTTCCTCAAGTCCCTTACCCAAGGTGAGGTCGTCACCGGCCAGGTGACCCGCATCGCCGATTTCTTGGTCACTTTCGTCGACATCGGCGGCTTCGAAGCGATGATCAATATCCCCGAGCTGTCATGGCGCCCCTTCAACCACCCCTCCGAAATCGTCGCCGTCGGCCAGGAGATCAGCGCCAAGATTCTCGACGTAGACCCGATCCGCGAACGCGTGTCGTTGTCGCTCAGGGCCCTGCACAAAGATCCGATGCCACGGCTGGCCGGGCAGGTCGGCCAGACTGTCGTCGGCCGCGTCACCAAGCTCGTGCCGTTCGGGGTGTTCGTACGCATCGAAGAGAGGGAGAACGGCTTCGAGGGTCTGGTGCACACCACCGAACTGGGCGACGGGCACCCGGATCATCCGCAGTTTGCCGTCCACGTCGGCGACGCACTCCCCGTGAGGATCCTGGACATCGACCCGACTCGTCGCCGCATCACGCTCTCGCACCGGCAGGCGATCTCTGCCCGCCGGGACGAACCCGGCACCTGATCAATCCAAGCCTTACGGGTCATGAGACCACCACCCTCGATCGGCCTGCCCGTCCTGGAGCCAGGACACGAAGTCGACTTCCGGTTTTGCTTCCTCGCCAGCATCGGCATACGGGGCGGTGCATCCGTCCCCTAGCCACCAGACTCGACCGCGCTGAGGTCCAGTCACGACGAGTATCCAGAACTCACGGCCGCGGTTGCTGCCCACGAGGGCCGATCCGTGTTGGTAGATGCTATGGAGGAGGGGCGAGTGCTGGCCGTGGTCGTTGTAGTCGTACTCCCACTTCATTCCTCCTCGAGGGGGAATGGCGCCGTTGGTTTTCGCAGCGCCGTGCCATCGAATGGTTCGGGGCTCAGCCAGCACTCGGCTTTCCAGTGCTGCCAGCTCACGGGGAGTTGTCCCAGTGGGAGCAGCCCATGCGGGGCGGATGGACTGCTTCGAGTGCCGTCGTCGAGCACCGTCGGACGGCCCGGAGACGGCCCGGGTTAGTCATGAGCCATGGCGACTGGTGGCGAGGACAGACGGAATGGGATCGTCTGAACTGAGTCTCTGAGCGCAGCCCAACCCGCATGCTTCTACAGGCCGCGAAGTGCCTCGTATAGGTCGTCGTAGGCACACCAGCAGTCGATGCTGCCGTCGTCGTACAAGCTGCCCATGTACCAGTCGTCGTCGTGGACGGGTTTCACGAGACACAAGCTGCCGAACCCGAGAACGATCTCTGGCTGCAGCATCTCGTCGGCTCCGGTGAAAGCGACCCACTTCACCGCCCGGTTTGGATTCAGGGGGACAGCCCTTTGGTCGCCAGACACGTCCCGGATTTGCTGAAGCGTCCACCCTGGGGGTAGCTGTGCGTCGGTCATCCACGGATGATCTCACCGGCCAGGTGTGGAACACCGCTTTAGGAGTTCGATCACCGGGGCTTCACAGCGCTCGGCATCGCGGAGTGGGAAGGCGTCATCGGTCGTCCGGGGCTGCCGTTGTCTGCGTCGTTGGTGTCAGGGATAGATGTCAGAACGGGAGCCGTTCCGGCTCCTCAGAGATCCGTCGGGCGAACTCGTTGACAACCTGGGGTACGACTTGTTGGGCGTCTTCATCCTTCAGTGCTTCAAGGAGCGCTTGTCGGACAGCCGCGTATGGCTGTCCGCCGTGAGAGGAACGGGTCCGGCTGACTGCCCGCTCGACCTTCGCCAGGTGGGCCGCCACTATCGGCATCGCATTGTCGTACTCGCTCGGGTCGGTGGCCACGGGATCAGCCGATCAGGGTGTACCTGCGAGGTCAAGGCGTGCGGTAGACCATCAGCTTGGGAAGCTGCGGGCATTTGGTGCGCCTGTGGTGCTCGGACGTTGTCGGCGACTGCCCGTAGGCTGCGGAGTGTTGGGTCGGTCTGCCGTCTCGGCGACAGCGGGAACAGCACCGCCGCAGTGACCGCAGCAGTCCCGGGCCTATGACTCGCCATGATCTGCGCCCCGTCAGAGACGGCCGGCCGCGGCGAGCACGCCGAGGAGCGCGCGGCATCGCGGTGTGGCGCCGATCGCTGCGGTAACGGCCCTCCTACTCTGATGACTCAGCGTCATCCTCATTTTGGAGCGCGAGTTCGCGCAGCACGTCGGCCGACGACACGTCCGTGCGTCCAGCGTCGTGGTACTCGGCAAGTTAGATAAAGGCTGAGGCGAACGCAGCGGCAATGAGTTGCAGAGGAGCGTCCAACTGACGGTTTACCTCTTGGGTGAGCTGGGCGTCGGACCACGACCTGTCGATGAGGACCGGTGGGATGCACTCCGCCAGCAGCTCGCCGATAACCTCGGCATCGTGATTGGGATCCTCGGGCTCGCGCTCTAGATCCTGTGCGCGAGTCAGAACACCAACTATCCGCCGCGCGATCTCTCGCTCCTCCATGGGGCGAGCATAAACGTCCTCTGGCGGAGCAGTTCGCGAATCTGACCCGCGACGACGGTGAACAGTGCCCGGGCTCGGTTCACCGTAGTGACGTGGAGCGCTGAGCTTTGGAATCACCGGGCTCTGCGGCCTCGGTTGTGCTCTGACCCGCATCAACGATCGCCAGGGGGAGCCGTTGAGCTCGACCTAGGCGCTGTTTCTCGGATCTCCGTACATGAGTGTGGTGTTGGGGTCAGGCTGGCTGCATGGGCCGTGGCGATCTGACGAATGCTGAGTGGGATCGACTGGAGTCGTTCTTACCTCCTGGTGGTGCGCGTGGAGGTCGATGGAGCGACCACCGTCGGGTGATCAACGGGGTTCTCTACCGTGTGCGGACCGGTGTGCAGTGGCGGGATCTGCCGGAGCGGTTCGGGCCCTGGGAGACGGTCTATAAACGTCATCGTCGCTGGTCGGCGGACGGGACCTGGCAGATGCTGTTGTCGCGGGTGCAGGCTGCCGAGGATGCCGCGGGCCGGATCGACTGGGACGTGTCGGTCGACTCCACAGCGGTGAGGTCGCACCAGCATGCGGCCGGCGCGATGAAGGCGCCGCCCGCCGCGGTTCCTCAAAAGGGGGCCAGCCGGGGGACGAACCAGGTCGATCCGGTGCTTCGAAAACTGGTCGCCCGATTGGAGGAGGTGGTCAGATCGGCGAGTGCCTGGGACGATCCCGCGGCGGCTTCACCACCAAAATCCACCTCGCCGCCGACGGACGATGCAGGCCGCTCACCTTCCTCCTGACCCCCGGGCACTACGGTGACGGCCCCCAACTCGAGCCCGTCCTGCAGCAGATGTCCGTCCCCCGACTCGGATTCGGACGGCCTTGCACCCGACCTGATCATGTCCTGGCCGACAAGGCCTACACGTCGCGCAAGAATCGCCGCTACCTGCGACGACGCGGAATCGCGCACACCATCCCCGAACGCCTCGACCAGCATTCGCACCGCCGCAACCGCGGTTCCCGAGGCGGTCGGCCCACCGGCTTCGACAGCGAGCGCTACAAGAAGCGCAACACCGTTGAGCGTGCCATCAACCGGTTGAAAGGCTTCCGAGCCGTCGCCACCCGCTACGAGAAACGGGCCTACACCTACCTCGGCACCATCACCCTCGCAGCCCTCGTCATCTGGCTCCGCACATGATCCAAGAAACAGCGACTAGCACCGCCATTGACCGTGGTCTACCCTCCCTCGGGCACGGCCACCTTCTGATCCGTAGCTCTAGATGGATCGGTCAGTGACGGTCGGTTTCGCGGCCCTCAGAGCCACCCAATAGTCCACGGTCGGGCCGGCCTCCTACCGGGCACCGCCCTCGCCAGGCCACGGCGTAGACGAGCACTCGGCGCATTAGCCGGTTTCCGGCATGGCGCCGTGGCCGCTTGCGAGGTGCTCGAAGAACCCCTCCAGCAGGTCGAAGAGCCCAGCGACAGCCTGACGATGCTCGTCATCCGACCACGGCTCGACCGGTCGGCCCTCGGGGAAGACGACCTGAACAACCTGGGCCGACCAGACGAGGTTCTGACCGACCTGGTTCGTATCCGCGAGCCACTCTCGCAGTCCGTTCAGTAGCGCTCCGCCGCAGGCATGGTCGTAACCGTTGAGGTAGGCCGTTACCCCGTCGTAGGTGATGCGGCCGACGTACATGCCCGTCCGCTTCCTGAAGTTCTCCCAGAACCTCTGGTGTGATTCGACCCGCCTGCCCCTCTTCCGGCCCCAGGCAGCGGGCACCCGGGAAAGGTCTGTTCCCATGCCCCAAGTGGAGTACGAGACGGCCTCTGAGCCCATGTCGAGGGCCGTGAGAAGAACGGCCATGCGCTCGGCGGGATCGACAGGTCCAGACTTTCTGACCCATACGTACGTGCCCGACGGATCACGCTCGTGATGGGTGACGACGAAGTCCGTTCCATCGAGAGTGAAAAACGCAGCACGAATGGCGCCGTGTCTGTCCCACGACTCCTCGATCGTCAACCGCAGCCGTCGAGCCACCGAGTCCAGCTCTACTGCGAGCAGCGCCAGCGAAATCAGCGGCTCCGTTGCGGCTTGGAACATGGAGCACTGCCGTGCCGGATTGCGTGCACCTATTTGAGCCGAGGACGTGGCGGGCGCCCAGTCAGCTTCGGGATCCGGAAGGTTGATCATCTCGGTCACGACGCACAGTCAATCAGGCTTCCGAACCCCAGTTGGCCCGTGTCGCTGGAAGCGGCCCTTCCAGTGCGCTGACCTGGGGTGGGTCAGGTTGTCTTCCTCGCCGGAACCCGCGTTCTCATGGCGGACCGGACGACGAAAGCCATCGAGACGGTCCACCGCGGCGATCAAGTTCTGGCCACCGACCCCACAACCGGCCTGACGGCTGCCCGCCCGGTCACCGAACTCATCGTCACCGAGCACGACAAACGCTTCAACGAACTGACCGTGCGCACCCGTCATGGCGCCGAACGAATCACCGCCACGAACGAACACCCCTTCTGGTCACCCTCCCAGCGCGACTGGGTCAAGACCGAAGATCTCCACAAGGGGATGACGCTCCGGACGGAGGACGGCACGCCGATCGCTGTCCAGAACAACCGACCCTTCGAGCGAACCGCCCGCACGTTCAACCTCACCGTCGCCGGACTGCACACCTACTACGTGCTCGCCGGACGCACCCCGCTCCTCGTCCACAACTCCGCCTGCAGTCTCCTGCTCCACGAACGGGCCGGCGGCCACGCAATCGCACGTCACGTAGGCAAGAGCGACGCCTTCCTGAAAGCTCGGGGCCTCCCGAAGGCTTCGACCTTCAATGACCTCGCCGCCGCAGAGAAGGCCACCGGAGACAACATCGCCAAGAATCAGGCTGCGATCCAGCAGTGGTTGTCATCAGCCGCCACAGGCAAAAAGCAGCCCTTCGAAAACGCGATGGACGGCGCAGGCGGAAAGATCTATCTGAAAGCCTCGGACACCTTCATCAGCCCCAAGAAGGTGGTCACCGTGCTTAAGAAGAAGAGCGATGGCTACTACATCCTGACGTCCTACCCGGAGATTTGATGCTTCCCGAACCCCTCGAAAATCTCGCGAGTGCCTACTTCAACCAGGACTACGACCTGGACTACGACACGCCGATCGAGGCGCTGACCGACTACCGGGAGACCAATCCTCCGGAGTCCGTGGACACTCTGCGCGAGGCGATCCGCAGCCTGCTCGACGCCGGCACGTCCGACGAGCAGCTCGCCCAAGTGTGGCTGGAGGAGGGCAACGCCTACTACGACCCCCGCACCGACGGCGTGACGATGACCAACTGGTTCCGCACCATGCTGGAAGCCTTGGGGTGACCCAACCTCCTGGGGCGGCGCAGTGCTCCACGCCTGCACCGCCCCGGGACCCCTGAATGGTCCTGAAAGCAGCCAAGCGCCCTTCGCTGCCCGAGCGCCATCGGCTGCGACCGACTGCGTGGCGACTCCTGACTCCCGTGCCCGGCTTCGATACTCGCGAGGCCGGGCACGGCAGGCAGGGGCCGTGCTGCCGGGGCTCAGGCGTCGATGATGACGGGGATGATGAGGGGTCTGCGGCGGTAGGTGCGAAACGCCCAGTTCGCCACGGCGCGGGCGATGAGCTGTTCGAGTTGGATCGCGTCCCCGACGCCTTCGTCGGCAGCGGTGGCCAGGGTCTTCTCGATGACGGGGATGACCGTCTCGAAGGTGGTGTCGTCATGGGCGAAGCCGCGGGCCAGGAAGTCGGGGGCTTCGGCGAGGGCGCCGGTGTCGGCGTCGACGATCGCCACCACCGTGACCACACCCTCTTCCCCAAGCGTGCGGCGGTCCTTGAGGGAGGCTTCGGTGACGCCGCCGACCTCCATCCCGTCCACGTAGACGTAGCCTGCGGGGACCTTCCCGGTGATGGACGCGCGGCCGTCGACGAGGTCAACGACGACGCCGTCCTCGGCGATGACGACCCGGTCCGGGTCGACACCGGTACGGATGGCGAGGTCGCCGTTGGCCTGCAGGTGGCGCCATTCGCCGTGCACAGGCATGACATTGCGGGGTTTGACGATGTTGTAGCAGTAGACGAGTTCGCCGGCGCTGGCGTGCCCGGAGACGTGGACCTTGGCGTTGCCCTTGTGGACCACGTGGGCGCCCCACCGGGTAAGCCCGTTGATGACGCGGTAGATGGCGCTCTCGTTGCCGGGGATGAGGGAGCTGGCGAGCAGGACGGTGTCGCCCTTGCCGATACGGATCTGGTGGTCGCGGTTGGCCATCCGTGACAGCGCGGCCATCGGTTCGCCCTGGGAGCCGGTGCACACCAGAGTGATCTTGTGGTCTGGGAGCTTCTCCAGCTCCTTCGTACTCACGACCAGACCGGAGGGGACCTTCAGATAGCCCAGGTCACGGGCGATTCCCATGTTGCGGACCATCGACCGGCCGACGAAGGCGACCTTGCGGCCGTGCTGGTGGGCGGCGTCCAGAACCTGTTGGATGCGGTGCACATGGCTGGCGAAGCTGGAGACGATGACCCGGCGCGGCGCCGTGCGCAGCACCTGCTCGATCGCAGGGTTCAGCTCACGCTCGGAGGTGGTGAAGCCGGGTACTTCGGCGTTGGTGGAGTCGGTGAGGAACAGGTCCACACCCTCCTCGCCGAGGCGGGCGAAGGCACGCAGATCGGTGATGCGGTCGTCGAGAGGGAACTGGTCCATCTTGAAGTCGCCGGTGTGCAGCACCATCCCGGCGCCGGTGCGGATCGCGACCGCGAGGCCGTCCGGGATGGAGTGGTTGACCGCCACGAACTCGCAGTCGAAGGGCCCGAAGCTGCGCCGGTCGCCCTCCCGCACGCGCACCGTGCGCGGCCGGATACCGTGTTCCTTGAGCTTGGCCTCCAGGAACGCCAGCGTCAGCTGGGAGGCGACGATGGGAATGTCGGACCGCTCGCGCAGCAGGTAGGGCACGCCGCCGATGTGGTCCTCATGGCCGTGAGTGAGGACCACGGCCACGATGTCGTCCAGCCGGTCCCGGATGGAGGTGAAGTCCGGAAGGATTACATCTACGCCGGGCTGGGTCTCTTCGGGGAACAGCACGCCGCAGTCGACGATGAGCAGCTTGCCGGCGTGCTCGAAGACGGTCATATTGCGGCCGATCTCGCCCAGGCCGCCGAGGGCGATGACCCGCAGCCCTCCTTCGGGAAGGGGCGGAGCGGCTTTCAGCTCGGGGTGCGGATGACTCATGCCTGGACATTACCCGGAGAGTGGAACGAGGTGATCCATTGCCTGGGCGGTCCCTTCCTCCTGCCGAGCGGATCGAGCGGTGCTGGCAGCAGGCCAACGACCGCCTCACCAGCAACCTGCGGCACCACCCAGGGCTACCGGCTATCTCACCGCGCTGTCGCCATCGCTCGTAGGGCCGTCTGAGCTGGTGGAAGCTGTCTTGAGGCACGTGCTGTGGAGTCTGACGGTGGCTCGACGGGGGTGCCAAGGTTGTGCCAGAGGTGGAAGCGGTCGGCCACTTGGATCGAGTTCGGTGCACCGGTCCGGGCGCCGTCGGCGTAGGAGCCGGCTCGGTCACGACAGATGATCTCGGCGCCGGGATGCTCGCGCAGCCAGCCCGCGAGGGTAGAGGCGTCCTGGCCCGGCAGCAGGTCGAGAGGCCGGCCGTTCGCTCAGTCGATGAGGACAGTGCCGTAGTGGTGCCCGCGACAGGTGGCGAAGTCATCGACGCCCAGCACCTTTGGAACGGCCCAGAGCGGATCAGGCACGGCCGTGATCGCCCGCAGCAGCGTAGTCCGACTCGCCTTCGTCTGCAGGACGACAGCTACCAGACGGGCCCGGCCTGGCCTGCGAGGGCAACTGCAACCACCGCCAGGACACGGCGCGATACCGGAGTCCTTCCCCCGTACCTGAACGTCAGACCCGCGACCTGCTCAACGAACGCACGACGCCCGCACAGGCTGTTATCGCAGTACAGCCGCCGCACGCTCAGCGCAATCACCACCGGCTGGTCGCTAACCGGACTGTCGTCCAGCCGGCGTTCGTAGCAGCTGTGCACATGACTCGACGGAAATTCGCAGTCCGGGCACGAAGCCGTGCCACCGAGGGTTCTCGGAACGATGTGCACCACACCGCACTCCGTGAACACCCGCTCCACCAGAACCGCCCTGAACTGCGGAGACAGCACCCCTATGAGGTCATCACACCGCACCACGGCCCCATATGACGCGACGTCACCGTGGCATAACGCTGGTGATCGTCCTCACGGAATGTGTGCCAGAACCCAGCACTGCGCGATAAAGCCACCCCCGTCCGGGTCCGAGTGCTGGTAACACTCGGGAACCACCCCCTCGGCCGGGGTTTTCGGCGTTTCACGGCCCGTTCGCACGATGTGCTCTGGCCACCAGCGCATACCTGTACGACGCCAGCGGCAGCCTCCTGATCCGGCACAGCCCGGACGCCACCACCCTCTACGCCGGTGACGAGGAAATCACCCTCAAGACGGGTGCCAGCAACGCCGACGGCGTCCGCTACATCTCCCTCGCCGGCCGGACCGTGGCCACCCACTCCTCCGACGGAAAATCTACCTACCTCATCCCCGACCACCAGGGCACCGGCACCCTGCAGATCGACTCCCAGACCCAGCAGGTCACCCGCCGCCAGTGCAAGCCCTTCGGCGAAACACGCGATCAAAGCGGCACCTGGATCGGACAACAGGGATACGTCGGCGGCACCCAAGACGACAACACCGGCCCGACCAACCTCGGCGCCCGCGAATACGACCCAAGCATCGGCCGCTTCCTCAGCCCCGACCCCATCCTGGACCCAGGCTCCCCACAGACCTGGAACGCCTACGACTACGCCGGCGACACCCCGGTCAGCGAGTCCGACCCGTCCGGCCTGTGCATGGCCGACCAGTGCGGCATCGGCTACCCCATCGGCGGCACCGGCACCAGCAAGAGCAACCCCGTCCGCGTCGTCACCACCGGCCCCGTCGACCCGGGCGGCTCCAACACCGCCGTCTGCCACCACGGCAAATGCTCCGACGGCCACACCATCGGCGCGGCCGGCGGCAACATCAGCAAAAAGACTTACGACCCGCAGGCCGAAGCCCGCGCCGTACAACGCGCCAAGACCACCGCGGACGCCGCAGCAGCAGCGGCCAAAAAGCAAGCATCTGGCTTCCAGCACCAGCTCCTCAGCCTCGTCGCCGACGTCATCGGCCTGACCGACGCCTACAACTGCTTCACCAAGGGCGACGTCATGGGCTGCGTTAACACAGCCCTCACCGCCGTCCCTTGGGGCAAGGTCTTCAAAGCAATCAAGGTCGGCGTCGAAGCCTTCAAACTCTGGCGCTCCCTCGACCGCGCCTACACACCAGTCAAGGACGCGGAGGAGGCCGCAAAGTTGGCGGAGGACGCGGTCAAGGCAGAACACGCCATCGCCGAAGCGCGCAAAGCGGAGGACGCGGGTGCCGGCGCAGTCGAAGACGCGGCAGGCTGCGCAACCCACAGCTTCATATCCAGCACAGGCGTACGCCTGGCAGACGGCTCCTCAAAACCGATCAGCAGAATTAAGGTCGGCGACACCGTCCTGGCGACAGACCCGCAAACCGGCGTCACAGCACCCGAGAGAGTCCAGAACGTCATCGTCACCACGACGGACAAGGACTTCACCACCCTCACCCTGGACACAGCACCCACCCGCGGACCTCCCAGTCAGCAGACCCGCGATGCCTCACACCGGAACGCCCAGCGGACCCTCACGATCACCTGGCACCACCCCTTCTGGGACGCCACCCACCACCGCTGGATCGACGCCCACCAACTCACCGCGGGCACCGAGCTCCGTCAGTCGGACAGCACGACGGTCGTCATCCGCGGCGTGCGCAACTTCCATCAGCACAGCACCACGTACGACCTCACCGTCGGTACCCTCCACACGTACTACGTGCTAGCGGGCGGCACCCCGCTATTGGTCCACAACTGCCCGACAGGCGGGGCCGCCGATCTTCCGGACTTCGACCCCAGCGGCATTCCCCGGCACCAGCCCGGCGCAGCGGCGAGTCGGTCGGGTGAGGCCTCCGCCGAGGAGGGCGCACAAGCTGCAGAGTTCAAGTCCGGCGCGGTTGAGGAAGTGGCCAGCGTTGCGCAGCAGGTCGGTGATCACATCGGGGGTGGCACGCCGGTATCGGACCCGGTCACCGCGGCAGCTGTGGCCGTTACAGTCGGCATCGACGCGTTCAAGAAGGGCGCGGCGCGTTGGGCAGCACGAAGGGCAGCAGAGGGCGGCCGATGAACCAGGTCAGGGCGAGTGCGAAAGAGATCGTCGAGCAGTACGGCCGGGACGGGAGACTGTCCGGGGAGAGCATTGCCCTGGCCGAGTTCGGAGTCTGGAACCGGACAACCCCCGGAATGCTTCTGCTGGGGACCGGCTATCTCGCCGCACTCGATGATCCTGCCCTGGTCGAGCGGGTCCTGGAGTCCGGCAATGAAGCGTTGGCCATGATCCTGAAGGAGGACGATCCCTTCGGGGCACTGGCTCTGACTGACGCCGGTGCGGAGTTCAGCTGGAATCAATGGGTGGCCTGGATCTGGGCGTACTGGCAGAGTCGGGGCATTTCGTCTATCGTGCTCGATGATTTGTTCGAGGAGGCTGAGGGGGTTTGGGCGGAGACAGCCGACGGCGGTGACGTGACCCGGCCCCGCGTCCGTGACGGTGTATGCGGCCCCTGGGACGCGTCCGAGACGCCGGTGCCGGCGGACACGGAGCGGATCGACTACGGCGTCATGAAGACCCCGCGCCTCGAAGGCGCCGAGACGCGACCCCTCTACGCCGGTGAGCGCATCGTCGGTGTCATCGTGAGGTTCGGCGGGCACGCCTTCTCCCTGCAGGTCTACTGGGCACGCGGAAGGCCGTTGTGGCGCACGGTGCGACCCAAGATCATCAATCGGGTACGGGATCAGGGCGGCAGCGCAGAGGACGCCGAGAGCAGCTTCGGTGCCGAGGTCCGTGCTCAGATCCCTGTCGTAAAGAACGGGCAGCGGATGCTCCAGCCGACGCGGATCGTCGGGTGTGACGGGCCGGGATGGCTGCTGCGTGGGGTCTATGGGGGGCCGGCCGCGCTGGCGGACGTTGTGGACCTGCGAGCCCATCACCTCTTCACGCAGACGGTGGTCGACCTGTCTGCGTTGGAGGTCCAGGCGGACGCGACCCAGGAGATCACGAACCTGGAGGTCTGCTGGCCGACCACGGAATGAGCAGAATGGGCGAGACGCGAATGGCGAGGGGGCCGGACCGAACCCAGTCCAGTGATGCTTGCTGCCCGTCTTCCGGCGGTCGACCGGTGACGGACCCGTGTCGGCTCACCCTTTTAACTGATGGTTTCAGAATGACGTTCGGAGTCGTCTCAAGCAGATGATGCTGCAGGCGAGTTGGAGTAGTGCGAGGTGGAGGTCGACGCGTATCTCGTAGCGGATTCGCAGTCGCTTGAACTGGTGGAGCCAGGCGAAGGTCCGCTCGACGACCCAGCGGGTCTTGCCCAGTCCGGAACCTTGGGTTGTGCCCTTGCGGGCAATCTTCGGTGTGATGCCACGAGCCCGGAGGAGGAGGCGGCGGTACTTGTCGTAGTCGTAGCCGCGGTCGGCGAACAGCCGGCGTGGCCGTCTGTGAGGCCTGCCACGGATTCCGCGGATACCGGGTATCGCGTCCAGAAGAGGCATCAACTGCGTGACGTCGTGACGGTTTCCCCCGGTCTGAGCCACGACGATCGGGGTGCCATGCCGGTCTACGATCACATGGTGCTTGCTGCCGGGCCTGGCCGGGTCGACCGGCGAAGGTCCGGTGTGAGCCCCCCTTTGAGGGCTCGGACGTGTGAGCCGTCGATCGCGACGTCGTCCATGTCGAGCAGGCCCGCGGCCCGCAACTCGGCCAGCAGCACCTCGTGCAGCCGTGGCCAGGTGCCTGCTTCGGTCCAGTCCCGCAGGCGTCGCCAGGCCGTCACCCCACTGCAGCCGACCTGCTCCGCCGGTACGTCCCGCCAGCTCACGCTCTTGCACAGCACGTAAACGATGCCCCGCAGCGCAACCCGGTCATCCGCGGGCAGCCGTCCGGGATACCGATGCCGTCTGGGTGGCCGTGGAGGCAACAGAGGGGCCACGCGTTCCCACCGGTCATCAGGCACCAGGTCAGGAGGCGCACCACAGATCCTGCCGACACAACACCCAACTGCCAAGCCCCACAGTGAACTTCATTCTGAAACGATCAGTTAGCCGATACTGCGGCCGTTCCGGGGTCATGCCCCGTCGCGGCGCAGGACGACAAATTGATGTCGCGAGCGCCGTACCGACACAGGTGGAGATCGAGAAGCTGGCGAAGTCCTCGCCGCTGTCCGGCCCGCCGCCTCGAGGTCCTCGCGATACAGACCGCGTACTGGCCCGTCCACGAAGCCCACAGGGGCGCCGCCCCTCGACAGGCCGCCGCGGCGGGGCCCGGATGCTGCTGGCCCGCTTCGGCCGCTGGAGTTCCTATCGCTGACCTGCCGCGGATCTGTCACGGTGTCCGTCCACGGTTCGGAGCATCTGCCCGGCCAACCGGACGCTGCGGGGCTGATCGTTCCTGCGATGAATGCTGCCCCGCCCACCCGGGTGAGGCGTGGGCCGGTTCTCCTGCGGGAGGCTGCCTCATCCCGCTATACCGCCGGCGGACTGGGTGTCAGACAAGCTGCCCTGGCAGCTATCCGCGGACCCGGCCGAGCTGGACGCGTTGGCCCGCCTCGCCGAGGTCTGCCCGACGTCCCCCGTCACCTATGAGCAGGTTCCGTAACCGGCTCTTGACTTGGCCCCCTGCGGCGACGGCCTGGTACTTGGTCTGGCGAGGACGGCACGGAGGTTGTTCTTCGGGCGCTGAGAGCTGGCGCCCGTGCTCCCCCTTTCTCTCTTGCCCGATCCGTGTGCGGGCGTGGCCGGGGCGTCTGCCCAGGTGGGGCGGGCGGTGTCACTCCTCGGTGGGCAGCCAGGTGCCGTGCAGGCCGAGGGGGGACGCAAACGGGGATGCGGACGCGGGCGACTGGGCCTTGAGCGGGGTCGTCCGCGGGGATGACGAGAAGCCAACTGGTGTTGTCGGTGCGGTCGGTGGCGAACGTCAGCCAGTGCCCGCGTTCGCTGCTGCGGGTACCCGGCGCGGGCGCGAAGACCGGCTCGCCGACCGACAGGTCACCGGCGTCCCAGGACTGCGCTGTGCTGCCGTTCGTACGGACGTCGTACCAGCGCAGGGCGTCGTACTCACCGGGCAGCAGGCCGTCGACCCGGCCGCTTTCCGCGGCCACGGCCAGACGCTGATGTGGGGTGGTCAGAGCGCGGTCGTCGATGCGGGGCAACTCCACCCGGGCATCGTCTAGGCCGTTTCCTTCGGATCATCTGATCGTTGGTTGATGTGTGTCGTTAACTGACGCCCAGTGGGCACGCATTGAGCCGTTGTTGCCGGAC
>NZ_JBEXGN010000046.1:0-13354 GCF_040607345.1 Streptomyces sp. NPDC005302
GTTCCGGGGGCCGGACGCGTGTCCGGCGGTCCAGGCCGAAGAAGTAGGTCGCGGTGAAGCCGACGGCGTACCCGGTCAGCAGGCCGCCCGCGTGGGCCGCCCGGGTCAGCCCGCCGTCGCCGCCGGCGTCTGCGCCTTCAGCAGGGCCGGCAGGCGGGTGGTGCGGGGCTTCTGCGGAACCTCCGCCACGGCGTGCTGCAACGCCTGCTCCACGCCGTGCACGACGGACAGGTGGCGTTCCGCCCGTCCGAAGGCCGTGTACACCCACGGGCGGGTCAGGGCCGCCGCCGCGTCGCCCGGCAGCACGACGACCGTGGCGGGCCAGCGCAGTCCCACCGCCTGGTGCGCGGTGAGCGCCCACCCGTGCCGCACGGTCTGCTCCACCCGCTCCTTCGGTACGACGACGGGGCCGCCCGCGCACTCCAGGTGCAGCCCTTCGGCGTCGGCCGTCACCACCCGGCCCTGCAGGACGCGGCCCGGCGTGGGGGAGTAGGCGATCCGGTCGTCCGGGTCGAAGCCCCCGAAGCGGCCTGGGCCGGGGTTCAGCCGCTCCTTGAGGGCGGTGTTCAGCGCGCGGGTACCGGCCGCGCCGCCGTGCCCGGGCGTGATCACCTGGGTCTGCTCGGTGGGGATGCCGATCGCCCGCGGCACCGAGTCGGCGACCAGCTGCACCGTGCGGTGCACCGCCTCGCCGGCGTCGCGCACCGGAACGATCACGACCTCCTTGCCGGGCGCCTCCACCTGGTTGAGCTCGCCGATGCCGACGCCGGAGACCAGCTCTCCGACGGGCCCGGGGTCGGGCGTCCGGGAGGCCACCTGCGGGCAGGCACGGGCGGCGATCAGATCCGCGAAGACCCGTCCGGGCCCCGCCGACCACAGCACTCCGGGGTCACCGCTCAGCACGAGGCGGGCCCCGTCCGGCAGGGACTCGGCGAGCACGGCCGCCGTCTCGACATCGAGCTGCGGCGCGTCGAGGACGACCAGGACGTCCAGGTCCAGAGCCCCGTCCGCGTCGCGTCCCGGACCCTCGGTGCCGGAGAGCAGCCCCTCGACGGTGGCGGTGCCGGTGGCCTCGCCGTGGCCGGTGGCCTCCGGCCCGTGACCGGCGAGGAGGCCCGTGAGACGGTCACGGCCGTCGGCGGTGTGGGCGGCGGCCCAGCCGCGCAGACCGAGGCCGCGGGCGGCGTGCAGCAGCGCGACGACCTCCGACCGGGAGGCGTCGCCGCCGGTGTGCAGCACCAGGCCGTGGGAGGCCGCCGCACGGATCAGCTCGCCCGCGGAACGGGGCGCGGCGCCGGCGGCCTCCTCCCAGTCGGCGGCCGAACCGTCCGCCTTGGGCACCGAGTTCATGATCCGGCCCAGTCCGTCGGAGAGGCTCTCCTCGGCCAGCGCGTACCGCTCCAGTCCGATGAGGATGCGCACCGGGCGCTCCTGCGGCTCCTCCGTGTCGTCCTGCGGCGCTGCGGGTGCCGGGTCCAGGGCGTCCTGGAAGACCAGGGCGTCGCCCTCCGCGAGCGCGGCCTGCACGGCGGCGTCCGGATCGGGCACGGCGCGCTGCGTGAGCGCGGAGGTGAGCGCGGGAGCGTCCAGGGCGGTGTGCCCGGCCACGGCGGCCTGCTCCAGGAGCCAGACGGTCAGCGCCCGGCCCCGACGCTCGTCGTCCGGGCCGCACTCGGCGCCGAGCAGCGCCCGCGCGAACCCGTCGGCCGGCTCGGGCCGCACCCCGGCGACGCGCAGCAACTGCCAGGGATCCTCGCGCAGTTGACCGTCGGCGCCCTCGCCCAGCGCGGCGACGACCTGGGCCGCGAGCGCCTCCGGCGCGCCTCCCTCGCTCAGCACGGCCCGGACGGCGTCCACGGCCTCCGGGGCGGCGGCGCCGGCCGGAGCGGGCCGGGCGGCGACGGGCTGCGGTCGCCGCGCCGGCTCCTCGACGACCCGACGCGGCGCGGGCGTCGCCTCGCGGAAGGCGGTGGCCACGGGCTTCTCGCCGCTCTCCACGGCCCGCACGGCCGCGAGCAGGTCCGCCGCCGTGCCACTGAGCTTGGTCCCGGCGTCGATCGGCGCCTGCTTCTCGGCCTTCCGCCGCTCGATCCGCTCCCGCTCCAGCCGCTGCGCCGCCAACTCGGCCGCCGCCTCGGACACCTGGACGGCGGCCGCGGCCTCCGTGCCGGCTTCGGTCCCTGCGGCAGCCTCGGCGCCGGGTGCCGTCCCGGCCCCCTCGTCATCAGTGCCGTCCTCGCTCGCGTCGGCGGCGGCCTCCGTACCGGGCCCCGTCCCGGCGTCCGGTCCCGCGCCCGTGTCCTGCGGGTCGCCCGCGGTCGAGTCCGCGCCCGGCGCCCCCGGCTCCGCTTCCTCCGTGGTCTCGGGCTCCGTGCTCACAGCGTGCTCCAGTCGTGATCGGGATAGTGGTGCACCGGGGCCGACACGTCGTCGAGCGCCCGGCAGATCTCGTCAGGAAGACTAAGGGTCTCCACTGACAACGCGGCCGTGAGCTGCTGCGCGTTGCGCGCGCCCACGATCGGTGCGGCGACCCCGGGTCTGTCGCGGATCCACGCGAGCGCCACCTGGAGCGGCGTCACGGCGAGACCGTCCGCCGCGATCGACACCGCCTCCACGATGCTGCTCGCCGTCTCGTCGAGATAGGGCGCGACGAACGGCGCGAGATGCTCCGAGCCGCCCCGTGAGTCGGCCGGCGTCCCGGTCCGGTACTTGCCGGTGAGCACGCCCCGCCCGAGCGGTGAGGAGGGCAGCAGGCCGACGCCCAGGTCGAGGGCGGCCGGCAGCACCTCCCGCTCGATGCCCCGCTGGAGCAGGGAGTACTCCATCTGGGTGCTGGCCAGGCGCGTGCGTATACCGGGCGCGGCGAGCTGCCAGGTGGCCGCCTTGGCGAGCTGCCAGCCGCAGAAGTTGGACACGCCCGCGTACCGGGCGCGGCCGCTGCTGACCGCGAGGTCGAGCGCCTGCAGGGTCTCGTCCAGGGGCGTGTGGGGGTCGTAGGCGTGGACGTGCCACAGGTCCACGTAGTCCGTGCCCAGGCGGGCCAGTGAGGCGTCCAGGGCCGACAGCAGATGGCTGCGCGAACCGTCGAAGCGGCGCTCGGGGTCGGGAACGCTTCCGGCCTTCGTCGAGATGACCAGGTCCCGGCGCGGCACGAGCCCCTCGACGAGACGTCCCAGCAGATACTCGGCCTCGCCGTCTCCGTACACGTCCGCGGTGTCGACGAGGGTTCCGCCCGCTTCCCAGAACGCCTTCAACAGGTCCGCCGCGTCGTGCTCGTCGGTGTCCCGGCCCCACGTGAGAGTGCCGAGTCCGATCCGGGACACACGCAGGCCGGTACGGCCGAGATGCCTCTGCTCCATGAACGCCGAGATTACTGTCCGGAACCGGCCGCGTGGGGGCCTGTGGACAACCCGAATCCCACTGATCGCCGCACGTGACGACCCGTCGTCGTGGACCGGGGCCGCGACCGGCGTACGCGGGCGCACGGAGATGGCGTCGACAAGGGGCCGCGCGAAGTCCCGAGCGGTGTTCCCCGCGGAGTTCCGGACCGCGTTCCGGACCGTGTTGCGGGCAGGCGCCGAGAAGGCCGAAGGTGCCGCTCCCCGACCGGGACGCCCGCACGCTAGGGTCTCGGCCAAGGGACGTTACTGATCGGTAAGGGGATTCGGCCATGCAGCTCGGCATCAACCTCGGCTACTGGGGCGCGGGAATGGACGCGGACAATCTCGCCGTGGCCCAGGAGGCCGACCGGCTCGGGTACACCGTCTGCTGGGCCGCCGAGGCCTATGGCTCCGACGCCGCCACCGTGCTCAGCTGGGTCGCCGCCCAGACCGAGCGCATCGACGTCGGCTCGGCCATCTTCCAGATCCCGGCCCGGCAGCCCGCCATGACCGCGATGACCGCCGCGACCCTCGACTCCCTCTCGGGCGGCCGCTTCCGGCTGGGGCTCGGCGTCTCCGGACCGCAGGTCTCCGAGGGCTGGTACGGCGTCAAGTTCGACAAGCCGCTGGCCCGCACCCGCGAGTACGTGGAGATCGTCCGCAAGGCCATGACGCGCGAGCGGCTGTCCTTCGAGGGCGAGCACTGGACCCTGCCGCTGCCGGGCGGCCCTGGCAAGCCGCTGAAGCTCACCGTGCACCCGGAGCGCGAGCACATCCCGCTGTACGTCGCCGCGATCGGCCCCAAGAACCTGGAGCAGACCGGCGAGATCGCGGACGGCGCGCTGCTCATCTTCCCCTCGGCCGAGCACCTGGAGGAGACCGCGGTCAAGCACCTGCGCGCGGGCCGGGAGAAGGCCGGGAAGACCATGGAGGGCTTCGACGTCTGCCCGACCCTGCCGCTCGCCCTCGGCGACGACAAGGACGTCAGCGCGCTGGCCGACATGTTCCGCCCGTACACCGCCCTGTACGTCGGCGGCATGGGCAGCCGCAAGCAGAACTTCTACAACCAGCTCGCCCAGCGCATGGGGTACGAGAAGGAAGCCGCCGAGATCCAGGACAAGTACCTGTCCGGCGACAAAGAGGGCGCGGCGGCCGCCATCCCGCACGCGCTGATCGACCAGACGACCCTGCTGGGTTCGGTGGACCGCATCGCCGACCGGATGACGGCGTACGCCGCCGCCGGTGTCACCACCCTGACGCTGGCTCCGGCGGGCTTCGCCCTGGAGGACCGGATCGCCTCGCTGCGGGCCGGAACCGACGCCCTGGAGCGCGCCGGACTGGCGTAACCGGACCCGGAACGCGTCCGGAGGAAGTCTGCGGCCGTGGTGGGGGCTCGGGGGTCTTCCCCGCCACGGCCGTCACGGGGAACAACGCGTCAGGGCCCCCTTGGTTACGCGCCCGGGCCCTGTTCTCCGTCCGTCGTTTGGCGGATTTGTCCGACACATCGGTTGCCGGTCGCCCGACATCCCATTTGACTCGTTTTCTGCGGAACCCTGCGGAGAGGTGTCAGAGATGCTTTCGGCCAAGAATCTGTTTCAGGAGATCCTCGACAACGACGAGTCGTACCGGCTCTTCTGCTCCATCGCCGCGAGCGGGGAGTCACAGGGCGGCTGGGAGAACGCCAGGATCGCCGCGCTGGTCCCCGCGGGCGAACGCGACCTCGCCCCCAAGATCGCCCGCCACGGCGCCGACGAGGACAAGCACGGGCGGATCTTCAACGCCCTCATGAGGAAGCGCGGCCTGGAACCCGTCGAGGTCCCGTCCGACACCGACTACACAATGCTCCTGGAGCGGCACGGGATCGGCCTGGCGCACGAACAGCTCAAGGGCGACCAGCCGCTCACCGTGCAGGACGTCGTCACCTATCTGGCCCACAGCCGGGTCACCGAACAGCGCGCCTCCGAACAGATGGACCTGCTGCGCAAACACTTCGCCGAGCACCCCGACCTCGGGCGCGCGGTACGGATGATCTCCAACGACGAGGACAACCACCTCGCCTACTGCCACGAGGAACTGCTGCGCTTCGCCCACGCCGGCCACGGCCGCGCGATCCAGCGGACCCTGCGGACCTGCGCCCACGCCGAGATCCGCGTCTACCGGGACGTGAGCCTCGCCGTGATGGCCCACATGGGACAGATCCTCGGCTGGTCCCGTGCGAAGGCGGCCGTGCTCGCCGCGGGCATCCACGCCGTGTACGCCTACGAGCGCGCCGTGGGGTGGCGCCGGATGGTCTCCCTGAAGATGCCGGAGCGGCGCGGCGCCCTCGACGGCCCCGCCACCCCCGCGCCCGAGTTCGCCTGACGGTGGCGGCCGCCGTCACAGCCAGCCGCGGCGCTTGAACTGCCGGTACAGCAGGACCTCCAGCACGACCATGATCCCCACCACGGCCGGGTACGACCACACCCAGTGCAGCTCGGGCATGTGGTCGAAGTTCATGCCGTAGATCCCCGCGATCATCGTGGGGACCGCCGCCATCGCGGCCCACGCGGAGATCTTCCGCATGTCGTCGTTCTGCCGCACGCTCATCTGCGCGAGATGCGCGGACAGGATGTCGGACACCAGCCGGTCCAGGCCCTCCACCGACTCGTTGACCCGCATCAGGTGGTCGTTGACGTCCCGGAAGAAGGGCTGCGCGTCCACGTTCACGAACGGCACCGCAGCCGTGGCCAGGCCCGAGCCCGCGAGCCGGGTCAGCGGCACCGCCAGCGGGACCGTCGCCCTGCGGAACTCCTGCACCTGCCGCTTGAACGCGTAGATCCGTGAGGCGGTGTTCCGGGAGCCGCCCTGCTGTGGCGAGAAGACCTCCGCCTCCAGCTCCTCCAGGTCGGTGCCCAGCTCGGTGGCCACCTCCAGGTAGTGGTCCACCGTGGCGTCCGCGATCGAGTAGAGCACCGCCGTCGGCCCGTGCCGCAGCATCTCGGGATCCGCCTCCAGGCGACGCCGCACGGCCGTGAGCGGCGACTCCTCGCCGTGCCGCACGGTCACCACGAAGGAGTCTCCGAGAAAGATCATGACCTCGCCGGAGGAGACGGCGTCGCTCTCCGGTTCGTACGCCACCGGCTTCAGGACCATGAAGAGCGAGTCCTCGTACATCTCCAGCTTGGGCCGCTGATGGGCCTTGAGGGCGTCCTCGACGGCGAGCGGATGGAGCCCGAACTCCTCGGTGACCAGATCGAACTCCCTCTCGGTGGGCTCGTAGAGGCCGATCCACACGAAGGCGTCGCCCTCGGCACGGCACTGTGCGAGCGCGTCGGAGAGGTCGTCCGGGCCCTCCGTCCGCTTCCCGTCCCGGTAGATGGCGCTGTCGACGATCACGGAGCGTATTCTCCTGTCCTTGGGGCCCTGTCGCACTCCGGCCGCCGCTGTCCACAGCGCCCGCCGGGTCCGCGAGCCGTCCGTCTACCCTGGGCCGCATGCCCACCCTGATCCTCGTCCGGCACGGACGCTCCACCGCCAACACCGCGGGACTGCTCGCCGGCTGGACGCCCGGCGTCGCCCTCGACGAGCGCGGCACCCAGCAGGCCGCGGCACTGCCCGGGCGGCTCGCCGGGCTGCCGATCGCGGAGATCGTCGCCAGCCCCCTCCAGCGCTGCCAGGAGACCGTCCAGCCGCTGCGGGAGGCCCGCCCCGAGGTGCCCGCGCACAGCGACGAGCGCATCGGAGAGGCCCACTACGGCGACTGGTCGGGCCGCAAGCTCGCCGAACTCCAGGACGAGCCGCTGATGCAGGTCGTCCAGGCGCATCCGTCCGCGGCCGCCTTCCCAGGCGGCGAGTCGATGCGCGCCATGCAGACGCGCGCCGCCGAGGCGGTGCGCGAGTGGAACGCGCGCGTGGAGCGTGACCACGGCAGCGACGCGGTCTACCTCATGTGTTCGCACGGCGACATCATCAAGGCGCTCGTCGCCGACGCACTCGGACTTCATCTCGACCTCTTCCAGCGGATCTCTGTTGAACCGTGTTCCATCACCGCGATCCGTTACACCCGCTTGAGGCCATTTCTCGTGCGCCTCGGGGACACCGGTGATTTCGCGTCCCTCGCGCCGCGCGAGGAACCCCCGAGCGGCGACGCCCCGGTCGGGGGCGGCGCGGGCGCACCGTGATCGTCGGCCGCAGTAGGGTGAAGCGGTCGAAGCAGCGCAGTAGTTGTCAGCAAGTTCTCAGCAGCCGATGCGGGGCGGCAGTCAGCCGGCCCTCATGCCGATCCAATGGAGACAGGACGTGTCCCGTCAGGTGTTCCTCTACGACCCCCCGGACCGTTTCGTGGCCGGTACGGTCGGGTTGCCCGGGCGCCGTACCTTCTTCCTGCAGGCCACCTCGGGGCCGCGGGTGACGAGTGTGGCCCTGGAGAAGACCCAGGTCGCCGCACTGGCCGAGCGGATGGAAGAACTCCTCGACGAGGTCGTCCGGCGTACCGGCGGCAGCGCCCCGGTCCCCGCGATGGCCCCCACCGAGGTGTCCGACACCGCCCCGCTCGACGCACCCGTCGAGGAGGAGTTCCGCGTCGGCACCATGGCGCTGGCCTGGGACGGTGACGAGCAGCGCATGATCGTCGAGGCCCAGGCACTCGTGGAGCTCGAGGCCGAGTCCGACGAGGACCTCGCCGAGGCCGAGGAGCGCCTGCTCCAGGACGAGGAGAACGGCCCGCCGATGCTCCGGGTCCGCCTCACCGGAGCCCAGGCCCGCGCCTTCGCCAAGCGGGCTCTCGACGTCGTCAACGCCGGCCGCCCGCCCTGCCCGCTGTGCAGCCTCCCGCTCGACCCGGAAGGACACGTATGTCCGCGCCAGAACGGATACCGCCGCGGAGCGTGACGACCGCCGAGCTGCTCGCCCGGGGCGAGCTGAAAGTACGCGGACAGATCCGTGTGGCCTCGAACGCGGTGCTCTACTGCTCCGTGTCGTACGAGGGCGTCGAGGCGTTCTGCGTCTACAAACCCGTCGCCGGCGAGCGCCCCCTGTGGGACTTCCCCGACGGCACGCTCGCCCAGCGCGAGGTCGCCGCCTACGAGGTGTCCGAGGCGACCGGATGGGGGCTCGTGCCCACCACCGTGCTGCGCGACGGTCCGTACGGCGAGGGCATGTGCCAGCTGTGGATCGAGCCCTCGGCCGGCGAGGCCGGGGACGGCCTGCTCGCGCTCGTGGAGGGCGAGGAGCCGGCCGAGGGGTGGAAGGCGATCGGTTTCGCCGAGGTCGGTGAGGGCGAGACGGCTCTGCTCGTGCACGCCGACGACGCCCGGCTGCGGCGGCTCGCCGTCCTCGACGCGGTGATCAACAACGCCGACCGCAAGGGCGGCCACCTGCTGCCCACCGGCGAGGGCCGCCTCTACGGCATCGACCACGGAGTCACCTTCAACGCCGAGAACAAGCTGCGCACGCTCCTGTGGGGCTGGGCAGGCGAGCCGCTCACGGCCGAGGCGGTGGAGGTCCTCACCTCCCTGCGGGACGCCCTGGCCCCGGCCGCGCCGCTGGCCACCCGGTTGGCGGAACTCGTCACCGCCGCCGAGATCGAGGCCACGCGCGCGCGGATCGCGGACATGCTCGCGTCCGGGAAACACCCGGAGCCCAGTGGCGAGTGGCCCGCCATTCCCTGGCCGCCGGTGTAGCGCGCGAGCGCCGCTCCGCCCGGGGCGGCGCACCGCGCAAGAGGGCCTTCCCGGCCATTGCGGGCTGGCCGGTTCGTATACGGAAGTTCCGTCCGGTTAGTCTCATGACATGTATGCCTGGCCCGCTTCCGACGTCCCCGCCCTGCCCGGTGAGGGCCGCGACCTCCGGATCCACGACACCGCGACGGGTGGGCTCGTCACCCTCGACCCCGGTCCCGTCGCCCGTATGTACGTCTGCGGCATCACGCCGTACGACGCGACCCACATGGGGCACGCGGCGACCTACAACGCGTTCGACCTCGTGCAGCGCGTGTGGCTCGACACCAAGCGGCAGGTTCACTACGTCCAGAACGTGACCGACGTCGACGATCCGCTGCTGGAGCGGGCCGAGCGCGATGGCGTCGACTGGGTGGGCCTCGCCGAGAAGGAGACCGCCCTCTTCCGCGAGGACATGACCGCCCTGCGGATGCTGCCGCCGCAGCACTACATAGGCGCCGTCGAGGCCATACCCGGCATCGTGCCGCTCGTCGAGCGGCTGCGGGACGCCGGAGCGGCCTACGAGCTGGACGGCGACGTCTACTTCTCCGTCGAGGCCGACCCCGACTTCGGCAAGGTGTCCAACCTGGACGCCGCGACGATGCGGCTGCTCTCCGCCGAGCGCGGCGGCGACCCGGACCGGGCCGGCAAGAAGAACCCCCTCGACCCGATGCTGTGGATGGCCGCCCGTGAGGGCGAGCCGAGCTGGGACGGCGGCTCGCTGGGCCGCGGGCGCCCCGGCTGGCACATCGAGTGCGTCGCCATCGCCCTGGACCACCTGGGCATGGGATTCGACGTCCAGGGCGGCGGTTCCGACCTCGCCTTCCCGCACCACGAGATGGGTGCCTCGCACGCGCAGGTGCTGACGGGCGAGTTCCCGATGGCCAAGGCGTACGTCCACGCCGGCATGGTCGGCCTGAACGGCGAGAAGATGTCGAAGTCGAAGGGCAACCTCGTCTTCGTCTCCCAGCTCCGGCGCGACGGGGTCGACCCGGCCGCCATCCGCCTCGCGCTCCTCGCACACCACTACCGGGCCGACTGGGAGTGGACGGACACGGTCCTCGACGAGGCGGTCGCCCGCCTGGAGGACTGGCGGGCCGCGGTGTCGCGCCCGGACGGGCCGTCGGCCGAGGCGCTCGTCGACGAGATCCGTGCCGCGCTCACGAACGACCTCGACGCCCCGGCCGCGCTCGCGGCGGTCGACCGCTGGGCCGCCCTCCAGCACGGCACGGGCGGTACGGACGAGGGCGCCCCCGGCGTCGTCTCGCGTGCCGTGGACGCCCTCCTGGGCGTGGCGCTGTAACGGTTCCCCCTACGGTCGGGCGCCGGGCGGAGTGATCCGCCCGGCGCCCTGTGCGTGCCGCCGTCCGCCGCCGCCGGCCGCTCCTGTCGTCCCTCCCGCTACCGCTTGTTCACGATGACGGCCCCGAGGGCGTCGGTCGTCGGGTCGTAGAGCCCGATGACCTGCTGTCCGAAGGCGAAGGCCCGCTGCACCTGGTCGTGCGTCACCTGGTTCGGGTTCACCAGCCGGCGCCAGCCGTTGTCGATGAACAGGTAGAGGACCGACGGCTGCCCCGGCAGGGGCGTGACGACGTCCCAGAACGTCGTGGCGATGCCGCTCGCGAGCGACGCGGCCTGCAGGGCGCTGGGCAGCACCAGCGGCTGCCCCTGTTCCTGGCTCTGACCCTGCGACTGTCCCTGAGGTCCGCCGAGTTGCTGGAGCAGGTGCTGGAAGGGCTGCTGCCGCCCCATCGTCTGGAGCTGCTGCTGGAGGTGCGGCGGGATGTGCTGCTGCGGGATCTGCTGTCCCATACCCTGCCGGCCCATGTCCTGCGGCTCGTAGGGCTGCTGGATCTGCCCGCCGAACTCCTGCTGCCCGTACGGCTGTTGCGTCTGCGGGCCGAACTCCTGCTGCCCGTGAGGCTGCTGGGGACGGGTCCCGAAGGGCTGCTGCGGGGCCATGCCTTGCTGCGGTCCGAACTGCTGCGGGGGAGCCGTGCTCGGGCCCTGCTGGTCCTGTTGCTGTCCCTGTCGGCTCATCTGCGGGGTGGTGCTCATGCGATTGCCACCTTCCGTCCATGGTTGGTCGTGTTGCGTTCCGTCGGTCCCGGGGGCCGGGTCGTCATCCGGTGACGACCAGGCCGACGATCTCGTCGCCCGAGAACCAGACGCGTACGTCGGGACGGCCGCCCGCGAAGGCGGACTGCACCGCCTGGGTGATCTCGTGCGACGGGTGGGCGAGGTTGCGCCAGGCGCCGCGGACGTGGAGCCGGAGCCGCGGCGGGAGTTCGGGCGGGTACGGCATCAGCTCGGCCCAGTACCGCTCGGCCCGGCCCGAGCCGACCGCCTCCGGCAGCAGCCAGGTGACCGCCGCCCTGATGTCCGGCCGGCTGCCGATCCGCTGGGACGCGGGCCGGTCCGGCGCGTCCTGTTGCGGGGAGCCGGTGGCCCGGAGCACCGCGCGGGCACGCTCCGGCGACATCGGTGCCTGGCCGGCCGCCTTGAGCATGCCCTGCAGCGCGGCCAGGGCACCGACCACCACCGGGGAGGCGGAAGAGGTCCCGGAGAACGTGTCCGTGTACCAGGCGATCTCCTCGGCACCGCCCTGCAGGTCGCCGGGCCGGTCCCAGGAGCCGCCGGTCGTGGTGACCTCGCGCCCCCAGCCCTGGGTGTCCACGCGGGCCCCGTAGTTGGAGAACGCGAGCCGTGACCGGTCCGGGCCGTGGTCGCGGCCGTGGGTGCCGGGCGGCGGTGCGCCGGCCCCGACGAGGATCGCCCCGGAGGACCGGTTGGAGGGGTTGAACGGGTTGCGCCACCACTCGGGGAACTCCGCGGGCCGTCGCTCGTACACCCCGTCGTCGAGGGACTCGGCGCCGTTGCCCGCGGCGGCCACCACGACGATGCCCCGGGCGGTCGCGTCCTGGACGGCGGCGAAGTCGTCCGGCCACCACTCCAGCGGGATGTAGCCCTCCTGGCTGTCCCGCTCCTCGAAGTCGAACCGGGGCCCGGGGGCGTGCAGTTCGACCAGGATGATGTCGCCCGGGCTCAGCCGCTCGGCCGCCGCGTGGATCGCAGCCGCCGTGCCGATGCCCTGGAAGGACGCGGCGGCGGTCACGGCGTCCGGCGCGACACCGGTGATCCCGTGCTCGTCGCGGTCGCCGCCGATCACGCCGATCACGGCCGTGCCGTGGTTGCGCCAGGCGAGGTCCGTGAGCGGTGTACCGACGACCACACCGGCGAGTTTGGAGGCCAGGTCCTCGTGCCCGAGCTGCCAGGCGCCCTCCACGTCGATGACCGTGACGTTCTGCCCCGTACCGCCCGGACGCCGCCAGGCCCAGTGCGCGTCGACGCCCTCCGGCGCCGCACGCAGATAGCCCTGGCGGCTCGTGAAGTCCGGGGTGACGGGCGCTCCCTCCTTGCGGCGCCGGCTGTCGTCCGCGCTCCCGCCGGTCCAGCCGACCGCAGGTCCCGAGGCCGCGGAGGCCGGAACGGCGCCGGGCTTCACGTACGCCGTGTCGATCTCCGGGAGTGCGGCGATCCGGGAGCGCAGCTCCTGGGCGCGGCTCCGCACCCCGTGCACCCGGTAGAAGAGCGCGAGATCGGGGCCGCTATCGGCGCCCGCCGTGGTGGACCGCCGAAGGCGTTCCTCGCTGCCGAACAGCGGTTCCAGGGCGAGCTGTTCGTCGCTGAGGAACATGTTGAGGGCCGAGACGTCGGCGCCCGTCGCCGAGTGAACGCCCTCGGCCCGGGCACGCAGCCTGGCCTCCGGACGGGCGACAACGATCAGCTCCTGCTCGGCTCCTCGGTAGGTGAATCCCGCTCCGTCGGGCCCCGGCCCGGACATTCCCGGGCCCCGCGCCGGCTGTACCTGGTCGGTCATCGCGTACCGCTCCCTTCGATCCCTCGGGTGCCGGTCCCTGCGTGTGCTCCGCCGTGCCGTGGCGCTGTGCCTCGCGCTGCCGCCCCGATCAACTCCCCTTGCCGGGCGGGGCCTTCGGGGCTCAACCTGGCACGCCCACGGCGCCCCGTCCACCCCGTCCCGGCCAACTTGGTTTGAGAACAAGTTGAATGGGGAAACCTGTGCAATCCGGCTGGAACCAGATGTCACGCCCCAGTCAGGCCAAATGCAGGCGAGACGGAAGTCATATGCCGGGGGAGCAGGGGTCGTTGACGGCACGGCTGAGGGGCGGGGGGGGGCCGCGCCCCCCCCCACACCCCAGCCCGCCCTGACCAACCCACACTACACCGGCGACTAACGAGTGTACGAGGAACCCGGCG
>NZ_JBEXGN010000047.1:0-9408 GCF_040607345.1 Streptomyces sp. NPDC005302
CAGGTTCGAGGACGGCATAGCGGCGGCGGTGGAGGCCCATCGGCTCGCGGTCGATCTCGGTGACCGCCGCGGACAGGCCAAGGACACCGGGGTGGCCGTGAGGCCGGGCCCGCCCGCGCACCCGAGGGGTGCGTACCGCTCCGAGCGCCCCTGTCGCGCTACTCGGCGCTCCCCTGCTCGTCCCTCTCCAGCGCGGCCAGCGCGGGGTCGAGGACGATGTCCTCCGCCCGCGCGGCGACCGACGGCTCCTCCGGGAAGTGGCAGGCCGTCAGATGGCCGTCGGAGTTGCCTTCCAGCCGGACGAGCGGCGGCTCCTCCGACGCGCACTTGTCCTGCGCCTTCCAGCAGCGGGTGCGGAACCGGCAGCCGGACGGCGGGGAGATGGGCGACGGCACGTCGCCCGCCAGCCGGATCCGCTCGCGCCGGGCCTCGCCCGTCCCGTCCAGTTCGACCTCGGGGACCGCGGACAGCAGGGCGTGCGTGTAGGGGTGCCGGGGCCGGGTGTAGATCGACTCCCGGTCGCCTACCTCGATGATCTTGCCGAGGTACATGACGGCGACGCGCTGCGAGAAGTGCCGTACCACCGCGAGGTCGTGGGCGATGAACAGGAACGCGATGCCCAGTTCCTTCTGGACCTCCTGGAGGAGGTTGACGACCTGCGCCTGGATGGAGACGTCCAGGGCGGAGACGGGCTCGTCCGCGACGATCAGCTTCGGCTCCAGGGCGAGCGCGCGGGCGACCCCGATGCGCTGGCGCTGGCCGCCGGAGAACTCGTGCGGGAAACGGTTGTAGTGCTCGGGGTTGAGACCGACCGTCTCCAGGAGTTCGCGGACGCGCTTCTCCCGGCCGCCCTTCGGATTGATCCCGTTGACCTCCATCGGCCCCGAGATGATCTTGCCGACCGTCTGCCGCGGGTTCAGCGACGAATACGGGTCCTGGAAGATCATCTGGATCTCGGAACGGACCGGCGCCAGCTGCCGTCGGCTGGCGTGGCTGATGTCCTGGCCGCGGTAACTGATCCGGCCGGCGGTGGGTTCGAGCAGTCTGGTGATCAGCCGGCCCGTCGTCGACTTCCCGCAGCCCGACTCGCCGACGAGGCCGAAGCTCTCGCCCACGTGCACGGTCAGGTCGATGCCGTCCACGGCCTGCACGGCGCCGATGGTGCGCCGGATCGGGAAGCCGCCCTTGACCGGGAAGTGCTTGACCAGCTTGTCGACCACCAGCAACGGCTCGTCGGAACCGCCGTCCGTGGCCGCGCGCGGAGCGGGCAGCGTGGCATCACCCGTCGGGACGTCCTTCGCGACGTCTTCCTTCATGACGCTGTTCTCCCTAACGCAGCCGGGGCTTGATCTGCTCGATGAAAATGGCCTGCTTCTGCTGGGCCGTGAGGTGGCAGGCGCCTCCTCGGCCCGCCGGCAGCAGCGGAAGTTCGTCCACGCAGCGCGTGCCCCCGACCTCGTCCCGGAAGGTGCACCGGGGATGGAACCGGCACCCCGACGGCGGCCTCAGCAGGGAGGGGGGCGCGCCGGGGATGGGTGCCAGCGGCGCACCGAGGTCCGAGTCGAGGCGCGGCATCGAGTTCAACAGGCCCCAGGTGTACGGGTGCTGGGGTGAGCGGAGCACCTCGCTCACCGAGCCGCGTTCCACCGCCCCGCCCGCGTACATCACCATGATGTCGTCGGCCATGTCGGCGATGACGCCCAGGTCGTGCGTGATGAAGATGATCGCCGACCCGAACTCCTGCTGGAGGTCCTTCAGGAGGTCGAGGATCTGCGCCTGCACGGTCACGTCGAGCGCGGTGGTCGGCTCGTCCGCGATCAGCAGGTCGGGGTCGCAGACCAGCGCCATGGCGATCATCGCGCGCTGGCGCATACCGCCGGAGAACTGGTGCGGGTAGTCCTTGGCCCGTTCCCTGGGGTTCGGGATGCCGACCTTGCCGAGCATCTCCACGGCCCGGTCCCAGGCGGCCTTCTTCGACGCCCCGGTGTGCTTCATGAACGGCTCGGCGATCTGCCGCCCCACCGTGTAGTACGGGGACAGCGCCGTCAGCGGGTCCTGGAAGATCATCGCGGCCTTGTTGCCGCGCACCTTCTCCAACTCCGACTCGCGGGCGGTGATCAGCTCCTGCCCGTCGAGCACGATCTCGCCCTCGATGGTGGTGAACATCGGGTTGTGCAGGCCGAGGACGGTCAGGTTGGTGACCGACTTGCCGGAGCCCGACTCCCCCACGATGCCGAGGGTCTTGCCCCGTTCGAGGTCGAAGGAGAGCCCGTCGACGGCCTTGACGACACCGTCCTCGGTCTTGAACCGGACGTACAGGTCACGCACCGAGAGGAAGGCACCCGAGTCCGCCGGTACGCCGGCGCCCGATTCCTTGGTCAGAGTGGTCACGGAATGCTCCTAGGACAGCCGCACGCGCGGGTCGATGAAGGCGTAGCAGGCATCCACGATGATGTTGAACAGCAGGATCATGGCGGCGGAGAAGAGCATCACGCCCAGCAGCAGCGGAAGGTCGCTGAAGAAGACCGCCTGGACGGCGAGTTGACCAAGGCCCGGCAGGCCGAACGTGTACTCGGTGATGATCGCGCCGCCGAGCAGCGAGCCGAGGTCGATGCCGAAGATGGTCACGATGGGAATGAGGGAACCGCGCCAGGCGTAGCGGAAGAAGACGTACTTCCGCGACATGCCCTTCGCGCGCGCGGTGCGGACGTGCTCCTCCTGGAGCTGCTCGATCATCGACGAGCGCGCCATACGCGTGTACTGCGAGGCGAAGATCGTGGAGAGGATCACCCAGGGGATGACCAGTCCGCTGAACCAGGTCACGGGATTGGCGGTGAAGTCGTTGTAGGCGGGCTTGGAGAACAGGTGGGTCTGGTAGACCAGCGCCGCCAGCGCCAGCGGGCCGAGGAAGTAGATCTGCATCGAGCTGAGGATCATCGCCCCGGCCGTCACCGTCTTGTCGAAGAGCGTGCCCCGCTTCCAGGCGGAGAACATGCCCGTGCCGAGACCGACGAACAGGAAGATGACGGCGGCGCCCAGCGTCAGCGAGACGGTGGTGGGCAGCCGGTCCATGAGCGTGCCCCAGACCTGCTCGTTGGTGTGGTACGAGTACCCGAAGCAGGGCGCGGGGCACGGCCCTTGGGTGAAGTCGCTGCTGCCCAGCACGAGGTTGTGCAGGAAGATCCAGTACTGCTCGGGGATCGACTTGTCGAGCCCGAGCACGTGATGGATGTTCTCGAGGTTGGCAGGCGTGCATGTCTTGCCGCACATCAGCAGCCCGGGGTCCCTCGGCATCCCGAAGAACAGCAGGAACGCGACGATACTCAGCAGAAACAGGATGACGACGGCGCCGAGTGAGCGGCGAATGAGGAAGCGCAGCATGACAGGGGCAGCTCTCAGACGTCAGCGGGCCCGGCGGGGCCCGGTGCGTGCCGCTCGTCGAGCGGCAGGCGCACCGGGCCCCGTCAGAGCGACGGTTACTTGACGAACAGGCGACGCGGGTCGACGCCACCGATCACGTCGTCGTAGACCAGGCCGCCGACCTTGGAACCGGCGATCTGGGTCTGCTTGTAGTACGCGGTCGGGACGACGTTGACGACGTCCTTGACCAGGTACTGGTCGACCTTCTCCCACGCGGCCGCGGCCTTGACCGGGTCGGTGATCTTGTTGATGCGGTCAATGTCCGCGTTGACCTTGGGGTCGTTGACCTGCGAGTAGTTCTGCGCACCGTCGGCGATACCGCGGCCGTCGTACAGCGGCGGGATCACGGTCGAGGCGGACGGCCAGTCGGCACCCCACGCGGTGTGGAAGATGTCGTAGTTGTTGTCCAGCTTGCTGACCTGGTCGTAGTACGTCTCGGCCGGGATCTCCTGGCGCTGGACGTCGAAGCCGGCCTTCTTCAGACCCGCGGCCATGGCGGTGGAGTACTGCTGGCCCTCGGGGGTGTTGATGTAGCCGAAGGTCAGCTTCATGCCCACCTTGCCCGCTTCCTTCAGCAGGGCCTTGGCCTTGTCCGGGTCACCGGCCGGCTTCTTGCGCTTGCCGAACGGGTCGAAGGAGGCGTCGTAGCCGCTGACGGTCGGGCTGATGAGGCCGCCGGCGACCTCCATCGCGTCGTTGCCGCCGAAGGCACGCACGAACGGCGTGATCGGCAGGGCGTAGGCGATGGCCTCGCGGATCTTCTTGTCCTTGAGGGCCGGGTGGCTCAGGTTGATGTTCATCTGACCGACGTACGGCTGGAAGCCGGAGACGGTGCGGGACTTCATCTTCGGGTCGGTGAGGACCTTGGACAGGTTGCCCGCGTCGACCTGGTTGTTGAAACTGAGGCCGGCCTGGTCGGCGCCGGAGTCGGCCAGCAGCGTCTTGGTGGACGCCTCGTACTGCTGGTTGAACGTGAAGTTGAACTTGTCCACGTACTGGTGACGGATCGGGTCGGTCTTCGGGTCCCAGTTGGTGTTCTTCACGAGGACCATCGACTTGCCGGACTTGAACGACTGGATCTTGTACGGTCCGGCCGCCACCGGCGCCCGGTCGTACTTCTCCTTGGTGTCACCCTTCGCGGAGACGATCGCGTAGCCCGCCATGGCGAGGGCGTACGGAAGGTCGGCGTGCGGCGACTTGAACTTGAAGACGATGGTCTTGTCGTCCGGCGTCTGCAGGATGCTGTCCGGCAGGTGCTTGCCCTTGTAGGGGCCGTCCTTCAGCAGCTTGCGGTAGTCCGCGCCCGGGCTGTCCGCGAGCCACTGCTGGATGTAGGGCGGGCCCTGGTTGATGAACGGCGCGAAGAGGCGCTCCATGGTCTGGCGGACGTCCTTGGACGTGATCGCCGTGCCGTCCTGGAACTTGATGCCGTCCTTCAGCGTGAACTTCCAGGTCTTGCCGCCGTCCGTCGTGGTGCCGGAGTCGGTGGCGAGGTCGCCGACGACCTCGTGCTTGGAACCGTCGTCGCTCGTGGCCTTGTAGCCGGTGAGGCCGCGGTGCAGCAGCGTCGCGAGGGAGCCCTCGTCGGACACGTAGATCTGGCCCGGGTCCAGGTGCGCGTAGCTGTCACGCTGGAGGACCTCCATCGTGCCGCCGCTCTTCGCGCCGGGGACCTCGGCCGCGGGGCCGGTGGAGTCGGCGGCGTCGCCGAACTTGATCGACGCCTGCTGCCGCTGCGCGTTCTCCTTGTCCTTCTTGTTGTCGTCCTTGCTGTCGCTGCCGCCCTTGCTGCAACCGGTGAGCACGAGAGCTCCCGCCGCGAGCACGGAGATCGCGGCGTATGCGTGGCGTCCGCCCCTACTCATCACTCAGATTCCTACCCATCTGTGTATCACCAGTGCGAACAAGTGCACCTGCGGTGCTGGTGAGTCGCTTTGGTCGACCAGTGAAATGCCGTTGATGTGCTGTGGAAGTGCCGTTCGAAATCGGGGCGAAGGCGCCCACAACTCTGTGGTCAGCGAGCCGTCTTGGGATCGAAGGCGTCCCTGACCGAATCCCCGAGCAGGTTGAACGCGACGACGAAGATGATCATCGAGATGCCCGGGAAGAACATGTAGGTGATGTCGTTCTGCAGGACGAGTTCCGTGGAGGCCTTGGAGAACATCTGTCCCCAGTCGGGCGTCGGTTCGACGATGCCGACACCGAGGAACGACAGGCCCGCCTCGATCGTCACGAAGTTCGGGAGCAGGTAGGTGGCCTGCACCAGGAGCGGTGTCACCACGTTGGGCAGCACTTCCTTGCGGATGATCCGCCAGGGGTGCGCTCCGCTCACCTTGGCCGCCTCGATGAACTCCCGTTCTCGCAGGGCGAGTGCGGTGCCCCGCAGAATGCGGGCGAGACTCATCCAGCCGAGCACCCACTGGACCGCGATCAGCGCGACCACGCGGACGTAGGTGGGCGTCTCGTCGCGGGGACTCACGAAGAGCGAGACCACGACGGGCATGCTCGCGATGAAGAAGAGCTGCGAGGGGAAGGCCAGCAGGAAGTCGATGACGCGGCTGATGCCGTAGTCGACCTTGCCGCCGATGTAGCCGGCGGTGACTCCCAGCAGGATGCCGGTGATCACGACCGCGACCGTCACCGCCACGGAGATCATCAGCGAGGTCCGGATGCCGAAGATCAGCTTGGTGAAGACGTCGTAGCCGTTGCCCGGCTCCAGACCGAACCAGAACTCGCTGCTGATACCGCCGTTGGGCTGGATCGGCACGCCCGCGCTGTCGAAGAGCTCGGGACGCTCGTCCGCGTACACCGTGTACGGGTTCTTGCCGTACATCTTGCCGATCAGCGGCGCGAGGATGGCGATCAGGAAGTAGAACCCCACGACATAGGCGGAGATGACCCCCGAGCGGTCCCGCTTGAAGCGGATCCACATCAACTGGCCGGGAGACCGGCCGACGAGCTGATCGGCCTCGGGTTGCGCGGCCGCCACCTGCCCGTCGCCCACGGCGACCGGTCCAGCGCCGTCCTCAGTCTCGATAGGACTCGTCACAATTCGCCCATTCCGCAAGTGTGGGTGTGCCGTACCCGGACGCGGCCGGTCCGCCGGAGCGGAGGAGGCTGCGCCGAGTCGGCGGCCGTCACCTGGTGTGCCAGGCCGCCGTTCGGTTGAGAAGAGACGTCAATTACCCGGCGGTCGACCGGAACTCCCAGTCGGACGCGCGTAGTTGGAACCACATCGGGGTCCGCCGCCAAGGACGGGAAACCGGGTGGTGCTCAGCGACGCACCGGGGCCGGGCCGACGCCCGGGCCGCGGCGTCAGCGCACGCGGGCGCAGAGTCGTGATCGGAACTCCGCCTCGTCGCGGACCGCGGGGGGCGATGTGACCCACATGGTGCTGATGACACCGCACATGGGTACCTCCTCATGACTCAACCGGTGCACGGACAGGAGGGGCACTGCTGATCTCCGACACCCCTGACGGAGGATCAAGCACCCCACTGTGCTCGTGAGTCGGCACTGTCCCCACAGCGCATGACCCATTGACCCGAGCGTTACGCGGCTAACTATCTGACATGAGCCAGATAACCGACCACAGCCTTTAGGTCTCGGTTCCATCACAGCTACCGCGTACATCTTCCAAAATCTGGACAAAATGATCCGCCGGAGAAGCCCCCGAAACGGACGTGTTACATGCCTATCGGTCGAGGGGCTCCGCATTTCGGACATGGCGAGGCGGAAAACGGGTTGCAAAAAGCCCGGGTGCCCCCATGCTTGGGGACACCCGGGCTCGGTCGCCGGTGGATCGGCCCGTCACTACGGGCGGATCAGCCCGGCCCGGCCGGCCGGCTCAGTGGCGGCGCGGCGGGTCGGACAGGGCGCTACGGCCGGTGGATCAGCCGTGCTTGGCGCGGCTCGCGCTGCGGCCGCGCTCCTTCTGGTCCAGGACGACCTTGCGGATGCGAACGGCCTCCGGGGTCACCTCGACGCACTCGTCGTCGCGGCAGAACTCGAGCGACTGCTCCAGCGAGAGCTTGCGCGGCGGAACGATCGCCTCGAACGAGTCGGCCGCGGCCGACCGCATGTTCGTGAGCTTCTTCTCCTTGGTGATGTTCACGTCCATGTCGTCGGCGCGCGAGTTCTCGCCGACGATCATGCCCTCGTACACCTCGGTGCCGGGGTCGGTGAACAGCACACCGCGCTCCTGGAGATTCGTCATCGCGAACGCGGTGACGGCGCCGGAGCGGTCGGCGACGAGCGAGCCGTTGTTACGGGTCGTCAGGGTGCCGAACCAGGGCTCGTGGCCCTCGTGGATGGAGTGGGCGATGCCCGTGCCGCGCGTGCCGGTCAGGAACTCCGTACGGAAGCCGATGAGGCCGCGGGACGGGACGACGAACTCCAGGCGGACCCAGCCGGAGCCGTGGTTCGACATGTTGTCCATCCGGCCCTTGCGGACGCCCATGAGCTGCGTGACCGCGCCCATGTGCTCCTCGGGGACGTCGATCGTCATGCGCTCGACCGGCTCGTGGACCTTGCCGTCGATGACCTGGGTGACGACCTGCGGCTTGCCGATGGTCAGCTCGAAGCCCTCGCGGCGCATCTGCTCGACCAGGATGGCGAGCGCGAGCTCACCACGGCCCTGGACCTCCCACGCGTCCGGGCGCTCGGTGTCGAGCACGCGGAGCGAGACGTTACCGACCAGCTCGCGGTCGAGGCGGTCCTTGACCTGGCGGGCGGTGACCTTGCGGTCCTTGACCGCGGCCTTGGCGTCCGCGCCCTTGCCGGTGGCGCCGCGGCCGACCATCGGAGAGGTGTTCGTACCGATGGTCATGGAGATCGCCGGCTCGTCGACCGTGATCAGCGGCAGCGCGATCGGGTTCTCGGGGTCGGCGAGGGTCTCGCCGATCATGATGTCCGGGATACCGGCGACGGCACAGATGTCACCGGGGCCCGCCTTCTCGGCGGGCTTGCGGGTGAGCGCCTCGGTCATCAGCAGCTCGGTGATGCGCACGTTCGCCATCGTGCCGTCGCGCTTGATCCACGTGACGTTCTGGCCCTTGCGCAGCTCGCCCTGCTCGACACGGAGCAGCGCGATACGGCCGAGGAAGTTGTCGGCGTCCAGGTTGGTGACGTGGGCCTGAAGCGGCGCGGTCTCGTCGTAGGACGGGGCCGGGACCGACTCGAGGATCGTCGTGAAGAACGGCTCCAGGCTGTCGCTGTCGGCCGGGACGGTGCCGTCCTCCGGCTTGGTCAGCGAGGCCACGCCGTCACGCGCACACGCGTAGACGATCGGGAACTCGATCTGGTCCTCGTCGGCGTCGAGGTCGAGGAAGAGGTCGTACGCCTCGTTCACGACCTCGTCGATGCGCGCGTCCGGGCGGTCCGTCTTGTTGATGCACAGGATGACGGGCAGCCGGGCGTGGAGCGCCTTGCGCAGCACGAAGCGGGTCTGGGGCAGCGGGCCCTCGGAGGCGTCGACGAGGAGGACGACCGCGTCCACCATCGACAGGCCGCGCTCGACCTCACCACCGAAGTCGGCGTGGCCGGGGGTGTCGATGATGTTGATCGTGATGGCCTCGCCGCCATCCTTCGGGTGGTACTTGACCGCCGTGTTCTTCGCCAGGATCGTGATGCCCTTCTCACGTTCCAGGTCGTTCGAGTCCATCATGCGGTCGTCGAGCGACTCGGCGGCGTGCGCGGCGAAGGCACCGGCCTGCTTGAGCATGGCGTCGACCAGTGTGGTCTTGCCGTGGTCGACGTGGGCGACGATGGCGACGTTGCGGATGTCGTGGCGCGTGGCCATATTGAGGCGCTTCTCCCGGAGTGAGTGGACGGCCTCCGCGTCGCGGGGCCTGCCGGGCTGAACACGCCACGGCCTTACCCCATGGTACGTGGCCCTGGCGGAGGCAACCTCCGCAGGGCCACGGGGGGCGGGTCCGCGCGGGCCCCCCCCCAGGCGGGCCCGCGCGGGGGATACGCAGGTGCTCCGGG
>NZ_JBEXGN010000048.1:0-6531 GCF_040607345.1 Streptomyces sp. NPDC005302
ATCCGGCACCGGGCCCTCCGCCACACCGACCGACGACACCGTCATGGGCGTCTCCCGCCGCGACCGCGCGTCCGGCGCCGGCGAGCCCGCGGGCTGCGCCACGGCCACCGGCGGAACGCCCTCTCCGACGAGGCCCGGAGCCACCCCGGCGCCCTCCCGGCCGGGCGGGGACGCCCCGCGGCGGACCGAGACGGCGGCCCCCGACCGCTCGGCCTCCCGGACCCCCTCGGCGCCGCACACCGGGCCGGGCACGCCGAGCGAGGACACCGTCCCGGATCTTCCGGACGTCCCCGACGACGGCGGGCTGATCCCCGAGGACCCTGATCCCGGCGAGAGCGTCTTCGACGTCTCCACCGGGGTGTTCGACGGCTGAGCGAACGCTGGGAGCCGGGGAGCCCGGCGGAGGGCTCCCCGGAACCCGGCAGAGAGGACCCCAGAAGTCGAATAATCGGGCAAATGCTGGCAAGGTGGGCGCATGGTTGATCGGGGAGCGAGCGCCCTGTCACTCCCGGACGACTGGCCCGCCCACCCGGATCCGATCCTGGCGCTCAACCGCATGGGCAGCTTCGACTGGGACCTGGACACCGGTCTGATGCACATGGACGCCCAGGCCCACGAGGTCTTCGACGTGCGCCCGGACGAGTACGACGGGCATCCCGCCTCGCTCGCCACGCGTGTTCCCCCGGCCGAGTCGACGCGCCTCGACACGATGGTGTCCCACGCGCTCAAGGACGGCAGCGAGAACTACGGGGCCTACTTCCGCATCCGCCGCCGCGACGGCGCCCTGCGCTGGACCCACACCCAGGGCTACATCCGCCGTGACGAGGGCGGCCGGCCGCGCCGGATCGTCGGCATCGTCCGGGACGCGACCGACGAGCTGAGCGAGGCGGCGGCGCGCCGTGAGCAGGCCGCGCAGGACGAGGCCCGGCGCCATCAGACGAACGTCGTCCAGCTCACCACGGCGGCGCTGGCCCACGCCGTCACCGTCCAGGACGTCATCGACGTCCTGGAGGACACCCACGGCCTCACCCACCTGGGGGCGACCAGCCTGGTCATGGGCCTGGTCGAGGCGGGCCGCATCCGCATGGTCGCCACGGGGCCGGTGGACAGCTACGTCCCCGGCACCCGGGTCACCCGCCTGGACGCGCAGTACCCGATGAACGAGGTGGTACGGAACCTCGCGCCGCACTTCATCGAGTCGCCGCAGGAGTTCGCCGCGTCGTACCCGCTGCTGTGGCCGAACATCACCGGCCTGAACATCACCTCGGCCGCCTATCTGCCGCTCATCGTGCAGGCCCGCCCCATCGGAGCGATCGGCCTGCTCTACAACGACCGCCGCGGCTTCTCGGAGGACGAGCGCAACGTCCTCGTCGCCCTCGGCAGCAGCATCGCCCAGAGTCTCCAGCGGGCCATGTTCTTCGAGCAGGAGAAGGACCTCGCCCAGGGCCTCCAGCAGGCGATGCTGCCGCGCTCCATCCCCAGCGTGCCGGGCGCCGACATCGCCGTCCGCTACCGCTCCGCCTCGCTCGGCCGCGACATCGGCGGCGACTGGTACGACTTCATCCCGCTGCCCGGCGGCCGCGTCGGCGCCGTCATCGGCGACGTCCAGGGCCACGACACGCACGCCGCCGCCGTCATGGGCCAGCTGCGCATCGTGCTGCGCGCCTACGCCGCCGAGGGTCACACCCCGGCAACCGTGATGGCCCGGGCCTCGGTCTTCCTCGACGAACTCGACACCGACCGTTTCGCGACCTGCCTGTACGCCGAGATCGACCTGTCCACCGGAGTGGCCCAGCTGGTCCGGGCCGGCCACATCGACCCGCTGGTCCGGCACACCGACGGCACGTGCAGGCGGCTGCCCGTGGAGGGCGGCCTGCCGCTCGGCCTGTCCGCGGAGTTCGGGCGCCTCGAATACCCGGTCGCCACCATCGAACTCGACCCGGGCCAGACCCTGCTGCTGTGCACCGACGGACTCGTCGAAGTACCGGGCGCCGACCTCGACGACGGCATGCACACGCTCAGGGAGGTGATCCGCGTCGGCCCGGCGGACGTCGACGACCTCGCCGACCGGCTCATCGACATGGCGGAGGCCCGCGGCGGGGACGACGACGTCGCGCTGCTGCTCCTGCGCCGCCGCGGCCTGAGCGACCAGCGCTCCGGCGGACGGCTCCAGCAGCACGTGGCACCCGGCGACCCCGAGGCGCTCATCGAGGCCCGGCACATGATCCGGGCCGCCGTCCGCGCCTGGGGAGCCGGCGAGCGGGCCGACGAGATCGAACTGGTCGCCGACGAACTCATCACCAACGCCCTCATGCACACCGAGGGCTCGGCCGTCGTGACCCTGCGGGTCCTGACCGGGTCCGACCGCAGGCTGCGGGCCGAGGTCGAGGACTCCTCCAGCGCCCTGCCGCGCCGCCGCGATGCCGGGGAGTCCGGGGTGTCCGGCCGCGGGCTGCTCCTCGTCGACCTGCTCACCGACGTGTGGGGCGTGGAGGCCCGGGGCGGCGGCAAGGCCGTGTGGTGCGAGTTCGTCGTCCGGGAACGGGACTGAGCGGCCGGAGCGGTCAGAACCGGTCCGTAGCTGCCCGGATGAGCCCGGACCTGCCCCGACCGGCCCCGACCGGCCCCGACCGGCCCCGACCGGCCCCGACCGGCCCCGACCGGCCCCGACCGGCCCCGACCGGCCCCGACCGGCCCCGGCCGGCGCGGGGCGGCTAAGACGTTCGGTCGCGGTGTCGGTGCCGGATGGCACTCTGGACGTATGCCGGAACTGCCCGAGGTCGACGCGCTCAAGGATTTCCTGGCCGACCGTCTCGTCGGCCGCGAGATCGTGCGCGTGCTGCCCGTCGCCATCAGCGTCCTGAAGACCTACGACCCTCCCGTCTCGGCGCTGGAGGGGCGCGCGGTCACGGCCGTCGGCCGGTTCGGCAAGTTCCTCGACATCGACGCGGACGGCCTGCACTTCGTCACGCACCTGGCCCGCGCGGGCTGGCTGCACTGGCGGGACACCCTCCCGGACGGCCCGCCCCGGCCCGGCAAGGGCCCGCTCGCGCTGAGGGTCGCGCTGGAGACGGGCGAGGGCTTCGACCTCACCGAGGCCGGCACCCAGAAGCGCCTCGCGGTGTACGTCGTCGCGGACCCCGGTCAGATCCCCGGCGTCGCCCGCCTCGGCCCCGACCCGCTCGCCGGCGACTTCGACGAGGAGCGCTTCGCGGGACTGCTCCAGGGGGAGCGGCGTCAGCTCAAGGGCGCGCTGCGCGACCAGAGCCTGATCGCGGGCGTGGGCAACGCGTACAGCGACGAGATCCTGCACGCCGCCCGGATGTCGCCCTTCAAGCTCGCCTCCTCCCTGACCCCGGAGGAGACGCACCGGCTGTACGAGGCGCTGCGCGTCACCCTCGCCGAGGCGGTGGAGCGCTCCCACGGGCTGGCCGCCGGCCGGCTCAAGGCCGAGAAGAAGAGCGGGCTGCGGGTGCACGGGAGAGCGGGGGAGGCCTGCCCGGTGTGCGGCGACACCATCCGCGAGGTCTCCTTCAGCGACTCGGCCCTCCAGTACTGCCCGACCTGCCAGACCGGCGGCAAGCCGCTGGCGGACCGGCGGATGTCCCGCCTGCTCAAGTAGCGGAGCGGACGGGCGCCGCTCAGGGGGCCTTGAGGGTCACCAGGTGCTTGCCGTCCGCCGTGCGCACCTCGAACCGGCCGATGTCGGCGGTCCGCAGGGCCGCGCCTCCCCGCATCCGGGTGGCCTCGCCGTTGTGCGGCGGGACCATCCAGCTGGTCACGGTCTCCTCCGTGCCGTCCTTGCCGACGGCGACGAGCTGACAGGACCGGGGGCCTCCGGCGTCCTTGACCTGGACGTCGACGTCGGTGCCCCAGGTCCGGTCGGTGGTCGTCACCTGGGCCCAGACCCCGGTCTCCGCGTCGGTGGCGGCGACCCGGCTCTCCTGGGGGTCCGCCACGGCGACCCGGTTCGTCGGGGCGTCGTGCGCGGTGACGACGGCGATCGCGGGGCCGCCGGCCGCGAGGACCACGGAGGCCGCCACGACGTACAGGAGACGCCTGCGCCCCGCCCGGTTGCGGGCGGCCACCTCGCCGAGCAGCCGGTCGAGCAGCCGCGGCCCGGGGGCGGCGAACGGGTGCACCGTGCGCGGCGTCGAGCGGCGGTACAGCATCAACTGCCGTGTGGCGGGGCGAAACTCGCTCACGTGCGCCGTACACCGAGGGCACTCCATGAGGTGGTCCTCGAAGCGGAAGGCTTCCGCCTCGTCGAGCACGCCGAGTGCGTAGGCGCCGACGTCGCCATGCCGTTCCAGGGACCTCATACCGAATACCGAATCCTCGTGGCGATGGTGCGGACTGTGAGTGGTGCTGCTGTTGCCCACGGGTACGCACCAGACCGCCGAATCACTCAAGACCCGTCCGGAATCGCGGTTCAGACATTCGGAGCGCCGGTGCCCGCGGATTGGTGCGGGCCCGAGGAAATCTCGCGGCGCGGTGGAGAAGGCGGTGGCGGGGACGCTCTCAGAAGAGGTGGATGGCCAGATGCCCGAGCGGAAGCCCCAGCCGCCAGGCGGGCGTCCACACCTTCGGGCCGTCGTCCTCGCCCGGTCCGGGGCCCCCGCCGGGCACCGCGTCCAGGTCGGGAGCGAGCAGCTCGGTCTCCTCCAGCCACCGCCAGGCCGTCGACGCCAGCTCCAGGTCGGGGTCGGGTGCGGCCGATCCGGCTGCCTCGGCGGCGCGCAGGTCCATGTGTTCGCGCACCCACTCCTGCCAGGGCTGGTCGTAGGCGGTCAGGGAGAGCCAGGTCTCCAGTTGCGTGATGACCCGGATCCCGGACAGTTCGCCGCTGCTGTCGGACAGGAAGATGGTCAGCGCGAGGGCGTCACGCCCGGCGCGGAACTCGAAGGACGTCGGCGGCATCAGATCGCCGGTCCGCAGCAGTTCGTCGGCGATGTACTCGGCGTACAACCAGGCCATGGGGACGGTGAGTTCGCCACCCCCGGTGCCGTCCGTGCTCTCTTGCCCTCTGTGCAGCATCCCTTTCTGCCCTCCTCCGGTGCGTGCGCGTCGCCCGACCCCGGGCCCCGGTCCGGAACACGGATGAGGCAAGCTGAGTGCTCAACCATGGTCGTCAGCAAGGCGCTTTACGGAGGTTTGACTAAGCCTTCGGTTTCACCGCAGGTCGGCCGCATATCCCGGAAGTACCCGGCGCAGGGCGCGCAGCGCGTAATACGCGCGGGACTTCACGGTACCGGGCGGAATGCCCAGGGCCGCCGCGGCCTCCGCCACACTCGCCCCCTGGAAGTACACGAGCACCAGGACTTCACGGTGCTCCGGAGTGAGTGTCTTCACAGCCTCCCGCACATCGAGCGTCGCCGCCGACCGTTCGGCGTGATCCGCACAGATGCGCGCATGGTCGAGGACGGCGTCCCCGACCTCGGGCGGGCGTGCCTGCCGGGCCCGCCGCGCGTCGATGGCGAGCCGCCGCCCCACGGTGAGCAGCCAGGGGCGGACGGACTCGAAGGCGTCGGCCCGTAGCGCCTCGGGGTGCTGCCAGGCACGTACGAGGGTTTCCTGCAGCAGGTCCTCGGCCCGCTGCCGGTCTCCGTCCGACAGGCGCAGCAGCAGGGCGAAGAGGGGGCGGCCGTGCTCGCGCTGCAGCGTGGCCAGCTCGTGCTCGGCGGTCGTCCCGCTCGTGATGGTGGTGGTTCCGGCCGTCATGGCGTGTATGGCAGCGCGATGCGCTCCGCGCGGACAGGCCGCTGACGCGTCCGTGCGGTGGGCGGTCGAAGCCGTCGGTGAACGGTGCGCCGAACGGTCCGCCGAGGTGGAGGCGGGGATTCCGTCGGCTCCGCACGCCCGTTCGCAGCAGGTCACCCCAACGGGCGGGCTCACGGGCGCCGAACGGGCGAGCCGCGGTGGTGCCTCCTTGACCGCCGGCCGCCCGTGTCCCTGGAATCTCCTCAATTAGTAATCAAATACGACCAGATGGGGCCGGGCATGATCACACGCGCGCGACAGATCAATCTGGCCATCGCGGCCGTCCTCATCGCCACGGCGGCGGCCTGTCAGGCCCAGGACTCGGCCGGCCACCGCCGGGACGGCCAGCCCGCTCCCGGCGCCACCCGCCCTTTCACCCTGGTCGCCTCGGGGGACGTCCTGCCGCACAGCTCGATCATCGACCGCGCGGCATCCGACGCCGGAGGCGACGGCTACGACTTCCGGCCGATGCTCGCGGGCGTCCGGCCGATCGTGTCCGGTGCCGACCTGGCGATCTGTCACATGGAGACCGTCTACGGCGCGGACGGCGACTACACGGGATACCCCGTCTTCAAGTCCCCGCCCCAGGTGGCCGAAGGCCTCGCCGCGACGGGCTACGACGCCTGCTCCACCGCCTCGAACCACAGCCTCGACGACGGCGCCGCGGGCATCCGCCGCACCCTGGACGCGCTCGACCGCGCGGGCGTGCGGCACGCCGGTTCCGCGCGCACGGCGAGGGAGGCGAGCGCCGCCACCCTGCTGCGGGCGGGC
>NZ_JBEXGN010000049.1:0-5266 GCF_040607345.1 Streptomyces sp. NPDC005302
TGGCACGCTGTTGAGTTCTCAAGGAACGGACGCTTCCTTTGTACTCACCCTCTCGGGCTTTCCTCCGGGCGCTTCCCTTCGGTCTTGCGTTTCCGGCTCTATCAGACCGTTTCCGTATCCGATTTCCTCGGCGCTTTCCAGGTTTTCGCTTTCGCGTTTCCCTTTCCAGCGAGTCCGACTCTATCAGATCCTTTCGGGCCCGATTTCCTCGGTGCTTTCAAGTTCCGCGCTTTCGCGCTTTCCTTTTCAGCGGCTCCGACTTTATCAGAAGTTCTGAGTCGGAATTTCCGCCCCCTCGGGGACTCGGTCCGAGGCACGAAGCTGTCGGGTTCCGTTCAGGCGGAGACGTAAACGTACTGGAGCGGGCCGCCCCGATGCAAATCGGTGCGGCCCGCTCCTGGTTGACGTGCTCCGGGGGTCAGACCTCGACCACGACCGGGAGGATCATCGGGCGCCGGCGGTAGTTGTCGGAGACCCACTTGCCCAGCGTGCGGCGGATGAGTTGCTGCAGCTGGTGGGGCTCGACCACGCCGTCCTGAGCCGATCGCTCCAGGACCTCGGTGACCCTCGGGATGACGTCGGCGAATGCCGCGTCGTCGATGCCGGAGCCGCGGGCCTGGATGTGCGGGCCGCCCGTGAGCTTGCCCGTACTGGCGTCCATCACCACGAAGACCGAGATGATGCCCTCGTCGCCGAGGATCTTGCGGTCCTTGAGCGCGGGCTCTCCGACGTCACCGACCGAGAGGCCGTCGACGTACACGTACCCGGCCTGGACCTTGCCGGAGATCTTCGCCTTGCCGTTGATCAGGTCGACGACCACGCCGTCCTCGGCGATCACGATGCGGTCGTGCGGGACGCCGGTGAGGGCGCCGAGCTCGGCGTTGGCCCGCAGGTGGCGCCATTCGCCGTGGACCGGCATCAGGTTGCGCGGCTTGCAGATGTTGTAGAAGTACAGCAGCTCGCCCGCCGAGGCGTGACCCGAGACGTGCACCTTGGCGTTGCCCTTGTGGATGACGTTCGCACCCCAGCGGGTCAGGCCGTTGATGACGCGGTAGACCGCGTTCTCGTTGCCGGGGATCAGCGACGACGCCAGGATCACGGTGTCGCCCTGGACGATCCGGATCTGGTGGTCGCGGTTCGCCATCCGGGAGAGGGCGGCCATCGGCTCGCCCTGGGAACCCGTACAGACGAGCACGATCTGGTGGTCCGGGAGGTCGTCGAGCGTCTTGACGTCGACCACCAGGCCCGGCGGGACCTTCAGGTAGCCGAGGTCCCGGGCGATGCCCATGTTGCGGACCATCGAGCGGCCGACGAAGGCGACCCTGCGGCCGTACTCGTGGGCGGTGTCGAGGATCTGCTGGATGCGGTGCACGTGACTGGCGAAGCTCGCCACGATGATGCGCTTGCTGGCACCCGCGAAGACCTGGCGCAGCACGTTCGAGATGTCGCGCTCGGGCGGGACGAAGCCGGGGACCTCGGCGTTCGTGGAGTCCGAGAGGAGAAGGTCGATGCCTTCCTCGCTCAGACGCGCGAACGCGTGCAGGTCCGTGAGGCGGCCGTCCAGCGGGAGCTGGTCCATCTTGAAGTCGCCGGTGTGGACGACCATGCCCGCGGGGGTGCGGATGGCGACCGCCAGGGCGTCCGGGATGGAGTGGTTCACCGCGACGAACTCGCAGTCGAAGGGGCCGATGCGCTCGCGGTGGCCCTCGGCCACCTCCAGCGTGTACGGCCGGATGCGGTGCTCCTGGAGCTTCGCCTCGATGAGGGCGAGGGTCAGCTTGGAGCCGATCAGCGGGATGTCCGGCTTCTCGCGCAGGAGGAACGGCACGGCACCGATGTGGTCCTCGTGGCCGTGCGTGAGCACGATGCCCTCGATGTCGTCGAGGCGGTCCCGGATGGACGTGAAGTCCGGCAGGATCAGGTCGATTCCGGGCTGCTCCTCCTCGGGGAAGAGCACGCCGCAGTCGACGATCAGAAGGCGGCCTCCGTACTCGAAGACCGTCATGTTCCGGCCGATCTCGCCGAGGCCGCCGAGCGGGGTGACCCGCAGGCCGCCCTTCGGAAGGACCGGCGGTTTGCCGAGTTCAGGATGCGGATGACTCAAAAGACTCTCCTCACCACGGACGCCACGTACCTGGCAAGGCACGTGGCGCGCGTGACGTTCGTGCAGTAGCAGTTGTCTGTGTGGGGTGCAGGCCCATGGCCTGCGGTGGTGCTTATTCAGTTGTGAAGTCTGTGATCAGAGCTCTACCCCGCCGGCGCCAAGATCGATCTTGAGCTGGACGGTCTCCTCGGGCGACAGCTCGACCATCGGGGCGCGCAGCGGACCGGCCGGCAGGCCCTGGAGGGCGAGTGCGGCCTTGGTCGTCATGACGCCCTGGGTGCGGAACATGCCGGTGAAGACGGGGAGCAGCTTCTGGTGGATCTCCGTGGCCTTCTGCACGTCGCCCGAGAGGTGGGCGTCGAGCATGGCGCGGAGTTCCGGGGTGACGACGTGGCCGACGACGGAGACGAATCCGACCGCGCCCACGGAGAGCAGCGGGAGGTTCAGCATGTCGTCGCCGGAGTACCAGGCGAGGCCGGAGCGGGCGATGGCCCAGCTGGCCCGGCCGAGGTCTCCCTTGGCGTCCTTGTTCGCGACGATACGGGGGTGCTCGGCGAGCCGCACCAGGGTTTCGGTGTTGATCGGGACGCCGCTGCGGCCGGGGATGTCGTAGAGCATGACCGGCAGGCCGGTCGCGTCGGCGATGGCCGTGAAGTGCCGGTAGAGGCCCTCCTGCGGCGGCTTGTTGTAGTACGGCGTGACGGTGAGCAGGCCGTGCGCGCCGACCTGCTCGGCGGCCCGGGCCAGTTCGATGCTGTGGTGCGTGTCGTTGGTGCCGACGCCCGCGACGACATGGGCGCGGTCGCCGACCGCTTCCACCACGGCACGTACGAGATCCGATTTCTCCGCGTTGCTGGTGGTCGGGGACTCACCGGTGGTGCCGTTGATGATCAGGCCGTCGTTGCCTGCGTCCACCAGGTGGGTGGCGAGCCGCTGAGCGCCGTCGAGGTCGAGTGCGCCGTCCGCCGCGAAGGGCGTGACCATGGCGGTGAGGACCCGCCCGAAGGGGGTCTGCGGAGTGGAGGTCGGAGCCATGGGTAACACGCTACTCGCTGCTCAACCCGGGGTCTGCCCTCGGGGGACACGACAAAGCATGACAAAGGTGGAGCCCGGCACTGCCTGCTCGGGGGTTCAAGCAGTGCCGGGTCCGTTTGATCAGGCTAGATGAACTTCGCGAAATGCCGCAATACGGACACTTCGCTCGGCTGATCCGTACATCTGTGCCGGACCGGTGCGCACAGGCGCTTTACGGCGCCACACGTCCGTTCGCGTTGTAGGCCGCGTGTGTGAGCGGCATGAGCCTGGCCCACTCCGCCTCCATCTTCTCGCCGACCATCTCGATCTCCCGCTGCGGGAAGGACGGGACCTTGGCGAGCTCGTGCTGGGTGCGCAGGCCGAGGAAGTGCATGAGGGACCGCGCGTTGCACGTGGCGTACATCGAGGAGAAGAGGCCTACCGGGAGGACGGCGCGGGCGACCTCGCGGGCCACGCCGGCGGCGAGCATCTCCTGGTACGCCTCGTACGCCTGGCGGTAGGAGTCCTCCATCGCGCGGCCCGTGAGCTCCAGCTGGGCCTGCGTGCCCTCCACGAAGACGTACTTGCCGGGGCGGCCCTCCTGGACCAGCTTGCGGGAGGCGCCCGGGACGTAGAAGACCGGCTCCAGCTCCCTGTAGCGACCCGATTCCTCGTTGTACGACCAGCCGACGCGGTGGCGCATGAACTCGCGGAAGACGAAGATCGGGGCGCTGATGAAGAAGGTCATCGAGTTGTGCTCGAAGGGGCTGCCGTGCCGGTCCCGCATCAGGTAGTTGATCAGGCCCTTGGAACGCTCCGGGTCCTTCTGCAGCTCTTGCAGCGACTGCTCCCCGGCCGTGGAGACACGGGCGGCGAACAGCACGTCGGCGTCGGAGGCCGTGTGCTTGATCAGCTCGACGGTCACATCGCTGCGGAAGCTGGGCTTGAGGTCGTCGGCGGGGGTGTCGGTCACGGTGCGGAGGGTCCTTCCCATCACTGGCTCGGGCGGCGACCACTCTACGGCCCGGCACCGACAACGGGGCGTTCGGTACCGGGCCGAGACATTCGGCGGCGAACTTCTGCGAATTCGGTGATTCAGGGCACCTGATGGGGCACTCGTGCGTCTGTATGGGTGAGGGCGATGCGTTCGAGCCGCCCTCACCGGACCGTCACCTCAGCACGAGTCTCCGGAAGGAGAAGCACCGCCCATGTTCCGTCGGCGCGAGCCCGTCCCCTTCGCCTTCATCGCCGAAGCCGACCAGTTCCGCAGCAATGTCACTCCCCCGCCCCGCGAGCGGGCCTCCGCCGGGCAGATGGTCGGCCGATGGCTCATCGGTCTCACGGTCATCGCCGGGATAGCGGGGTCCCTGATCGTCGGGATGCCCGCCTTGTCGCAGGATCAGTCACCTGCGAAGACGCAGCATTCCGAGGCGTCGGACGGCCGCTGACTCATCCGGACCCCCAAGGGTGGTGGCCCGGCATCCGGCTCGATAGCCTCACCGGGCACAGCCCATGCGTGGATTGAGTGAGGATCAGTCGTGCCCCTGCCTTTCCTGACGGCGGACCGCGCCTTTGACGAGGCCGCGGAGGATGTCGCGCTGCCCTTCGACGACCGCGACCGCTGGCGGCGCCCCTACCGGCCCGGCCCGTGGCGGGTCGGCGCCGCCGCGCTCGTCCTGCTGCTGGCCTCCTTCGTGCTCGCGGCGGCCGTGATCATCGCCGTCGCCGGCACCGTGCCCGCCGCCGCGGCCTGCATGGTCGGCGCCGCCGTCGCCATACTGTGCGCGCTGCGCCTGTTGCGCGTCGGTGTGTGGGTCAGCGCCCGGGGGCTGCGCCGGGTGGGTTTCTTCGTCACGAACACGACCCCGTGGGACCAGGTCACCGCCGTGCGCACCGTCCAGCAGCCGGTGCGCTGGCTGGGGCTGCCGCGCACGGTGCAGGGGCAGGCACTGGTGCTCGTACGGGGAGAGCGGGCGCCCGGTGAGGTGCCGCCGCTCATGACGACGCACAACGCCGACTTCCTGGCCCGTATGGAGGCCTTCGACCGCGCGGCGGCCAACGCGGGCACCCTGCGCTACCTCCTCGTCGCGCCCGCGGGCCGCACCCGGCTGCTCCTCACCAAGTACGCGACCACGATGACGTTCTGCC
>NZ_JBEXGN010000050.1:1706-3263 GCF_040607345.1 Streptomyces sp. NPDC005302
AGTGGAGGGAACGCGGGGAAGTGAAACATCTCAGTACCCGCAGGAAGAGAAAACAACCGTGATTCCGGGAGTAGTGGCGAGCGAAACCGGATGAGGCCAAACCTCAAGCGTGTGAGACCCGGCAGGGGTTGCGCTTGGGGGGTTGTGGGATCTCTCTTTCACAGTCTGCCGGCTGTGAGGCGAGTCAGAAACCGTTGATGTAGACGAAGGACATGCGAAAGGTCCGGCGTAGAGGGTAAGACCCCCGTAGTCGAAACATCAACGGCTCGTTTGAGAGACACCCAAGTAGCACGGGGCCCGAGAAATCCCGTGTGAATCTGGCGGGACCACCCGCTAAGCCTAAATATTCCCTGGTGACCGATAGCGGATAGTACCGTGAGGGAATGGTGAAAAGTACCGCGGGAGCGGAGTGAAATAGTACCTGAAACCGTGTGCCTACAAGCCGTGGGAGCGTCGCGCATCGAGTTTACTCGGTGCGTCGTGACTGCGTGCCTTTTGAAGAATGAGCCTGCGAGTTTGCGGTGTGTTGCGAGGTTAACCCGTGTGGGGAAGCCGTAGCGAAAGCGAGTCCGAATAGGGCGATTTAGTAGCGCGCTCAAGACCCGAAGCGGAGTGATCTAGCCATGGGCAGGTTGAAGCGGCTGTAAGAGGTCGTGGAGGACCGAACCCACCAGGGTTGAAAACCTGGGGGATGACCTGTGGTTAGGGGTGAAAGGCCAATCAAACTCCGTGATAGCTGGTTCTCCCCGAAATGCATTTAGGTGCAGCGTCGTGTGTTTCTTGCCGGAGGTAGAGCACTGGATAGGCGATGGGCCCTACCGGGTTACTGACCTTAGCCAAACTCCGAATGCCGGTAAGTGAGAGCACGGCAGTGAGACTGTGGGGGATAAGCTCCATGGTCGAGAGGGAAACAGCCCAGAGCATCGACTAAGGCCCCTAAGCGTACGCTAAGTGGGAAAGGATGTGGAGTCGCACAGACAACCAGGAGGTTGGCTTAGAAGCAGCCACCCTTGAAAGAGTGCGTAATAGCTCACTGGTCTAGTGATTCCGCGCCGACAATGTAGCGGGGCTCAAGCGTACCGCCGAAGTCGTGTCATTGCAGCAATAGGGCCAACGCCCGCTGTGATGGGTAGGGGAGCGTCGTGTGCCGGGTGAAGCCGCGCCGGAAGGCAGTGGTGGACGGTTCACGAGTGAGAATGCAGGCATGAGTAGCGATACACACGTGAGAAACGTGTGCGCCGATTGACTAAGGGTTCCTGGGTCAAGCTGATCTGCCCAGGGTAAGTCGGGACCTAAGGCGAGGCCGACAGGCGTAGTCGATGGATAACCGGTTGATATTCCGGTACCCGCTGTGAAGCGTCAAACATCGAGCCCATTAATGCTAAGGCCGTGAAGCCGCCCTGATCTCTTCGGAGTTGAGGGGAGTGGTGGAGCCGCCGGCCCAAGGTGGTAGTAGGTGAGTGATGGGGTGACGCAGGAAGGTAGTCCATCCCGGGCGGTGGTTGTCCCGGGGTAAGGGTGTAGGCCGTGTGATAGGTAAATCCGTCACACATTAAG
>NZ_JBEXGN010000050.1:3358-4776 GCF_040607345.1 Streptomyces sp. NPDC005302
CAAGGCTGAGACCTGATGCCGAGCCGATTGTGGTGAAGTGGATGATCCTATGCTGTCGAGAAAAGCCTCTAGCGAGTTTCATGGCGGCCCGTACCCTAAACCGACTCAGGTGGTCAGGTAGAGAATACCGAGGCGTTCGGGTGAACTATGGTTAAGGAACTCGGCAAAATGCCCCCGTAACTTCGGGAGAAGGGGGGCCATCACCGGTGATTGGACTTGCTCCATGAGCTGGGGGTGGCCGCAGAGACCAGCGAGAAGCGACTGTTTACTAAAAACACAGGTCCGTGCGAAGCCGTAAGGCGATGTATACGGACTGACGCCTGCCCGGTGCTGGAACGTTAAGGGGACCGGTTAGTCACTCTTCGGGGTGGCGAAGCTGAGAACTTAAGCGCCAGTAAACGGCGGTGGTAACTATAACCATCCTAAGGTAGCGAAATTCCTTGTCGGGTAAGTTCCGACCTGCACGAATGGCGTAACGACTTCTCGACTGTCTCAACCATAGGCCCGGTGAAATTGCACTACGAGTAAAGATGCTCGTTTCGCGCAGCAGGACGGAAAGACCCCGGGACCTTTACTACAGTTTGATATTGGTGTTCGGTTCGGCTTGTGTAGGATAGCTGGGAGACTTTGAAGTCATGGCGCCAGCCATGGTGGAGTCGTCGTTGAAATACCAGTCTGGTCGTGCTGGATGTCTAACCTGGGTCCGTGATCCGGATCAGGGACAGTGTCTGATGGGTAGTTTAACTGGGGCGGTTGCCTCCTAAAGAGTAACGGAGGCGCCCAAAGGTTCCCTCAGCCTGGTTGGTAATCAGGTGTTGAGTGTAAGTGCACAAGGGAGCTTGACTGTGAGACCGACGGGTCGAGCAGGGACGAAAGTCGGGACTAGTGATCCGGCGGTGGCTTGTGGAAGCGCCGTCGCTCAACGGATAAAAGGTACCCCGGGGATAACAGGCTGATCTTCCCCAAGAGTCCATATCGACGGGATGGTTTGGCACCTCGATGTCGGCTCGTCGCATCCTGGGGCTGGAGTCGGTCCCAAGGGTTGGGCTGTTCGCCCATTAAAGCGGTACGCGAGCTGGGTTTAGAACGTCGTGAGACAGTTCGGTCCCTATCCGCTGTGCGCGTAGGAATATTGAGAAGGGCTGTCCCTAGTACGAGAGGACCGGGACGGACGAACCTCTGGTGTGCCAGTTGTCCTGCCAAGGGCATGGCTGGTTGGCTACGTTCGGGAGGGATAACCGCTGAAAGCATCTAAGCGGGAAGCCTGCTTCGAGATGAGTATTCCCACCCCCTTGAGGGGTTAAGGCTCCCAGTAGACGACTGGGTTGATAGGCCAGATCTGGAAGGCGGGTAACCGCTGGAGGTGACTGGTACTAATAGGCCGAGGGCTTGTCCTCAGTTGCTCGCGTCCACTGTGT
>NZ_JBEXGN010000051.1:0-1071 GCF_040607345.1 Streptomyces sp. NPDC005302
AGAGGGACGGCGGCGCTGTGGCTACTTCGAGGCGCCTTGGGGTGTTGCGGTGGTGGTGGTTTCTTCTGTGGTTTCGGTGGGTGGGGTGTCGTTTGGTGTGTTTGTGGTGTCGGTGGTGGCGTCGTGTGTTGCTTCTTGGATGGAGCGGTTGCTGAGTGCGGGGAGGCTGAGGAGGGCGACGAGGACCATGAGGAGGCCGCCGAGGATGAAGGGGGTTCGCAGGCTGATGGTGGCGGCGAGGTAGCCGCCGAGGATGCCGCCGAAGGGTGCGCCCATGAGGGAGATGAGGCGGCTTGCGGACATGACGCGGCCGCGGATTTCGGCGGGGGCGAGGCGTTGTCGCAGGGCGCCGACGATGACGATCTGGACGCTCATGGAGAAGCCGATGGTGGCCATCATGGCGCCGGCGGTCCAGGGGTTGTGGGTGAGGCCGAGTCCCAGGACGGCGAGTCCTTCGATGGTCATGCCGACGACGCGCATGGTGCCGACCTGGAGCTTTTTGGAGATGGGGGCGGAGAGGAAGCTGCCGATGAAGGCGCCGACGGCGGTGGAGCTGAGGAGGAGGCCGTAGCCGATGTCGCCGAGGCCGAGCTGGTTTCTGGCGAGGAGGACGAGGAGGGACATTTTGGCGGTGAAGACGAGGTTGCCGATGGCGGCGGTGCCGGCGAGGGTGCGCAGGACGCGGTGGCGCAGGAGCCAGCGCAGTCCTTCGGCGACTTCGGCGCGCAGGCTTGTGGGGGCGGGCTTGTCGGTGGGGGTGTTGGCGAAGTTGCCTTTGAGGGATCCGACGTAGAGGGCGCTGATCAGAAAGGAGAGGGCGTTGCCGAGGAAGGGCAGGGAGTGGGAGAGGGAGAAGAGCACTCCGCCCAGTGGGGGGCCTGCGAGTTGTTCGCCGTTGATCTGTGCGGCGGAGATGCGGCTGTTGGCGCGGATGAGTGCCTGGTCGCCGGTGACGACGACGGGCATGACGGCCTGGGCGGAGATGTCGAAGAAGATGTCTCCGCAGCCCAGGGCGAATCCCGCGATGATGAGCAGGGGGATGTTCGCGTGGTCGGTCAGGACGGCGATGGT